>NZ_JBEPRF010000012.1:0-261247 GCF_040548225.1 Bradyrhizobium sp. S3.12.5
TGCGGCAGCGAGTAGCCGCCCTGCACCAGGAATTCGAGCGCGTTATCGAAGCAGGCGGTGTCCGACTGGCCTTCGTAGGAGATCGGCCACAGCCGGTTGATGTCCTTGCCGTACAGCTCGGAGCTCACCGAGGCCTGGCGCGCCGCCATCCAGTTGGTGTTGCCGCGCAGCGTGTTGATCTCGCCGTTATGCGCGATCATGCGGTAGGGATGCGCCAGCGACCACGCCGGGAAGGTGTTGGTCGAGAAGCGCTGGTGAACGAGCGCGAGCGCGCTCTCGAAATCCTTCTCGTGCAAATCGGGATAGTATTTGCCGAGCTGGTCGGCGAGGAACATGCCCTTGTAGATCACGGTGCGGCAGGACATCGAGCAGGGGTAATAGCCTGCGAGCCCGCGGTCGCGGCGCTGGTAGATCGCCTGCGAGATCGACTTGCGCAGGATATACAGCCGGCGCTCGAAATCGTCCTCGGTCTTGGCGGTGCCGTTGCGGCCGATGAACACCTGCATGCAGGCGGGCTCGGTCGGCTTCACGGTGACGCCGAGCGAGGAATTGTCGGTCGGCACGTCGCGCCAGCCGAGCAGGGTCAGGCCTTCCGCCTTGATCTGGTCGGCGATGATGCTCTTGATGACGTTGCGCCAGGCGGTGTCGCGCGGCATGAACAGCGCGCCGATGGCGTATTCGCCGGGCGCGGGCAGCGCGAAGCCGATCTCCTTGGCCTTGCGGCTGAAGAAGGCGTGCGGGATCTGGACCAAGATGCCGGCGCCGTCACCGGCGCGCGGGTCGGCGCCGACGGCGCCGCGGTGCTCGAGGTTGCAGAGGATGCTGAGCGCGTCCGAGACGATCTCGTGGGACTTCTTGCCCTTGATGTTGGCGATGAAGCCGACGCCGCAGGAATCCTTCTCCAGGCTCGGATCGTAGAGACCTTCGGCCGGCGGGCGCGAATTGTGTTCCTGAATCGGATCGGTCGTTTTCGAGGCGACCGTCGCCGACAGCTCTTCTGCCACGATGTTTGCGCGCTCGAATTGCGACCCGTTCATGTCCTCGTCCTCTCCATGCGGCAAGCTGCCTCACCGCCATCTTCGGCGCACCTTGGGCGTCCCGCGGCACCCGGTTTTGGGCCACCGCTCGTCCTCTGCGAGCCGCATTTTCTTAAATTCAGGCCAAGGCGCTCTTCGTCCCCGAGAACGGCTTTGCCTGGTACCTTCGCGGCGCTCGAGAGCACCGATTTTTGTTGCAATCCCTATGCCGGAACCGCAAGCAAAATTGAGACAGTCTTCCTGTCCTAAACATCACCTTGCCAAATTTTTGTCTATCACACAAGCGCGCGAAAGTCCCGATTCCCAAAGCGTCAATCGCCGCTTTCTGAATGGCGCGCGGCCCCGGTTTTGAAGCAAACGCGCCCTGATCCGGCCCTGCCGACGCCGAAATCCCGAATGAAGCTTCGGATCGCCCCTTCGAAAGGCGCGCCACGCCGCAAGAAGCGAAAGAGCGCGACCATCCGGGGGCCTGACAGGAGCGTGTCGACCATGAAGTTTTTCACAGGATGTGTGGCCGCGGCCACCCTGGCGCTAGCCGCAACCGCTGCTCAGGCTCAGATTCCGGCGAGCGGTCTTTCCGGCGGGGCCATGATCGCGGTGTCGGATTTCGAGGGACCCTACGGGCCACCGGACACCGCGCCACCGCTGCCGCCGCGCTACGGCTATGGTTATGGTTATGAGGAGCGCGGCCCGGCGCCGGCGCTGCTGCCGCCCACCGAGGTTTACGCGGTGTTGCGCGAAAACGGCTTCTCGCCGCTCGGCATCCCGCGCCTGCGTGGCGCCGTCTACACCATCGCAGTGATCGACCGTCGCGGCGACGACGGCCGGCTCGTGATCGATGCCCGCGACGGGCGGATTATCCGCTTCATGCCGGCGGCTGATGCCTATGGCATGGCGCCGGCCTATGAGGAGCCTTCGGTTGCACCTTACCGGCCGCAAAGCGCCCTGCCGCCGCCGACCATGGTCCGCGGTGGCCCGCCGCGCCCGCCGGCGCCGATCCCGCATGTCGCCAGCCGCGCCGTTCCGCTGCCCAAGGCGGCTCCGCAGCGGGTCGAGACACCGGTCGCGGCAGTGAAGCCTGCCGAGCAGACGGCGCAGCAGGTCCAGGCATCGCAGGCGCAGCAGACGGCCGCCGTGCAGGCAAAGCCGGCCGAGGCTGCCGCACCCACCATTGGTCAGGCGAAGCCGCCGGCAACGATCTTGCCGACGCAAGAGATGCCGGCGGCACAGGGGCTGGATTAGAGCGACGCGCGCTTGACGCGACAGCGCGGAGACAGCTGAGCAAAACAAAAGGCGCCCGAAATGCTCAGGCGCCTTTTGCATTTTCAGCGATCGCCGCTCAGCTGCGCGGATACCCGGCCGCCTCCAGGATCAAATTCGCAACCTCCTTCGGATGCGACACCAGCGAGAGGTGGCCGGCATCGAGCTCGATCGTGGTCGCGTTCATGCGCTTGGCGAGGAAGCGTTCGAAATCGGGGTTGATGGTGCCGTCGTTCTTTGACACCGCGTACCAGCTCGGCTTCGAATGCCAGGCGGCTTCAGTGGTGCGGCCGGCGAAGATCGAGGCGGCCGTCGGCCACTGCACCGCGTAGAGCTCCTTGGCGCGTTCCGGCGCGACGCCGTTGGCGAAATATTTCAGGAAGGCATCTTCGGAAAGTTTTGTGTAGCCGTCGCGCTCGACGACGCCGGCACGCGCGGGTCCCGCCGGAAACTGCTTCGACAACGCGACGAAATCCTCGTTGGCATCGGGGGCGCGCGCGGCGATGTAGACGAGGCCGGTGACCTTCGGATCGGTGCCGACCTGGCTGATCACGGTGCCGCCCCAGGAATGCGCGACCAGCACGGTCGGACCATCCTGCTCGGCCAGCGCGCGCTTGGTCGCATCGACCGACTCGGCGAGCGATCCCAGCGGATTCTGCACGGCGGTGACGTTGAGGCCTGCGGCCTGAAGGATCGGGATCACCTCCGACCAGCTCGAGCCATCGGCCCAGGCGCCATGCACCAGCACGACGTTCTTCGCCTTCACCGTCTGCGGGGTCTGCGCATGGGCAAGGCTGATGGGGGCCGCCAGCAGGCTCGCGGCGACGAAAAGGCTGCGCCAGAAAGTCATGATCGTTCTCCGTCTTGTTTTGGGTGCGATGCCCAAAGGACGGAGCGTAAGGTCGCGGCGTTACGCATCCTCACCACTCTGTGATGCAGCGCAAAAAACGCCCCGGGGCACCGGGGCGTTTTCGCAACCTTGAAGGTTATGTGCTGCTTAGGCGGCGACTGAGCTCTCGATCACCTGCGCCTTTGCTGCGCCGGTGTTGATCGCGATCTGGCGCGGCTTCTTGGCTTCGGGAATCTCGCGCACGAGGTCGACGTGGAGCAGGCCGTTCTCGAGCGAGGCGTCCTTCACCTGCACGAAGTCGGCAAGCTGGAAGGCGCGCTCGAAGGCTCGGGCGGCGATACCGCGATAGAGCACTTCGGACTTCGAGTTCTCGCTGGCGACTTTCTCGCCCTTGATCGTCAGCGTGTTTTCCTTCGCGACGAGGGAGAGCTCATCCTTGGCGAAGCCGGAGACCGCAACAGTGATGCGGTAGGTGTTCTCGCCGGTGCGCTCGATGTTGTAGGGGGGATAACCGGGGCTGCCGTCAGAGCTCGTCTGGTCGAGCAGGTTGAAGAGGCGATCGAAGCCGACGGTGGAACGATAGAACGGGGTGAGATCGTAGGTACGCATGGTCAAGTCCTCCATTGAGCGACTGTTCGGGTAACCCGCCCGCCAATCGGGCCGGGCTTTAGTCTGTGTGCAGCCTGATGTTCCGGTTCCGAAACACTGGTAGCGGCCTGCACTGAGGTGATATGGGTGAGTCCAGACAGCGTTCAAGAGGGCGGCAATGGCGCCTTTTAGGCGCTCCCGCCCCCCTGATTTGCAGCACTTGGCGCCCACGCACTCCCAATCATGACGCTGGTCTCGATCCCGTCCAATCCCGTTCCCGAAGACGTCGTCAGCGGCACCATCAAGACGCCCGATGGCGTCGAGCTGCGCTTTGCGCGCTGGGCGCCGCCGGCGAACCGCAAGGGCACCGTCTGCGTCTTCACCGGGCGCAGCGAGCAGATCGAGAAATATTTCGAGACCGTGCGCGATTTGCGCGACCGCGGCTTTGCGGTGGCGATGTTCGACTGGCGCGGGCAGGGACATTCCTCGCGCCGCCTGCGCGATCCGCGCAAGGGCTACGTGCGCAACTTCGCCGACTACGAGATCGACGTCGAGACTTTCGTTCAGCAGGTGGTGCTGCCGGATTGCCCGCCGCCGTTCTTCGCGCTGGCCCATTCCATGGGCGGCGCGGTGCTGTTGCGGCTGGCGCATGCGCAAAAGCGCTGGTTCGACCGCATGGTGCTGTCGGCGCCGATGATCGACCTGCCGGGCCGCGCCACCTCGTTTCCAGTGCGGGCGCTGTTGAAGACGATGCGGTTGCTGGGGCGGGGCGGCGGGTACATTCCCGGCGGCAGCGACCACCTCACCGGGCTGTCGCCCTTCATCAACAATCCCCTGACCAGCGATCCCGTGCGCTATGCGCGCAACGCCGCGATCCTGGAGGAGGACCCCACGCTCGGCCTGGCGTCACCGACGGTCGCCTGGGCCGATACCGCGTTCCGTGCGATGAACGTCTTCAAGGGCATGAACTACCCGTCCGAGATCCGCCAGCCGATCCTGATGCTGGCGGCCTCCAACGACAGCGTGGTTTCGACCGCGGCGATCGAGGAGTTCGCCTACCATTTGCGCGCCGGCTCCCATCTCGTGATCGTCGGCTCGAAGCACGAGATCCTGCAGGAGCAGGACCGCTACCGCTCCCAGTTCTGGGCCGCATTTGATGCGTTCGTGCCGGGCACGCCGCTGTTCAAGTGATGAAGACCCGGAGCATCCAGAGCCACTGAGCGTTCCGCAATCTCCGTCATGCCCGGGCTTGTCCCGGGCATCCACGTTCTCAGTGCCGCGGTAAAGATCGTGGATGGCCGGGACAAGCCCGGCCATGACGGCGAGGGCTTTGACTACAGCGTCTTCAGATACTCGATCAAATCGTAGCGCTCTTGCTCTTTCAGCACGCGGCCGATGGTGCCGTCCTTGCCCGGGCCCGGCGTGCCATCGAACGAGTGGCCGGCATTGCTGTTGCCGAACATCTCGGTGCCATCAGACGCTCGCGTCGAGAAGCGCGACTGCCCGGTCTTGCAGCTCTCGCCATCGACGACTGCGAAGCCGACCTGCTTCGGATCGTAGTCGCGACCGCCACCCATGCAGAACGATTGGGGGCGCTCGGCCGCGGGGCTCAGCATCCAGTAGAGCGAGGGTACCGATCCGTTGTGCAGGTAAGGCGCGGTGGCCCAGACGCCGTTGAGCGGGCGCGCGCGATACCAGGGCGGCGGCTCCTTCTTGTCGGGCGGCTGCGGACCGGGATTCGGGCAATTCTGGCGCGCACCCCACCAGATCTGCTGAGCCTTCGGGTCGATCTTCGCATCGTCCATCGCTTTGCGGCTGACGATGTCGACGAGCACCATCAAGCCGACCGAGTAAGGCATGTCGGTCGAAGAAATATCCGGCAGATTGCAGCTCCACCAGGCATTGAGCTTCTGCGTAGGATCGAGCTTGAGAAAGCCCGGCACCTGAACCGTCCGCGTCGCCAGCACACCGGCCTGAGCGGGATCGGTCCCCATGCCTTTGACGCTCTTTTGCACCTCGTTCAGGAATTTGTCGTTGCCGATGGTCTCCCAGCGCGACGAAGACCAGATGCTCTGGTCGGGAAATTCGGTGTCGAACACGGGATCGTTGACCGGCCCGAGATGGCATTCGGCGCAAATCTGCGCGTAGAGCTTACGGCCATTCTTGACGCGGTCGCCATCGATCTTCCAGGCGGCATTGCCAAAGATGTCCGACGGCCATTTCGGTGATGTCAGTCCGGAGAGCTGCTTTTTCGGATAGGGCGGCGACCCCTTCAGCAGATCCTCGATCCAGTTCAGATTCTTGATGTCCATCGATGAGCCGAACAGCGTGTCCTTGGGTGCATTGTCGGACAAGTTGAGCAGCGCGGTGACGCCCAGCGCTTCGCCGGCGTTGCGGATCAGCGGTTGTTCGATGGAAGCGTCATATTGCGCGAATTTGAGCCAAGGCACGGTCCAGATCGGCGGGAAGCTGACCGGCGCGTCCTTGGCATGCAGATTCTTCTCGAAGCCGCTGAGGCCGCTCAGCGTCATGTCCTGGGCGAAGACCTGATTGCCGATGCGGTTGAGTGCGTCGAGGCGGCCGTAACCTTCCTCGGTGTCCTGCTGCTGCTCTTCCCGCTTCGTCTTCTCGTTGAACCTCGTCTTGCCGTCGATGGTTTTCTTGTAGGTCTTCTCCCAGTCGACCAGGAACGTGCCGATCGCACTCAGCTTCTGCTTCAGCGCATCGCGGTCCGCATCGCTGGCGGAGGGGCCGAGCACACGGTCGGCGAAGCGTGTGAAGCGGCCCGGCACGAGGAGCGTGTAGGCGATGGACAGGCCGGTCGTGACCTCCAGCTTCCTGAGGTCGGTCATCGCCGGGCCGCCGTCGAAACGGATGTCGATGCCTTTGTAGTGGATCTGGCCGGTGTGGCAGGCGGCACAGGTCAGGCCGATCCGGTCCTCGCCGACCTGGCCGGTCGCAGGATCGGGCACGCCGGTCATGCGCGCAAAGCCGACCGGCAGGCCGTCGACGTTTTCAGCCTGGGCGCCCCAGTTGACCGGCGGATCCCAAAGCCGTGCCGGCACCGGCCTCGTCTTGTCGTAGACGTTGGCATAGCCGAACCGGCGCAGCGTGGCGTCGTCGGTGTTGAGCGTCTGCGGGCTGGGGATGAAGCCGAAGCGCTGCAGATGGTCGCTGTCATGCAGCATCCCCGGCTTTGCGAAGAAATGAAGCCGCGGCTGCTCGAGCGCCATGAACCAGCTATAGGGCACCGGGAAGGTCGCCGTGCCTTGGCTGGCGTGATGAAACCAGTGCCGGTCCTCCAGCGCCCAGTTTTGCTCGAGCCAGTACGCGGCCCGGGGTTCGACGTGCTGTGGTAACGACGGGGCCACGAACTGCCCGATGACGCTGGGAAGCATCGGCTGGAATTGATCGGGAAAGCGCAGCGCCACGATGCCAAAGACGAGGAGCGCGGCGGCTAGTCCGCCGGCAACGCGCAATATAAGCGAGGGCGGGGTAACCGGCTGACTGACGACCCGCTGGGTGATCCTGTCAGGGAATTTGCGCTTGTTGAACAATGTCCTCACCTCGGCCACGCTGAGATAGCGGTCATCACCCTGACCCTTGCCCATGATCTTGAGCAGGACCGGCCATTCGAACTTCATCAGGATTGGGTAATACCAGCGCGACTGATTGCCGGCGCGCTTGAGATTGTCGTTCATGAAGGTCTGGATTTGCGAGGCGTTGAGCCCGGTCTCGGTGCCGCCATTGGGATCGGCATAAGTGCCGCCGAAACTCGCGAGCCGCGCAATCTCGTCCTCGTTGACGCCCCCGTCGACGCCGAGGATGCGCGAGCCGGCACCGAGCTTGTCGAGCGGGCCGCCGCGCAAGCCATTGAGCTGCGCGCCCCAGAAGATGCTTTGCAGGATGTGACAGGCGCCATTGGCGATCAGCGCAACGCCGCGGACTTGGATGCGGGCCAGCGTCTTTTTCGCTCCAGTCTCGCCGCTTGCATTTGCGATGGTCTGCGACAGCGTCCGGAGCGGGACCGCGCCGCCGTCGACAAAACCCTCGCCGACAAGGCCCCGGAGGAACGGGCAGGGATTGTCCGGCGAGACCTGGATCGATGGATCGATGGGGGGCTTCGAGACGGAGTCGTTCATGGCCCAAAATCCTGAAAACAGCGAATCGTGAAATACAGACGCGCCGATCAAGCGCGGAAAGTGCTAACAAACCGGCAGCAATCTATACTACTTCAGCGTGTGGAGAAGTGTGGTTGAATTCACTGTCGTGTCAATAAAGCCGGAGGTGAGATTGCAGCGCATGCGCAGGCTCGCCTTCAGGATTCGGCGGCGCGTCTGACGTCGCTCTGGACCAGGGTGAGCTTGCTGGCCGGGACGCCCGCCTTCAGGAGCCCGTCGCGGTAATGCGCGATGTCCTCGGCCCGCTTCCAGTGAAAATTCCGCAAATGGCGGTCGACATTCAGGGTCGGGTAGTTGCCCATCAGCATGCCTGTCGCCTCGATCGCCTCGCCGGTCCGTCCCAGCTGCGCCAGCGCCGCGGCGCGGATCGCGAGCGCCTGCATGTGGTTCGGATTGACGTAGAGCTGCTCGCGGGCCCACGACAGGGTCGCGTCATACTGGCCAACGAGATAGTGGCTGAAGGCATTCAGCGCCGCCCATTGATAGCGCGGGTCGCTGTTGTCGCGCTGGGCGGCCATCGAGAACAGCTCAATCGCTTGCCGGTGCTCGCCGACGACGAAGTGGCAGATGCCGAGCACGCCGCGCGCGCCCATGTCGTAGGGGTTGAGGGCGACCGCGCGCTTGGCGGCGTCCATCGCCGCCTCGTCATGGCCTTCCAATGCGTGCGCCCAGGACAGGACGGAGAACGCGAACGATGAGCGCGGGTCGAGCCGGACGCTGGTTTCGGCAAGCCTCATCGCCTCGGCCCACATCTCGCGCGTGCCCTTGACCCAGCCGAACTGGATGCTCTGGATCTGGATCGTCGCCAGATAGGCATGCGCGATCGACAGCTTGGGATCGAGCGCGATCGCTTCCCGGAACAGGTCGACGGCCGTGCTCAGATCCTCCTTGGTCTGCCGGTAATAATGCGACAGGCCCTTCAGGAAGCGGTCCCAGGCGGTGATGTCATTGGTCGGGCGCGCGGGCGCGGAGGCCTCGGCGCGGACGATCTCGGTGGCGATGGCGGCGGACAGATTGGTCGTGATCTCGTCCTGCATCGCAAAGAGATCGCCGATGTCGCGGTCGTAACGGCCGGTCCAGAGCTGCTCGCCGGTCTCCGGCGCGATCAGCTCGGCGGTGACGCGGATCTTGGCGCCGGCGCGCCGCACCGAGCCCTGGATCAGATAGGTGGCGTCGATCTCGCGCGCGATCACGCGGGTGCCGACATTCTTGCCCTTGAAGGCGAAGGTCGAGTTGCGGCTCAGCACGCGGTAGAACGATTGCAGCGACAACGCGTGGATCAGGTCCTCGGTCAGGCCGTCGGAGAAATATTCGTCCTGGGCGTCGCTGAGATTGGCGAAGGGCAGCACGCCGACGATGGCAGTGCGGTATTGCTGCGAGAGTGCGGACCCTTCCTTCAGCTCCGGCGCAAGCGCAGTCGCGCCGTCGGGCGTCCAGGTCCAGACCCCGACCGGATCCTTGATGTTCTTGAAGCGGTGGTTGCCGCCGTCGACCAGCGGCACGGTGAGATGCTTGCTCGCCTCGCGGTAGGCCTTGGCCGAGATCGCGAACCCGCCGGGGCTCGCCACCGATTCCAGCCGGACGGCGATGTTGACATCGTCACCGAACACCTCGTCCTCGTCGGCGATGACGTCACCCATATGGATGCCGAGCCGGAACTGCATGGTGCGTTCGGCAGGCAGATGGTGATTGCGCTCCGCCATCAGCAGCTGCATCGCGATCGCGGCCTCGGCGGCGCCGACGATGGAGGGGAATTCCAGCAGGAAGCCGTCGCCGGTGTTCTTGACGACGCGGCCGCCGTGATTGAGGATGATCGGATGGATCGCGCTGCGATGGGCCTTGAAGGCGGCATGGGTGCCGGCCTCGTCAGTGCCCATCATCCGCGAATAGCCGGCGACATCGGCGCAGACGATGGCGGCCAGACGTCTTTCCATATCCTCGGAGCTCCAAGGGAGAGGGGACAGCCACCGCGTGGCAGTCGCCTCGAATCCCGCATTTTCAAAACCCTGCCTTTATAGAGCAGATGAGGCCGAGCGAAAGTATGATCCGCATTGCAAATTCGATGCAAATCCCACGCAATTCCGGCGGTGGACGGCGGGGTGCGGACCGATTAAGGCCAATCCCCTGGGACCGCCCGACCGGGCGGCGGAGCCTCTCACATGCTGGGCATTCATGAAATCTGGCTCTTCGTCCTGTCGGGTGTGCTGCTCAACGTCATGCCGGGGCCGGATTCGGTCTATGTGATCGGCCGCAGCATGCAGATGGGCTGGCGTGGCGGGGCAGCGGCGGCCTTCGGCATCAGTTGCGGCTGCCTTTTCCATGTCGCGGGCGCTGCGATCGGCCTTTCGGCGCTTTTGATGGCCTCATCCACCGCGTTCTCGATCCTGAAGCTGGTCGGCGCGGCCTATCTCGTCCTGACCGGCCTTTTAATGCTGTGGTCGCGCCCGGCGCTGGTGGCGGTCAAGGACGAGGCCGAGCGGAGCTCGCTGCGGCGGGTTTTCCTCCAGGGCGTCCTCACCAACGCGCTCAATCCCAAGGTCGCGCTGTTCTTCCTGGCCTTCCTGCCTCAATTCGTCGCAGCCGATTCCGTGCACAAGCCGCTCGCCTTCCTGACGCTAGGCCTGATCTTCATCTGCACGGGGACGCTGTGGTGCCTGGTGCTGGCGGCGTTCGCGGCCAAGGCGGCCCGCCGGTTGCGGCAGTCCGAGGGCGTGATCGCCTGGGTCAACCGGACCCTCGGCGGCCTTTTCATCTATCTCGGCATCCGCGTCGCGATGCTGGAGACGCGGTAGCTCATCCGAACGGATGAGTGGATCTCGCGTCAGGCGAATTCCTTCAGCAGCGCGCTGCCGGCCAAATAGACACCGAGCAAGATCATCGCGACCAGGAACCAGCGGCGGAACGCTTCCGCCGGCATCCGCGCCCGCACCGACTGGCCGATGAACATGCCGCCAAACGCCATGGCCATGGCGACGGCGCCCGGCACGGCATTGGCCGGGGTCAGCAGGCCGCCGGCGGTCAGGTTGAAGGCGAGTGCCAGCGTTGCGGTGGTGAAGAACACGCCGAGCGCCTGCACCAGCTCGTCCTTCTCCATGCCGATCGCCTGCATGAACGGCATCGAGGGGATCACCTGCACGCCGGTTGAGGCCGAGATCACGCCGGTGATCACGCCGACCACGCCGCCGACCCATTTCTCGTTCTGCGGTGCGACGTGGAACTTGAATGTGCTGAGGCCGATGATGGCGTAGATCACCAGCAGGATGCCGAGCACAACCGTGCCGTAGCGCGCGTAGGGTCCGGTCAGCGCGCCGGCGTTGAGCCAGCAGCCGATCACGGTGCCGATCATCAGCGGCCACAACCGCCTCAGGATGTCGCGCAGATGGGGGCCGACAAAGGTTTGCCAGATGTTGGTGACAATGGCGGGCACGATCACGATGGCGATCGCGCGGCTGGGCGCCATGTTCACCGCGAGCAGGCCCATGGAGACCGTCGGCAGGCCGAGCCCGACGACGCCCTTGACGAATCCGGCGACAAGAAAGACGGCGGCGATGAGAATGAGAAGCGGGTCAATCATGACCTGCACATTGACCGAAGCCGCGCCCACGCACAATCTGGAGGTTACGGAGACAGCCTTCGTCCACGACGAAAGCTAGGTTTGGAGGAGGCAACAATGCGTTTCGACCTTGTCGATCTCCAGCTCTTCATTGCGGTCGCCGACCAGCGCAGCATCACCCGCGGCGCGGAGCGCTCGCATCTGGCGCTGGCCTCCGCCAGCGCGCGGATCAAGGGGCTCGAGGACGCGCTTGGCGTCGCGCTGCTCAAGCGCGGGCGCCGCGGTGTCGAACTGACCGCGGCCGGCGAGAGCCTGCTCGACCATGCGCGGCTCGTGATCCACCAGATCGACGCCATGCGCGGCGACCTCGCGGGCTTTGCCAGCGGCGTGCGCGCCAGCGTGCACTTCCTTGCCAACACGTCGGGCCTGTCGGAGCATCTGCCGAAGGCGCTGGCCGGCTTCCTGCGCGAGCATCCCGACGTCGCCATCGACATCGAGGAGCGCGAGAGCACCGACATCGCAGCCGCGATCACCGCCGGCGCCGCCGATCTCGGTTTCGCCGCCGAGCACGCGCTGCCTGATCATATCGAGCGCTTCGTGTTCAGCGAGGACCGCCTGACGCTGGTGACATCGAAGCGCGGCCCGTTCGCCGGCCGCCGCCAGATCGATTTCCAGGAGGCCAACGCCTGCGAGTTCGTCGGCCTGACCAGCGCCACCGCGCTTCAGATGCATATTTCAAAGCATGCCGCCCGGCTCGGCATGCGCCCGCATTTCCGGGCGCGGCTGCGCGACTTCGATGCGATCTGCCAGCTGGTCTCAGCCGATGTCGGCGTCGCGCTGGTGCCCGAAGCCGCCGCCCGCCGCTGCGCCAAGCTGATGCCACTCGCCATGGTCCGCCTGCGCGACGCCTGGGCCAACCGCAAGCTCGTGATCTGCGCGCGGAGCTTCAAGGCGCTGCCGCGGCCGGCCAAGATGCTGGTAGAGCATCTGCGCGCAGCTGCGGTGTGAGGGTGAATGCGACGTACTTCCATGCGGGCGATCGGCTCCCTCTCCCGTTTGCGGGGCGCAAGCGGGAGAGGTGTAAACCGGTTACTTCGCCGTCTCCACGCCGGCGTCCTTGATCACCTTCGCCCATTTCGCGGTCTCGTCCGCAATGAATGCGCGAAAATGCTCCGGCTCGTCGCCGATCAGCGTCGCGCCTTGCGCGGCGAGCTTCTCCTTCACCGCGGGATCCGCCATCGCCTTGGTCGCGAGGTCATGCAGCGCGGTGACGATCTCCTTCGGCGTGCCCTTGGGCGCGACCATGCCGTACCAGTTCTCGATGCGCAGATCCGGAAAGCCTGCTTCCTGCGTGGTCGGCACGTCGGGCGCGGTCGGGGCGCGTTCCGCCGAGCCGATCGCGATCGGCTTCAGCGCGCCGGCCTTGACCTGCGGCAACAGCACCGGGAGGTCGAGGAACGTCATTTGCACCTGCTGGCCCAGGAGATCGTTCACCGCGGGCGCGGCACCACGATAAGGCACGTGCACGATGTCGATGCTGGCTGTCAGCTTGAACAGCTCGCCGGCGAGATGCGGCAAGCTGCCGGGGCCGGAGGATGCGAAGTTGAGCTTTCCGGGCTGCGCTTTCGCAAGCGCAATCAATTCGCCGATGTCCTTGGCGGGCAAATTGGCCGCCACGACCAGCATTTCCGGCACGGTCGCAACCAGCGTCACTGGAGTCAGGTCATTGAGCGTGTCGTAGGCGACCTTCTCCATGCTCGGGCTGATCGCAAGTGCGCCGGCAGAGGAGATGGCGATGGTGTAGCCGTCGGGCGCGCTCTTGGCGACCGCATCAGTGCCGAGCACGCCGCCCTGGCCGCCGCGATTGTCGATCAGCACCGGCTGGCCCGCCAGTTCCGACATGCGCTGGCCGACCACGCGGGCGATGATGTCGTTGGGGCCGCCGGCCGGAAACGGCACGATCAGCTTGATCGGTTTTGCCGGAAAGATCTGCGCCGCCGCCACTGACGGCAGCAGCAGAAACAATCCCAAAAACAATCTAAAGAACAATTTAGCGAGAAGCCTGCGTGAGATGGTCATGCAAGCCTCCCGCGAGCGCTTGTTATGGGTTGAGCAGTTTCAGTGCTTCTTCGTGAACCCTGGCGTCGCCGGCCGCGACGATGCGGCCGCCGCCCTGGGCCGGCTTGCCTTCCCAGGTGGTGACGACGCCGCCGGCGCCGGTCACGATCGGGATCAGGGCTGCGATATCATAAGGCTTCAGTTCGGTCTCGACCACGAGATCGACATGGCCGGCCGCCAGCATGCAATAGGAATAGCAATCGCCGCCATAGCGTGACAGCCGCGCGCCCTGCTCGATCCGGCCGAAAATGGCGCGGTCGCGCTCGTTCATCAGCAGCGGGCTGGTGGTGTAGGTCGTCGCCTCCGACAGCGAGGCGCAGCGGCGGACCTGGAGCCGGCGCTCGCCGGACGGGCCTTTATAGTTGGCCGAGCCGTTGTCGCCGGAAAAGCGCTCGCCGATGAAGGGCTGGTGCATCATGCCGTAGACCGGCGTGCCCTTGTGAAGCAGCGCGATCAGCGTGCCCCAGATCGGAAAGCCGCCGATGAAGGACTTTGTGCCGTCGATGGGGTCGAGCACCCAGACATAGTCGGCGTCGTCGCGCTCATTGCCGAATTCCTCGCCGACGATGCCGTGCTGGGGGAAGCTGGCCTTGATCAGCCGCCGCATCACCGCTTCCGCCGCGCGGTCGGCTTCCGTCACCGGATCGAAATCCTTGGTCTTGCTCTTGTCGTCGATCGACAGCGAGGTCCGGAAGAACGGCAGGATGGTTTCGCCGGAGGCGGTGGCAAGCCGCCCGATGAAGGCTGAGAAGTCGATCACCGTCACGGCGCATCCTCAAAACGAAACTCGGGTGAAGCTTTCATCTGCCTAGCTCAATTCGCTTCTCGCGTGCAGCGCTGTCTTGATTTGCACCCTGGTATTTTGGATGCGGAGGCCGCCTGCCCCAGGCGAGCCATATGCTGGCCAAATATCGATCACAGTGTTGAGAACTTAGTTCCTTGTATGCCTCGTTCGCATGCAAATGACTATCAACCCATTGAAATTCCTTATCAAAGAAACTGAATCTGGATTTCGCTGGAAGCAAATGAGCTATGTGTTTTTGCATGGGAAACGGCTCAAAAGCCCTTGCACTTTGTGCGACGCGGCCGCATATTGTTGCGGTGCGGTAGCGCTTCTCGCGTTACCGCTGCCCTCCTTGGGCGTTTCCTCCCTAGACTTGGGCCGCTTCTTCATCAGAAGCGGCCCTTTTTTCTTTGGCCTCTGTTTTCAGTTGAGCGCGCGTAGCTTGCGAAGCGAAAACGCATTCGCGCCTCTCGCGGAAGAGGCCGATCTTTCGGGAAAGAGTCGCGTCTATTCCGCCGCGGCCTGGAACGGGCCGAGATCGCCGAACGGAATCGTGGTCGCCAGCACATCGGCGAGCACGCCAAAGTCGCGCGCCACCTGCGCAAAGCGCGGGCCGCGCTCGCGGCGTCGCTCGTCCATGTAGATGGCGCGATTGAGCTCGAGCTGCACCGCGTGCAGGCCGCTCGCCGGGTTGCCGTAATGCTCGGTGATGAAGCCGCCGGCATAGGGCTTGTTGCGGCCGATCGAATACCCGAGCCCGGTCATGGTCTCCTCGACGCGGTCGGGCAGCAGCGGTGCGCAGCTGGTGCCGTAGCGGTCGCCGATCACGACATCGGGGCGGCGCGGCTCGTCTCGAGAGACGCCGACCGACGGCATCGAGTGGCAGTCGACCAGCACCACGGTGCCGAACATCTGGTGCACCTTGTTGATCAGCCGGCGCAGCGCGCGATGATAGGGCTTGTACAGCGTCTCGATCCGCGCCAGCGCGTCGTCGACCAGGATGCGCTCGCGATAGATCTCCTGGCCGTCGCCGACCACGCGCGGAATGGTGCCCAACCCGCCCGCGACCCGCATCGAGCGCGTGTTCGCAAAGCTCGGCAGCCGGCCGGTGAACATGCGGGGATCGAGCTCATAAGGCTCGCGATTGACGTCGACATAGGAGCGGGGAAAGTTCACCCGCACGGTCGGAAAGCCGTGATCGCTCAGATGGCCGATCAACTCGTCCATGAAGGAATCTTCGGACCGCCGAAGCTGCGGCACGTCGATCCGCGCCGCTGCGAGGAATTCGTCCGGATAGGTCGAGCCGGAATGGGGCGAGTTGAAGATAACAGGCGCGCGCCACTCGGCGGGCTCCACGATCTCGAACGCTGGCGACACCGCGCCGTCAAACCGGGTCATCTTCTCAGGCTTCGTCCCTTCACGCCGCAAGATCCGGCCAAAATCCAGCAAGCCCCAGATCGAGTGATTCGGCCGATCGAGCGGCTCTTATGTGTCGTCATTGTCCGGAATCGCAACCATTCTGCCAAGCGAAAAGATGCGATCGGCGCTGGAACATGTCTTAACCGTGCGGGCAGGGAGACGGGGATGTGCAGACGCGTCTCGATTGATTCATGCCGCATTCGGGTTCACAAGGGGCCGCACCGGTCGGGCCCATGGTAAAGATTTTCACCCGAAATTTACCCTCTGTCGGGCTTAGTGACCTCTGCATATCCTTTGGGGATTCGACGTTCCTGCCATGCCAAAAATCCTGCTCGCCGAAGACGACAACGACATGCGCCGTTTCCTGGTCAAGGCGCTGGAAAACGCCGGTTTCCAGGTCTCGTCCCATGACAACGGCATGGCCGCCTATCAGCGGTTGCGGGAAGAGCCGTTCGAGATGCTCCTGACCGACATCGTGATGCCGGAGATGGACGGCATCGAGCTCGCCCGCCGGGCCTCGGAACTCGACCCCGACATCAAGATCATGTTCATCACCGGCTTCGCCGCGGTCGCCCTGAACTCGGATTCGGACGCCCCCAAGAACGCCAAGGTGCTGTCGAAACCCGTTCACCTGCGCGAATTGGTGAGCGAAGTGAACAAGATGCTGGCGGCCTAAATTGGCCCCCTTCCGTCCTTGCACCGGCTCCCCCGAGCCGTTATAGGGACCCCACCCGACGCAAGTGGACTATTAGGGCACGTAGCTCAGCGGGAGAGCACTACCTTGACATGGTAGGGGTCACAGGTTCGATCCCTGTCGTGCCCACCATCCTTCGCTCGCGACAGCGAGAGACGGATGCCGCGCCGAAGCCCAAAGGGCGCAGGCGGGCTACCGCCGCGAGCTACGGCTTCAGTAAGCCACGATATTCTCTCGCGGCAGTCAAATCCATCTCGGCGAAGCGTGTAGGGCTCAACTTGAGCCTGGAACGTCCGGATGCCGCTCGGCATTGGTTCGCTATGCCCAAGATGTTCAAGCGCGGCGATCACGTCAGCTGGAATTCCGAGGCCGGCCGCGTGAGCGGCCATATCCTGCGCGTGCACGTCAAGGACGTCGACTACAAAGGATACGTCCACCACGCGACGGCGGACGATCCGCAATACGAGATCAAGAGCGACAAGACCGATCACGTCGCTCTGCATAAGGGCCGGGCACTGCGGCTGCTGCGCTCCTGATCTCACACAGCCGCGCGCCACTCACGTCAGCGGCAACAGATGCTCCGGGATCGGCACCGGGGCTGCCGGCACCAGCGAGGCGACGGAGACGTGTGGCCAGGTCAGGCCGTTGAAATCCAGCATCACCTTCTGCGAATACTGGATCTGCGTCGTTGCCACCCGGACGCGGCCGCCGGCAAAAGCCTTGTTCGGTACGAACGGGAGCGTGGCGACGAAGCTCGGCACCAGCGGCACCGTGCCCTTCTGCAGCGGCTGGAGGATGATCGGCGGCTCGCCCGACGCGATGCGCGGCACGTCGATGTCGTAGATGACCGTCTCGATCCAGAACACGGCATCCATCTGCAATGCATTGGCGTTGGCACCATTGCCGCCCGGCGGCGGCACCGGCACGCCCAGCAGGAATGCGATGTTCGCGGTACCACCGGCGAAGTTCGGCGCCTGCGGATGCGGTCCGGCCGAAGCGACGGCCGGCAACGGACCGCCTGACAGCGGCGTGCCGGGCCTGGTCGAGGTCTCGATGATGATGGTCTGGCTGATGGTCTGATGCGCGATCTGGTTGCGCAGCACCGTGTTCGGATCGGTGATCATGGCCTGGGTGAGCTTGCCGGAGGCGATCAGCGTGGTGAGATCCTGCGGCAGCCTTCGCGTTGTCTTGTTGGCCGCGGTCTGATTCTGGAACGTGAACTTGTTGGCCGGATTGCCGCCGAAGAACGGCGTGATGTCGACCGCCGCGATGGTCGGCTTGCCGGCGACGGCCGGCAGCGCGGTGCCTTGCGCCGTGATCGTCGTGCCGTGCGGGATCGAGGCCATGCGCGCCACGGTGAACGGTTCGTGCGGATTGGTGCTGGACGGCACCGCGAGCCAGATGCCGGGCTCGAAGTGAATGCCGACGGGCGTCCCCGTGGTCACGTCGTTGATGGTCTGCAGATAGGGCACGCCGTCCAGGAAGGCATCCGCCTGCGGCCCCGAGCCGCGATTGGGAATCGAGCCAAGACTGTTCGAGAACGACAGCGTCTCGTCGGTGAGGTTCAACTCCAGAACATTGTCGGGCGGGTCGGTGGTGTTGATCGGCCCCGGCATCTGGGTCGGCGTCGTCGCGCTGTCGGGCCGGAAGATCGTGTTGAAGCCCTGTCCAGTGAACGTGCCGGTGAAGGCCGACAGCGGCCCGAGCGTCGGGGGCACGGTGACCGGCACGGCAGCGGGGACGGCAGCAGCATGTGCGGCAGCCCTGAACACGGTGTCGACCTGGTGGATGGAGAAGTTTGCGGTTCTGTTGAAGGCGCTGGTAAGCGGCTTGGGTTCGTCCATGGGCGTTCCTTTCGATGGCTGCAGGCGAGACCGTCGCTGCCGGTGCACTCCCGGGCCGGCGTTCCGGGCTGATCGATGGCCTCTCCGTGTCAGGCCGTGCGACGCGCACGCGCGAGGTCGCTGTCGCATCGCCTGGTTCGGCGAGACGTCGGAGATTTTTGAAACCGATTGCGATATCTAAGCTCGTCGTCCGTCGCGGGATCGTCCGCGTCACCCCTGCGCGAAACGACGCTTTGTAAGGGTGTTCAAAAATGAAATGATCAAAAGATATGGGGTCGTACGCCCCATTCGCCTTGGTTACATCTTGAGAATGATACAACCTGAAGGGTGTTTCAAGTGTGTTCCATTTCACAAGCGAAAGAGTCGCTGTTACGCAAACGATCGGCGTGAACGGCATGATCTGCACCGGCGCGTTGCGGATAGGTCAAAGGGAAGGGAAAGTGAATGATGCGGACGATTAGTCTTGCCGTGGCGGTATCGGCCCTGATGGTATCGGGCGCCGACGCTGCGATCATCGACTGGCAGGCCGAGCTGCAACGCTGCCGCGCGCTGCGCGAGAGCGTGGCGCCGCTGCTTCAGGCCGGCGAGGGGATCTCCGCGGTGGGGCGCTCCAATCGATCCGTCCGTCGCTGCATCTGGATACAGCGCATCGCCGTGCGCAAGAAAATCCCCGGCGCGGAGACGTGGTAAGGCCGGCGTGAGACCCGCGTCGCAGCTCCACACCCCGTCATTGCGAGCGCAGCGAAGCAATCCAGAATCGAGGCGCGGGTCGGAAGCTTCATGATGTCAGCCTTTGACGGCGCCGGCCGTGAGCCCGGAGACGAGATAGCGGCGCACCGCGAGCGAGAAGATCAGCACCGGCGCCATCACCAGCGAGCCGCCGGCGGCGATCTTGCCCCATTCCCAGCCCTCGTAGTTCATGAAGTTGACGACGGCGACCGGCGCGGTGCGCGCATTGGTGCGGGTCAGGATCAGCGCGAAGAAGAAGTCGTTCCAGGCGTAGAGGAAGCAGAGGATCGCGGTCGCGGCGATGCCAGGTGTCACCATCGGCAGCACGATCCTGGTGAACACTGTGCGCGTCCGCGCGCCGTCGACGAGGGCCGCCTCTTCCAGCGAGACCGGGATGGTGTCGAAGAACGGCTGCATCATCCAGATCACCAGCGGCAGGTTGAAGCTGGTGTAGACCAGCACCAGGCCGGTGATGGTGTCGAGCAGGCCGATCCAGCGATAGAACAGGAAAAAGGGGATGGTGAACGCGATCGGCGGCGCCATGCGCGTCACCAGGATCGCAAAGGAGAGCGCATGCTTGCCGCGTCCGGCCCAGCGCGACAGTGCGTAGGCCGCTGGCACGCCGAACAGCAGCGCGAGAGCGGTGGAGAGCGAGGCGCTCAACAGGCTGTTGACGAAGGAGGCCGAGAACGCGCTGTGCCAGAGCGAGATGTAATTCTCCAGCGTCGGCGTGAAGATCAAAGGCGGCGGGAATTGCAAGATCTGGTCGTTGGATTTGAAGCTCATCTGCAACAGCCAGAGGAATGGCGAGAGCAGGATCATCAGCGTCAGCGTGATCGCGACCAGCCGGCCCGGCGTGGCTTTGCGGAGGGACGACTCGCTCATGCCAGTGCTTTCTTGCGCTGGCCCATCCAGACCAACCCTAAGCTGATGCCGCAGACCAGGAGCAGCATCACCACGGTGACCGCGCTGGAATAGCCGATCTCGTTGGTGTCGAAAGCGAGGAGGTACGCATAGTAGTTCGTCACCTCGGTGAGCGTGCCGGGGCCGCCGCCGGTCAGGAGGAAGATCAGCGGGAACGCCTTCACGCTGTCGATCAGGCGGAACATGCCTGAAATGACGAGGATCGGTGTGATGAAAGGCAGCGTCACGTACCAGAAGATCTGCAGCTTGCTGGCGCCGTCGACGAGGGCCGCTTCCGAATATTCGTCCGGAATCGTCTGCAGCGCCGCCAGCACCATCAGGAAGGTGAAGGGCAGCCACTCCCAGGTGTCGGCGATGACGATCGAGGTCAGCGCGAAATCGACGCTGGAGGTCAGCGCCGGCAGGGTGACATGCAGCGCCTGCGCGGCGTAGTAGAGCGGGCTGATGTCGGGCGCGTAGATCAGCTTCCAGATCACCGCGACCACGATCGGCGGCAGCACCATCGGGATCAGGAAGAAGGTTCGCGCGAATTCGACGAAGCGCGACGGCACGTTCAGGAGCAGCGCCAGCCCCATGCCGAGCAGCACCTGAAACAGCACGCTCGCGACCGACAGCTTGGCCTGCACGGCCAGCGAGTTGACGAAGCGGGGGTCGCCCGGCAACAGGCCATAATTGCGCAACGGCTCGCTGAAATCGGTGGCCGAGCCCGGCGTCGTCAGTTGGAACGGCGTCAGGCTGGTCACGATGAGATAGATCGCCGGCAGCACGGCGACTGCGAACAGCACGATCAGGCTCGGTGTGAGCGCGAAGGCGATGAACCTGCGGCGCTCTCCGTCAATTCCGCTCTCGCTCAAAGTTTTGTCCCGGCGCGGCGGAGTGCGGCGATCGCCTGGTCCTGGGCCGCGTTCATCGCGTCCTTGGCGGGGAGCTGGCCGGTCGCGACCTGCTCGAACGCCTTGTTGAGGACGTCGCCGACGATCGGGAACTCCTTCGAGGTGCGATAGGCCATGTAGTTCTCGCCCTTGCCCGGCAGCTCCAGCACCTCGAGATAGAGCGCGCCGAGGTCCTGGCCGTTCACCGTGTTGAGCTTCCGATAGTCTTCGCTGGTGATGATCGAGCGGCGGCACACCGAGGAGTGTCCGTGCTCCCTCACAAGCTTCATCGAGATCTCAGGGCTGAGCGCCCATTTGATGAATTCCCACGCGGCCTTCTGATTCTTGGCGTTCCTGGGGATGCCGAGGCCCTGGCTGTTCGAGGCCGGGTAGTCATGCACCGGACCGGCAGGCGAACGCACCACGCGCGAGGTGTCCTTCACCTTGCTCTCGTCGGAAAGCAGGATCGGCGTCACCCAGGCGCTGGAGTGGATGAAGATGTTGGAGCGGCCGGTCAGCATCGACTGCCGCGCCTGGTCCTCGGTGTAGGTCAGGACGCCCTTCGGCGCGCTCTTCAGCAGGTTCGCATAGAACTCGACGCCCTGGATCGCCTCGGGCGTATTCAGCGCCGGCATGACGTCGCCGGGCGGATTCTTGAAGACGTTGCCGCCAAAGCCCTGGATATAGGGCGGCAGATTCCAGTTGTGGAGGAACCACGACACCATGCCGTTGACGCCGTCGGTGCCGTTGATTTCGGCGCAGACCTGCGCAAGCTCGGCGAAGGTCTTTGGGATCTTCAGCCCCTTCTTCTCCATCAGATCCATGCGCGACAGCCCCATCAGCATCGCGCCGCCTTCCCAGGAATAGCCGTAGGTCGCCCCCTTGCCGTCGCGATAGGGCACCTGCGCGCCGTCGACGAAGTCTTTCGGATTCCACTCGACCGGCGTCAAATTGGCATCACCCGTGAACTCGTCGAGATTGGCGAGCAGGCCCGCCGCGATCCAGCGGGTCGCGAGCGTGAAGGTGACATTGACGAAGTCATAGGCCGAGCCGCCCGAGGACAGTTCGAGATTGGCCTGCTGGTTGTAGACCGGCAGGGCCGAGAGCTGGAGGTCGACCTTCATGCCGGTCTTTTCCTCGAACTCGGGAATATATTTCTGCAGCAGCGTGAAGAAGCGGTGCTGAAACGAGGCGCCGTGCAGGGTCACGCCGGCAAACGGCTTGGTCTGCGCGATCAGCGGCGCGGGGAATGTCGCGAGCGCCGCGCCTGCGGCGCTTGTTTTCAGCAGTTTGCGACGAGTGATCGAGCTCGCGCGCGATGCGGTCTTCATCATCTTTAACCTCCCTCACTATTGTTTTGCAGGCTTCAACGCGTCCGTCTGGTGCGAACGTTCTCGTCCTCGGCGTCCTTTTTCTTTTGGCGCGACATGGCCGAGACGATGTTCTGTTCGGTGAGATCCATCAGCTTGTGCATGGCCTGGCGCGCGCCGTCGGCATTGCGCGCCCAGATCTCGTCGAGCACGGCGCGGTGATAGGGCAGGCTCTTCCGCGGCGCGCCCGGATTTGTGCTCGACAGGTTGAACGACATCCGCAAGGCAGCTGCGACCGTCGCGCCAAAGGCGATCAGGAAATCGTTGCCGGTAGCGATGAGAATGCCGCGGTGGAATTGCAGATCGGGCTCGGCATAGGCGACGCGGTCCATGCCGGCCGCATCCATGCCGCGATAGGCGCGTTCGATCCGCGCGAAATCCTCGTCCGTGCCGCGCACCGCGCAGATGGCGCACGCCTCCGGCTCGACGATGCGGCGGACCTCCGTGATCTGCTTGGCGAACTCCTGCGTCGGCAGTGCCGCCAGCGTCCAGTTCAGCAATTCCTCGTCGAGCATGTTCCAGTCGAAGCGCGCGCGCACATGGGTGCCGGCCTTCTGCTTCGAGGCGATCAGCCCCTTGCCCTTGAGCAGCGACAGCGCCTCGCGGATCGAGGCGCGGCTGACATCGAAGCGGGACGCCAGCTCGATCTCGCGCGGCAACGTCGTGCCCTCGCGCCAGACGCCTGTCAGGATCAGCCGCGCCACCTCGCGGGCGATCGATTGCGGGCTGTCCTTGCTAGCCGATTTTGCCACGTTGATCCCGGTCTCGTAGAACAAAATGTCTGATTTATCGCGGATGCTGACGAAAGTATGCGCTGAATTAGGCCACTGATCGCAATTAATCAAATCCGGTCCTGTTTGACAAGAATTATTATGTCAGACATATTTCCTCCTGAGCGAATTCCGCGCAGGACAAAACAACCGTGACAAAGCCCCACATCATCCTGGTCATGACCGACCAGCAACGCTTCGACACGATCGCGGCAACGGGCCATCCCTACATGAAGACGCCGAATCTCGATCGTCTGGTGCGCGAGGGCGTCTATTTCGACAATTGCTTCATCAACGCGCCGAGCTGCGTGCCCTCGCGCGCGGCACTGTTCTCCGGCCTCTACCCGCATGCCTCGGGCGTGCTGAAGAACGGGCAGCACTGGCAGAAGACGTGGGTGAGCAAGCTCGGCGACGCCGGCTATCACTGCGTCAATGTCGGCAAGATGCACACCATCCCCTATGACGCGAAGGCCGGCTTCCACGAGCGCTTCGTGGTCGAGAACAAGGACCGCTTCCTCGAGGGGCGCTGGTTCGCCGACGAACTCGACAAGGCCTTTGCCGCGCACAAGCTGACAAAGCCGTCGCGCGCCGGCTATCGCAACCTGCCTGATTATGGCGACCGCATGGGCGCCTTCACCTGGGAGATGCCGAGATCGCTGCACCCGGACATCTTCGTTGCGGAAACCGCGATGTGGTGGCTCGAGACCCGCCCCAGGCCCGACGCGCTGTTCATGCAGATCGGCCTCCCCGGCCCGCATCCACCCTATGATCCGCTGCCCGAATATCTCGAGCACTATCTCGCCCGCAACGACCTGCCGGTGCCGCAACCGACCGAGGCCGAGATCAAGGGCTTGCCGGCGTACCTCAAAGAGAAGCGACGCCACGACACCGAGGTCGACCACGATGCCGTGTCATGGAAGCTCGCGCCGACGCACGAAGAGATGCGCCGCCTGCGCGCACATTACTATGCCAACGTCACCATGATCGACGAGCAGATCGGCCGCCTGCTGCAGACGCTCGAGGACAAGGGATATCTCGACAATTGCGTCGTCATCTTCATGTCTGACCATGGCGACAATCTCGGCGAGCACGGCCTCAGCCAGAAATGGTCGATGTACGAGCCCGTCACCCGCATCCCGCTGCTGTTCTGGTCGCCCGGCCTGTTCTCCGGCGGCCACCGCATCCGCGAAAAGTGCCAGCTGTTCGATCTTGCGCCCACCATTCTGGATCTCGCCGGCGCAGAGCATCCAAAGCCGTTCCAGGCCCGCAGCCTGCTGCCGGCGCTGAAAGGCGAGGAGTGGGCCGGCCGCGGCTTCGTGTTCTCCGAACAGGCCGGCGACGTTGCCATGACCGGGGCGCGGCTGATCACCATGGTGCGCGATGACCGCTGGAAGGTCGTGTTCATTCACGGCGCCGAGGACGGCCAATTGTTCGATCTCGCCAGCGACCCGCTCGAGCAGCACAATCTCTGGGGCGTGCCCGAGTATGCTGGCGAGATCAACCGCCTCAAGGACGCCTTCATCGACTGGCGCCAGAACAGCCTGCTGGAGACGATGGATTTGAACGCCGCGGCGCGGTGAACGGACCCTGACATCGGGCGAGCCGGGTTGGCGCAGGCCCCCCTCCAAGTCCATGTGAGATCGGCATCGGTCCATGTGCGAAAAGACATGGACGTTGGCGCGACGGGCTCCATAATCGGCGCAGAAACAGGATTGCTGCGACAGCCAGCCAATCCAAAAGCGCCAGGGATGGAGAAGCCTGATGTCTGGAAGCCTGATGACAAGGTCGTTGATAGCGCTCGCCGTTGTCGTCGGCCTCGCGGCCTCGACGGCCCGCGCGGATTCGTTGTTGCCGGTCGGACCGAAGGAGGGCGACCAGGCCCTGTCGCCATTCTATCGCTGGTCCGAAACCTTGCCCGAGAGCCCCGGCGTGATGCTGCGCAAGGAGCCGATGCTCGCGCAGTCCGAGATCACGAGCGCAGCCCTCGCCGAACGCATTCTCTACACATCGAGCGATCTGCGCTGGCACGCCGGCATCGTACCGGTCAGCGGCACGCTTTATCTGCCCAAGGGCGAGCCGCCGGCCGGAGGCTGGCCCTTGGTCGCGTGGGCGCACGGCACGCTCGGCATTTCGGATGCATGTGCGCCGTCCTGGACCGGTCACAAGCCGCGCGATGCCACCTACATCCAGCGCTGGCTGGAGAACGGCTTCGCGGTCGTCGCCACCGATTATCAAGGACTCGGCGGACCTGGCCCGCATCCGTATTTGATCTGGCAGGCGGAAGGCCGCTCGGTGCTCGACGGCGTGCGTGCCGCGCTCTCGGCGTATCGGGACAGGCTCGCGTCAAAAGTCTTCGTCACCGGGCAGTCGCAGGGCTCGGGTGCCGCCATGGGCGCGACCGTGATTGCGGAGAGCTACGCGCCGGAGGTGCCACTCGTCGCCACCGTCGCGACGGGGCTGGTTTCGACCTTCCCGGACGGTCCTTACAAGCCGCCGCAGACCACCTCGATCGGTTCACCGATCTACACGTCGCTCATGCTGCTGGGCGGTTCGCTGCCCGACGGCGCACCCTCCGCTGATGATCTCGTCTCCGAAAAGGGCAAGCCGATCCTGAAGGCGGCGCGCGAGAGCTGCACCACCGAGATGCGCAATTTGGCACGTAGGGACGACATCACTGTCGATAACGTCTATGTCGAACCGATCGACAAGGTGCTGACGCGGTTGACTGCGGTCACGGACATGAAGGCGGTGCGGCTCAAGGTTCCGTTGCTGCTCGGCACCGGCCTTGCCGATTCCACGCTGGTCCCGACCCGGCAATATGCGGAAGTCGCGGCCCTCTGCGCCGCTGGAAACGAATTGGTCTGGAAGACCTATCCCGGCGCCACGCATAATGGTGGCCTGAACGCCGCTTTTCCGGATGCGCTGGCCTTTTTCCGCGGCATGCTCGCCGGCCAGAAGCCGCAGAGCAATTGCGCCGAGATCACGGAGCCCGGCGCGCCCGGTGAAGTCGCGCAAGGGGTAGCCTTCAACGACTAGCCGACCAGATATTTCCTCACCGCCGCCTCGTCCCATTCGATCCCGTTGCCGGGCTCCTCGCCCGGCAACGCAAAGCCGTCCTTGATCTTGAGCCGCGTTGAAAGCACCGCGTCGGCCCAGTCGACATATTCCAGCCAATGCGCGGTCGGCGTCACGCAGAGCAGGTGCGCGCTGACCTCCGAGAACAGATGGGTTGACATCTCGATGCCGGCGGCGTGCGCGAGCGCGGCGGCGCGCAGCCAGCCGGAGACGCCGCCGATGCGCTGCACGTCGGGCATCACGTAGTCGCAGGCCTCCGCTGACAGTGCGGCCTGCATCGAAAACGCGCTGTCGAAATTCTCACCGATCTGGACCGGTGTGCGCAGCGCGTCCGCAATGCGGGCGCAGCCCTCATAGTCGTCATGGCGGATCGGCTCCTCGATCCAGGTCAGGCCTTCATCGTCGAGCATCTCGCCGCGGCGAATGGCTTCGGTCACCGTCAGTGCCTGGTTGTAGTCGCACATCAGCATGACCTCGTCGCCAACCGCCTTGCGCACCGCGCGCACCACGGCGAGGTCGTCCCGCGCATCGGGCCGGCCGACGCGGATTTTTGCGGCATGAAAACCCTCGGCCAGCAGCTTGTGGGCTTCCTCCACCGCGGCGCCCGCCGGCATGATGCCGAGCCCCTTCGAATTGTAGGCCTTCACCGGTTTCGGCGCGCCGCCGAGCAGGCGGGCTAGCGGCAGGCCGCGCGCGCGGGCCAGCGCGTCCCACGCCGCCATGTCGATGCCGGATTGCGCCAGCCGTTGCAGTCCGGCGAGCCCGAGCAGCGTGAAACGCTGGGTCAGCTTGCGTTCGATCTCGAACGGCAGCAGCTCGTCGCCGGCGAGCAGCTCCGACATTTCCGTGACCATCGCGGTCAGCGGCTTCAGGGCCGACGGCGTGATCGAGAACAGATAGGCGTGCCCCACCGCCCCCTGGTCCGTCTCGCAGTCGATCAGCACCAGCGGCGCTTTCCCGACCGCGCCGGTCGAGGTCTTGAGCGGCAAATTCATCGGCACGATCACGGGGCGCGCGTTGAAGCGCTTGATGCGGATGGTCTCGGTCATGGGATCTCCCGGCGGAGCGAATGCAGGTTCAAGCCCGATCTTAAACATTCGCCATGAAACGAAAAGATGGCCTGAGTCCGCTCACCGCCCCGCACCTTCTGAAAACGCCGTCTCGATCACCGCGCCGAAGGGCTGCCAGGAGCGGCCGTCGAACTGGACCAGCCGCATCTGCTTGATCGGCAGATAGCTGTCGGGCGACGTATTCATCCCGATATTGGGCAGCGCAACGGAGGGGTGATAATCCTGCAGCGACGCTGCCTGGCGCATGATGTTCTCGCGCGAAAGGTCGTCGCCGCATTGCTTCAGCACCTGCGTCAGCGCCTCGGCCGCGGCATAGCCATAGAGTGCGGCACTGTTGTTCGTGCTTTCGACGTGATGATATTTATCCATGAAGGCGAACCAGTCCTTCATGGCAGGATCGTCTTTCCATGCCGGATCGCTCGGATCCTTCAGAAAAGCCGTCGAGATCACCCCGGCCGAATTCTGCAGGCCGGCAGGCGCCATCGCGTTGGCGATCGAGGCGGAGGCATCGTTCACGATCACGACCGGGTGCCAGTTGAGCGAGGCGGCCAGCTTGATCACCTGGGCCGCCGTCGACGGCACGCCGAGAAAGACGAAAACATCGGCACCCGCGCGCTTGAGGATCGAGACGTGCCCTTCGAGATGCTCATCTGAGATGTCGAAGGCGATGTCGACGAGGATCAGGCGGTTCAGGTTGCCAAGACCTTCCTCGATACCCTTGAGGAGCGCGCGTCCGAACTGGTCGTTCTGCCACAGCACCACGATCTTGCGATGCGGATAATAGGCCTGGATGTAGTTGGCGTAGATGCGCCCTTCCGACCGGAACGGCGGCTGCCAGCCCATGGTCCAGGGAAACGCCTTGGCCTGGCTCAGCTCCTCGTCGCCGGAGGCGACGAACAGCTGCGGGACCTTCTTCTCGTTCAGGTACCAGCGCGTGGCGAGATTGCCGGGCGTGCCGAATGATCCGAACATCAGGTGCACGTCGTCCTTCTCGACGAGATTGCGAGTCAGATCGAGCGCGACCGTGGGATCGGAATTGTCGTCGCGGCTGATGAAGCGGACCTTGCGGCCGTTGATCCCGCCATGATCGTTGACCATGTCGAAATAGGCGGCCTCGGCCTGGCCTATCGCGCCGAATTCCGAGAGCGGTCCCGAATACGGCATGAGATTGCCGATGCGGATTTCGCTGTCGGGAGTGGGTTGATCCGAACGCTGCTCCGACATCGCCCCGAGCGAGGCGAGAGCGACGATCAAAACGAACAGCAGCCTGCCGGTGACGCGCATGCTCGACACCTTGTCGTTGTTGGCCCCCAACGAACTCGGCTCGTTCTGCACCCAAGGGAGTTAATCTACGTCAAGCGTTTGGCAATCCTGTGGCTGGGCGGCGCGATAGAAGCGGCAGGCGTGCTGACGCGCTGCGCTTGCCTAGCCGTCCCAAGTCGCCCGCAACATGGCCATGGCGGCCTAATCTCCGAACCAGGTCGTGAGAGCCTCCACGAGACCTTCGCATTTGCCCGTGCTGACCCAGGCGACATGCCCGTCGGGCCGGACGAGAACGGCGGCAGGGGTCGGAACGACACCGATTACCGGCATCTCGCAGATGCCCGCGAACGTCGCGCTGACCTGCCTGACGCGTTCGTCCCATCGCTCGGGGACAGCGCAGCCGGGCGGGCCGAGATTGAGGAAGAGCGGCCGCGCATCTCGCATCAGCTCGAATACGCGCGTCGGGCCATCAGCGGTGACAAGGTCCAGGTCGGGCATGCGCCTGCCGAGCAGAGGGTGGCATCCTTCTTCGCCATAGCGGATGTCGAGGCCCGACACCTTGGCGGAATACCATCTCCTCGGCTCATCCATCTTCATGGTGTTGGCGACGAACCCGCGGAGCGCCGTGGTGTGCTCGTCGCCACGGTTGAGAGTGGTGAGCGCCAGCGTCAACTCGAGCAGCGCGGCCCCAACCGGTTGCCGCTCCGCGTGATAGGTGTCGAGCAGGGCATCGGGTGAGATCCCCTTCACGACCTGGGCGAGCTTCCACCCGAGATTCACGGCATCCTGCAGCCCGACGTTCAGGCCCTGTCCTCCCACGGGGGAGTGGATGTGCGCGGCATCGCCCGCGAGCAGGACGCGGCTCTTCCGATACGCTTCCGCTTGCCGCGCAGCGTCCGTGAACCGCGACATCCACGTGACCTCATGGATGCCCAGATCCGATCCGTAGGCGGTTTGGAGCGCTGCCCTGAGATCTGCTTCGGTGGGGCTGCCGCCCCGCTCGAGCCGCTGCTCCGTCACGATGCCGCGCACGCGCGGGCCGCTGTCGAGCCGTCCCAGGGCATACAGCCCCCGGTTGCTGTAGCGGATGCCAAGCGGCGGCTCGTCCGTCATGTCCGCTTCGAAGATGAGATAGCTCGCCTGCGGCTCCGATCCGGGAAACCCGATGCCCGCGGTCTTGCGCACGAGGCTGCGGCCGCCGTCGCAGCCGACGAGATAGCGTGAACCGAGCCTGCGCCCGTCCGTCAGGTGAACGTCGACCCGCTCCGTAGTTTCGACAAAGGTCGCCATCTCGCAGCCTCGATAGAAGGTCACGGCGAGTTCAGAGACCCAGTCGGCGAGACCGCGCTCGATTTTTTCCTGCCAGAGCCCGAGCGTGTAGTTGTGGCGGCTAGGCCGGTCGCGGGCCTCGAGGACGATGCCGGCGAGCGCGACGGCGTAGTGCTTGGTCCCTTGCGGCAGGAACCTTTCCGCTATGCCCCGCTGATCGAGAAGCTCGATCGCCCGTGGATGCAGACCGCTCGCGCGCGAGCCCTCCACGTCCTGGTTCGGACGCCTCTCGACGATCGCGGCGTTCACGCCGGCCACGGCCAGCTCCCCGGCAAGCATCAATCCAGTTGGACCGCCGCCGACGATGATCACGTCGTGTTCCGTCATTTGCCACCTCAGATTCGGTAGGAGGCCTGACTTCTACGGGGGAGGCGGGGTCTTGAAGCAAGAGCGTTGCGCGCCACATATATGAACTGAAAGCAGCGCATGGCCTGGCACGCGCCTTCGCCCGCTGCATCGCTCCCGATAGTATTGTGCTTCTCTGGCGTCGTGCCGCCCCGACACAGGCGGCGTGAGTCCATCATCGTCCGGCATATTGGCTTGGCGACGAATTCGGGCGTCCCGCTGATGCTTACGGCAGCCCGCGCGCCTCCAGCTGATGCACCAGCAGCAGCGTCGGCTCGGCGAGGCTGTCACCGGAGCCGTCCAGCCCAAATGCGGCAGCGATGCCGTCGCGGCTGCGCAGCAGCGTGGTGCGCGGGCAGTGGCCGGCGCCGCACAGCGTCTTCTTCAGGGTCTCGCCCTGGGCAACGAGGTTTGCGGGATCGTTGGCGGCCCAGGCCAGCACGATCGGCGCATCGACATTGAGGATGCCGGGAAACACCGAGCGCTTGTCATATTGAGCGGCGTCAGTGCCGAAATACGCCTTCTCGCTGTCGCTGGCGTCCTTGCCGGCGCGGTAGATACCGGATACCAGCACGACCGCCGCGACATCGGCGCGGTCGGCCTGGAGCTCGGGATGCGCCAGCAGGCTCGCGACATGGAAGGCGCCGGCGCCGTAGCCGACCGCGACGATCTCGCGGGCGTCGCCGTTGAACAGGTCGATATTGCCGTGGATCCAGGACAGCGCCGCTGCGACGTCGGTTGCGCCCATCGGCCAGGTCGCGGCGGGCGCCAGGCGGTAGTTCACGCGCACCCCGATCATGCCGTTGCGCGCGGCAAAGCACATCGCCTCGTCCTGGATGTCGCGGGACAGGTCCGGAGCGCCGCGGTCACCGGTAAACGTGTCGCCCGCCACGAACAGCAGCACCGGTCGCGGCGTATCCGCCTTGGTGGTCTCGCTGATCGCGACGTCGAGCACATTGGCCTCGCCGTCGCCATAGCGCAGGCCGCGCGAGAAGGTGACCTGCTCGCACAGGCGCACGACGCCGCCGGCGGTCGTGTCGTTATCGGTGAGGCCGACCGGCACGAGATCGGACGGCGCGGTCAGTCGCGCCGGCAACGGGCCATGTGCGGAGGCCGCTGTCACGCTCAGAACAAGCAAAAATGCGAGACAATTCTTCATCATCGTGGTGCCGGCCTTGAGCGCTTCGGTTTGGTGCGCCGATTTGGCCTGTCTTTTCAATTCGCCTTGCTACCTGGTCTTGTCAGTTCATCTTGCGGCGATTTCACGGCACCCTTCGTTCGCCCTCGCACGCCCCAATCAATCCGCCGGCTGGAACGTGCAATCCGCCCCGCTGCCGTCCTTCTGCCTGACGGCATTGGGGTCGATCGTGCAGCTCAGCTTGCTCAGGCTCTCGAAATTCGATCCCGCCGCACCGTCGGGCGGAATGCCGGCCAGCGCCTCGGTCGCGAAAATCTCGTTGGCCGTGGAGCCGTTCACGGTCTTGACCTTCTTGCCGAACGTGACCTCGCAGTTGCGCAAGGTGATGTCGACATTGCTGGTGCGGCAGACGATCCTGTCCGCGGTCACCACGATCGGCTTCTTGTAGGGAATGTCGGCGTTGACGGCGAACAGCATCGCAACCGCCTTCTTCTCGGCGCCCGACAGGATCGGCGACAGCGGCGCGATCACCCCCGCCAGCGCCAGCGCCGTGGACCCCGAGATTTTCGAAGGCGTGGCGCCGGATGCGCCCGCGATAGGGGACGCACCGGCCACAAGCATGGCGCCGGCGAGCCAGGCCGATATCGTGAGTTTCATGGGCGTCTCTCCTCGAAGGTCACGGCTTTGGCGCCACATGACAGTCGCAGCCTATGACAGATTTCCCATCAGGGGGAGGGCTATAGTCATAGTCTCGGGAGAGTTGAACGCGGCGAAGTCACTTGATGTATAAGAACGTGTACTCATGAGGGGCCGACGAAAGTCCGCTTCCGAGAGCGCAGCGGACCAATTGTGCTCAAAGTGAATTCTTCGGCCTTTGACCCATTGCGGCCATTCACCGTTAGCTTTGACTTTGACCGAAATTCAATCGTTAGTAGAGTTGGACCGGCAAATTGGGGACAGAAGATGACCCTACTCTTAGCGTTGTCCAATGAGAGGCATTCCTTTTTGGTGGCCGACCGCCGCGTAACGAGCAACGGCCTGGTCCAGGACGATGAGTTCAATAAGGTCACGGTCTTGTTCTGTGATGACGCGCGAGTGGCGCTGGCCTTCACTGGCCTTGCCTGCTGCTCGGGGTTCAACACGCGAACTTGGTTGTGGGAGGCTCTGTCTGAGATTGGAAAGACCCAACACGAGATTCACAGCGTGCTGAAAGTTCTAGAGAGCAAAGCGACATCCGCTTTTTCTAGGCCCCCGATCTCTAATCTGCCCCTTTCAGATCGGCGATTAGCAATCTTGGTTACTGGGTTCGTTTACCGGCAAGGGGCGCGTTCGAGTATCGTTTTTTGTATGAGCAACTTCGATACGCCGTACGCCAGGTTCACAATCGAAATGTTTCCAGAACGGCGAGTGTTTGTTAAGGCTGCCGGATGCTTGTCATCACTGTCAGAGTCGGATCTTGCTGCCGTTGAAGAAATCCTGCAGTCCGATGTGGCAGGCGATGCCATTGAACGCAAGGCGGTGCGCCTCATCCAGAGGTTAGCGGCGTCTAATGGGCTTATCGGAAAACAATGCAACAGTGCTGTTATTCCGGGGGACGCCGATACTGTCGTCACAAGCACGTATCATTCTGCGCACATTACGCAGCGAGCGTATGGAGCGGACGTTGTCTTTGCGCTTTCGTGCGGCCCTTGGGCGATTGCAGGTCCTGAGATAATGAGCGCGGGTATGCTCTCTGGACCGCCGATTCGAAGTAATCAGACATGTTGGTGTGGTTCGGGGAAGCGCTTCAAGCACTGTCACAAAAAGACGTTAGGGAGCGTGTACGCAAAATTACCAATGTTCCGAGAACCGTTGCCGTGGGGTGCCATGCAATTGTTGCCGGACGATGTTCCTAGCCTTGCGAGCGGACGCTGTTTCCGCGTATCGAGCGCATTTCGCTGACAAGGTGCCTTCGGTCTGAATGTCCGAGTTTGGCCCGATGGCGAAGTTCGGTCCCCTCAGAAATGGTCTGCTGATCGGGGGAGACCGGAAGTAACAAAGCGCCAATCAAACCGACGCTGTTGACCCATCTCGGACATCACCCCTCAGGCACGCCTGCCAAACGTAGGCCCTCACAGAACCGCTCCCGCCCTGCAAGATACGTCGGATTGTCACTTGGTTTCCCGTTGCGCAAGCGACGGATGGTAAAGCTTGGGACGAGCGCAAGCCCCATCTTCGCGGCGGTTTGCGCTTCATCCAGCGCGCCCAGCAAGCCCAATGTAGCAGCGAGTGCAAAATGCGTGAGAGGAAGATTGCGGTTGGCCTCAATGCTTCGTCTTAACCAACCGGAGGCTTCGGCATCCGCGCCGAGTTGTAGCTTGGCCACGCCGAGAGAATGCATCCAGCGGTAGGCGTGGACATCGCGCGGGGAAAGGCGGAATGCCTCAAGTATATGACCTTCGGTCTCGGAAGCCCGCCCCATGTAGAATTTGGCCAAACCAATAGCTCCATGTGCATTAGCCAGATTGCGGTCAAGCGCTAATGCCTGCTCGCATTCAGCAATCCCTTGGGCAGCACGATTTGTGCAAATGTAGACGGAGCCCAGCATAAAGTGGGCCATTGCATTGTCAGAGACCAATGAAAGCGCCCTGATCGCGTTCGTTTCGGCGGCCGAAAGGAGCTCAGTTCGGTGGTCCGTTAGCAGATCAGCGCCCATTGTCACATCGACGCCTGCCATGCCTACCATCGCCCCGACGCTTCGGGGGTCAATGGCGAGGGCACGTTCGAAATAGCCGCGCGCTTTGGTCAAGTGCTCGGAAGTTGCCCCCTTGTTTGCCCAAGCCCTGCCTTGAAAATACAAATCTGTGGCATTTGGCTCGAGTGAATGTTCCGCTCGTTGGGCTTCCGCTACAATAAGTTGGGCATCTAACGTGCGGGCGAGCCTCGATACAATTTCGTCCTGCATATCAAAAAGGTCGGAGATTGGCTTATCGAAGCGTTCGGCCCACAGGTGATTGGTGGTCTCGGCGTCAAGAAGTTGGACATTCACCCGAACTCGTTTACCACTGCGCTGCACCGAGCCCTCTAGTAGATAGCGGACATTCAATTCGCGGCCGACGTGCTGCACGTCGATTGTTTTTCCCTGATATGAAAACGCGCTGTTACGGGCGATCACAAACGAGCCACTGATGCGCGACAAGTCCGTCGTCAGGCTCTCGGTCACGCCATCAACGAAGTAGTCCTGCTCGGGATCGTCGCTGAGATTAACGAATGGCAGCACAACAATGGAAAGACGAGGTGGCGAATACGCGATCGGCCTGAGACCGTCAGCCAATGTTGCCAGGTTACGTCCATGTCCGACCGCTGCGTAGGCGCGGACCGGGCGGGCGATATTCTTAAGGTTCTGCTCACCCAGATCGGCGAACTCAATGGTGACCTTGCCCCGAATATGCTCGTAGGCAGATGACGAGATGCAGATGCCCCCGGGTTCTGCGAGACTCTCAAGCCGTGCCGCGATATTTACGCCGTCGCCAAAAATGTCATGCGGTTCGACAATCACGTCGCCGACATTGATGCCGACACGGAAAGCAATACGCCTGTCTTCCGCGTCGGCGACTGCAAGTTCTGTGATACGGGTCTGGAACTGCACGGCAGCGCGAACCGCCTGCACCGCGCTCGGAAACTCTGCCAAGAACCCGTCGCCGGTGTTCTTGACGATGCGGCCGCCGTGTTCGGAGATCGCGGGCGTGACATCGTCCGCGAGGAGCGCTGTCAGTTTGGCATGGGTGGCCTCTTCGTCATGGTGCATGAGCCGCGAATAGCCTGCCACGTCAGCGGCCAATATCGCCGACAACCTCCGCTCGACCCGGGCTGGTCGTTCTTGGCCCATAGCATTCAGACCTCTCAGCTTCGACTTATACGACAAACCCGCTAGTGTGCCCACTCGGATGTCGCCTGCTGCCCCATAGGAGACGTTCTTGGGGTTGCCACCTGCCACCCCCCTATGACGCGCGGTTGAGAAAGATCGGCAGCCCCCGCTTGTTGGCGTAGATGGGGCGGTAGCGCTCCGTGTTGTACGTGCTGGCGACGTCCAATTTGCGGGGGCCGAGCTTGGCGTCAGGGATGGGCACCAGGTCGTAGCGGCCCTCTACCAGCGCCGACATAAGGCCGGTCTTGCCTTCCAGGATGGCATCGTATGCCATGTTACCGAAAGTCAGGGCCACAAGCTTGTCGATAAAGTCCGGATCGCCCGATCGCAGGTCGTAGGTGAGATCAGAGACGATGGTCTCCTCGCCGGCGCGCAGCTTGATCTCGTCGGCAAGCACTTCGGCCACGCTCGTCCTCTTTCGGTGACCGTAGGCGTCAGGCTCGCCGTATTCCTGCAGCCTGAAGCCCTCCCACTCGGCACCTTCGCTGAGAACGATCAGCGCGTAGTTGCTTGGGTTCGCACGCTTCTCCTCGATGAGCAGTTGGATCAGTTTGTCGAGGTTGACCTTGTACTCCGGTATGACGCACCGTATCGAGGTCACGTACGCGGTGTAGAGAGCTGTAAATCCGGCATCGCGACCAAAGATGCGGAAAATGCCAATTCGCTCGTGTGAGCCGACAGTGGTGCGCTGCCGCTGGATTGCATCGCTGGCGCGGGTGATCGCGGTCGAGAAGCCGATGCAGTATTCGGTGTTGCGGACGTCGTTATCCATCGTCTTCGGGATGGCGATAATCTTGACGCCGAGCCCGTTGAGCTTGTCCGCATAGCTGAGTGTGTCGTCGCCGCCGATGGCGATGAGGTGCTCGATGCCCAGCCTGGAGAGGTTCGCCAATACCTGGCCGGTGAGATCCCAAGTCTTGGTTGCGATGCCGCTCTTGGTACTCTCCGAGACTGGAAGGTCTTCGCCAGCGAGATGATCGGGCAGTTTCTTCATTTTGGAGGGATTGGTGCGGCTCGAGTGCAGCACGGTGCCGCCGCGTCGGTCGATGATGCGCGTGTTTTCGCGGTTGAGCGGGATAAGGTAGTGCGATTTGCTGGCGGGGGCGTCGAGGTCAAGGTGCGTGAGGGCTTCCCAACCGCGGCGCAGACCGACGACCTCAATGTCGTCCTCGCTGCCGCGATAGGTCACGGTCTTGATGATCGCGTTGAGGCCGGGGACGTCGCCACCGCCAGTGAGAATGCCTATGCGTTTCCTCGCCACACCTACCTCCCAGTATTGGCATGTCAATAGCGCCCGCGTCGCACGTTCTCTACTCGGCCGCTTCCGGTTTGCGCTCCCCGCGCAGCCGAAAACGCTTCAGCAGTGCGGACACGGTGTCGCGGAAGCCGCCATACTCCAGCTCGGAATAGGGCAGCATCGCGGCGCCAGACCAGCCTTGGCTGCGCATCTCGATTGCCTTGCGCTGGGCGCGCCGGCGGACCTCGTCCCACGCCGGGTTGTCGAAGAAATCGGTATAGGACTCCGAAAAACGGCCGTTCTTGTCGATCGAAAAGCCAGCGCAGGAGACAATTGGCAGGCAGTACATGCCTGTCACCGGTGTATTAAGTGGCACCGGCATGAGCGGCATCACGTGCGAGCCGCGCGCATCGCCGCCTACGAAGTGCGCCTTCGCGAACGGCGAGACGATTTCTTCCGGCGCTGGGAAAATCCCTTGGTTCCTGACGATCGCGACCGGATCGTCCTTGCCGGTGTACTTGCCTGCGATCGAGTGAAGACGCTGCGCCGAAACAGCGACGGCAACCTCGTCATACGTTCGGGAAACGATGCGATCGATCCCAAAGCGCTCATTGTCGCGGAGCAGCGCGGCAATGTGGTAGCCGTCCGCGGGCGCGTCGAGTTCGATCACGCTGTCGCCAGCCGTGTGGTCCATGTCGATGACATGAAAACGGAAACCCTTGATCATCGGAGGCAGCATCAGCCCGGCGCAGTACATGGGATCGGCAAAGGTGAGGTAGAGCGGCAGGTTGTAGGCGCCGGGGCCGCACTTGTCGGCGGCGAACACCATGAAGGACTCCGCGGGCCTCGAACCCGAGAGGCTGTGGTCGAAGCTGAGCTCCGCGACGCCCGGTCCGGCGCCGCGAACGTTTCCGGAAGGCGCGTCGACCAGAAGATCCTGGCCGGCGCCGTAGAGGCCAGAGTTTTTCGCAACCGCCGTGGCCGCAAGAAACGCCTTCCAGGCGAATTGATGTACCTCGGAGCTCCCCTCGCCCCGTGTGTGCGTCATGATGATCGCAATGTCGTCGCCGGTGTGGCAGATGAAACCGTCGATCAAGAGACCATTGCAGATCGCCTTCGCGACCTCGCCCTCGACAGCCGCCATCATGCGTGTAGACGGTTTCGTGTGCCCGCCGACGGAGCCAACGTCAGCCTTGATGACTGAAAGGGTGAGTCTCATGAGCATTCCCTCCGATCAGCGCAGCTCCGCGCCTCGGCGGTTGCTGCGCCGGGGCGACGGCGCTGCTCACTCGCGGAAAAGAACGTCTGATGTTCCGTTACGTTCCATACTGCCTTTCTTTCTCGAAAAGCTCGGGCTCATTCGGTAGCCGGCATCATCGATCCACCGCAAATGTTCCGCCAGAAGCGATGCGCCCTCATTGGCTGCGGTGCACGAGTCCGGTGTTGGCCCGCAATGGACCTCCCGGCATCTCTGCTATTGCGCCGCTGTTGGGGGACAAGCGGACACCAACGGTGATCTGCGCCGATTGCTTTCGTTTTTCACTCCCATTCTGGCGCCGCCAAGACGCGACCGGCCGCGTCGGACGGACGCGGCCGGGTGTCTCTGTCGGGTTTCCCCGTCTCGCACAGGCGGATGATCGCCCGCCTGTGCAAGCGCGGATCGGCTAGCTCGACGGGCCGCCCTGAAGCGCTACGAGAAGCTTGCCGCCATCCGGCACGCCCCAGCCGGTGCAGGCGTCCCATCCAGGACCCGCCTTGTATTGTCCGCCGAGCAGACCGTCGGTGTCATTGTTGCCGACCGTGATGTCGCGCAGCACGCCGGCCGGGCCGAATTTGGAATAGAGCAGGGCGTTGAAATTGCCGGAGCGGGCGCCGAGCGCGGCGTTGATCCGGGCGATCAGGCCTGCCCAGAGCGGTGCGGAGGCGCTGGTGCCGCCGACGATGCCGAGCTTGCCACCCGACATCGTCAGATAGCCCGTTGCCGGATCGGCATTGGCCGCAACGTCCGGAATTGCACGTCCGGCAAAATGCCTGGGATTGATCGACTTCGGCACGATGCCTTTCTGCCAGGCCGGGGCCGGAGTGATGTCGCTGACACCACCGCCGGTGCCGCTTCCCGGTCCGTCATTCCAGACCGCCTCGGTGATCTGCACCTGCTTCTTGGCGTTCGCACGCGCGTGCAGGGTCGTTCCGCCTACCGCCAGCACGTAGGGGCTGGTTGCTGGGAAGTTCACATGCGCCCGGCCGTCCTGCATCTGCGCCTCCGAGCCGTCGTCGCCGGTGGACACGCAGAACGTGATGCCGAGATGGGCCGCCGCGAGGAAGCTGTGGTTGCAATGGTCGATCGCAGCCGGCGACCAGATCACGCCGCTGTTGTTGAAGGCCTGGTTCTCGTCCCAGCCCCAGCTGATCGAGACGACAGAGGGATCGTTGACGGAGTCGCTGACGACCTTGGCGAGGCAGTCGACCAGACCTTTCTCGTCGAAGGTCGAGAAATAGGTGGCAATCCTGGCGCCGCCGCCGAGCGCGCCGGCGACATCGACGTCCAGCATCACCTCGCCGGTCGATTCCGGGTCGCCGGCCGGATCCGTCGAGACGCCGTCGACCGCGATGACGGCAACCTCCGGCGCGGGAACGCCGATCTTGCTGAAATAGGCCGCGACATCAGGGGTCTCCACGCCGCCGCCGAACTCGAGCAGGCCGATGCATTGCTTGCTCGCGTCGACCTGGGGGAATTTGTAGATGGCGCCGAGCTCGGTCGGAACGAACCAGCGCCGCACCGAGCTTGCGAAATCCGGCGCCGCAGCGCGTGCCGAATGGCGCGAGCGCCTGAGCACACGGTGGTTGTTCAGGCCGAAAACGCCGGTGATGGCATCGCCGACCTCGGTCGGAATGTGCACCGGGCCGGTACGGGCGTGGAAGTCGCCGAGATGCGGATGGGAATAGTCGAACAGCGTGACGCCGAAGGCGTCGCTGACGTCGTCGACGGTGCCTGCGATTCCGAGCCGCGCGGCGGCGGGCTCGTTGCGGGTGACGACGAGCTTGTGCGCCTTGGCAAAATCCTCGATCGACTTGATGGCCTTGGGATCGGAGCCGTATTGGCTCTCGAGCTGGTCGCGCGTCATGTAAGTGCGCGCCTTTGGGAGCTTGTTGTCCAAGTCGGACAGATCAGGCAGATCGGCGGATCGCTTGACGCCGAGCGTCAGCTCGATCCAGCGCTGGCCGTTGGTTCGGCGCATCGCCTTCGAGCCTGTCGGCAGTTGATGGACGGAGTTGGGAAGTTCGACCATGTGGGGTGTTGCACTAGGGGACATAGTATTTCCTCCTTGTACGGGGTTGGCGCGCTGGAAAGCTGGAATTGCGATGGTAGGTGCTGTTTGTCCGAAACTGTTCAGGTGTTCGAAAATCAATTGTGGTGTGCCGGCAAGAAAATTGCCGATACGTCAGTAAACCAAACCTAAAATAGAAAAATGCCGGCGATGCATCCTAACAGCGGGGTGCCGCTGCGGCAAAGCCGATCACGCCGCGCGCCTCTCACGATCGCGTCAAAGCTTGGTCACGCGCGGCTGCGCCTCATGCCGAGGCCGGCGTTCTACTGTGCATGGGGTTGTTTTCGCGTTTTTGTGTCCCTCGCATTTCCGTGATGGAACCTAATGGCGGCTGAAGCGACTTATCCATGACGCGGGACGTAACATGCGAGGCCGTCATGGCAGAGAAGCATACCGCCGATCCGGCAGAGATCATGCGGGCAACCGGTCATCCTGAGCTGGAATATGCCGCCGGCTGGACCATCGCCGGTCTCATCACCATCGGCACCATCGTCGCCGCCTGGGTGTTTGCGATCTAGGCATCGCGTGTTGCGGCGCGCCTACGGCGTCACCGCGCCGCGTGCGACCGCGCGCGGAGCGGTCAGCTCCTTCCAGGTGGAATTCGCCACATGCACCGGTGAGAACGCCGGACGCTCGACATAGTGCCCGTCGCCCGCCTCGGCGCGGAGATCGCCATCCTTCCACACGATACGACCGCGCGAGAGCGTCGCGGCGGGCCCGCCGGTGCAGGCAAAGCCTTCGAACACATTGTAGTCGATCCGGCTCATCTGCCGCTTCGCGCTGATGGTCTTCGTCGCCTTGGGATCCCACACCACGATGTCGGCGTCTGAGCCGACGGCGACCGCGCCCTTGCGCGGATAGATGTTGAGGATGCGGGCGATATTCGCCGAGGTCACCGCGACGAACTCTTCCTTGGTCAGCCGCCCCGTCGCGACGCCCGCGGTCCACAGCAGCGCGAGGCGATCTTCCAGGCCGCCGGTGCCGTTCGGGATCTTCCTGAAGTCCCCGAGGCCGAACCGCTTCTGCTCGGTGGTGAAGGCACAATGGTCGGTCGCGACCACTTGCAGTGAGCCGGATTGCAGGCCAGCCCAAAGACTATCCTGGTGCGATCTGTCGCGGAACGGCGGCGACATCACGCGCTGTGCGGAATGATTCCAGTCCTTGTTTTGATATTCACGCTCATCGAGCAGCAGGTGCTGGATCAGCGGCTCGCCATAGACGCGTTTTCCCGCGGCCCGCGCTCGCGCGATCGCCTCATGCGCCTCGCGGCAGCTCGTGTGCACGATATAGACCGGCGTGCCGGTCATATCAGCGATCATGATGGCGCGGTTGGTGGCTTCGCCCTCGACCTCCGGCGGTCGCGAATAGGCGTGGCCCTCGGGGCCGGTGACGCCGCGCGCGATCAGCGCCTCCTGCATCAGGGCAACGACGTCACCATTCTCCGCGTGCACGACCGGCATCGCGCCGAGATGGGCGCAGCGCGCGAACGAGTTGTAGAGCTCATCGTCGTTCACCATCAACGCGCCCTTGTAGGCCATGAAATGCTTGAAGGTGTTGATGCCGTAGGTTTTGACCACGGTTGCCATCTCGTCATGGATCTGCTTCGACCATGACGTCACCGCCATGTGGAAGCCGTAGTCGGTCGCCGCCTTCTCGGATTTGTGGCGCCATTCCTGATAGGCCGCGAGCATCGACTGGCCGGGATCGGGCAGGCAGAAATCCACCACCATGGTGGTGCCGCCGCTCAGCGCCGCTTTGGTGCCGGACTCGAAATCATCCGCGGTAACCGTGCCCATGAACGGCATTTCGAGATGGGTGTGCGGATCGATCCCGCCCGGAATGACATAGGCGCCGCCCGCATCGATGATCTCCGCCCCCGTTGGCGCTGCGATCGCTGCGTCGACAGCGACGATGGTGTCGCCCTCGATCAGCACGTCCGCACGGCGCGAATGATCATGATTGACGACAGTGCCGCCGCGGATGAGGAGGGACATGGGAACTCCGGAAGAGCAAAGAGGACGGTACGCAGCCGAAGCTAAGCGTGTCGGCTGCGATGCGATAGACGAAATTTTAATCAGCCGCCGATCCCGCCACCGAGACCGCGATTGCGCTGGATGCATCGGCCCGACCTGATATCGCGCCTGCGAAATGCAACCGAGCCATGACGGATCGCGCTGGTCTGCGCCCTTGCGCGTCGGCATAGGCCGGCGCACTCTGTGTGGGCGGCGCACAAAGAACGCCGCCAATAAGGCGTACGTACAAGATCTTGGCGAGGAAGCATCCATGGCGGTGACGCGGATCGACTGCGACATCCACTCGGCGGTTGGTGGCACGCGCACGACGCTGCTTCCTTATCTCAGTGATCACTGGAAAGAGCAGGTGGTGAGCCGTGCTATCGACGGCCTCGACCTCACCTCCTATCCGCCGAGCATGCCGTTTTCTGGCCGCGCCGACTGGCGGTCGGCCAATGGCACGAAGCCGGGCTCTGATCTGGCGATGGTGCAGAAGGGCGCCTTCGACCAATTGGGCGCGAGCCATGCGATCCTCAACGTGCTCTACGGCGCGCAAGCCGTGTTCGATTCCTACATGGCGGCGGACTTCTGCAAGGCGATCAACGACTGGATTGCCGCCGAATGGCTATCGCGTGACCCGCGCCTGCGCGCCTCTATCGTGGTGCCGATGCAGGCGCCGGATCTCGCCATCGAGGAGATCGAGCGCCGCGCGAGCGACAATCGCTTCGTCTCCATCCTGGTGCTGGCGCAGGGCGAGACGCTGCTGGGGCGACGGCATTTCTGGCCGGTCTACCAGCTCGCCGAAAAGCACAAGCTGCCGCTCGCGATCCATGCCGGCACGCAATATCGGCAGGCGCCAAGCTCGGCTGGCTGGCCGTCGCACCGCTACGAATATTACTTCGTCGAAGCGCAGGCGTTTCAGGCGCAGATTCTGAGCTTGATCTATGAGGGCGTGTTCGGCAAATATCCGGACCTCAAGGTCGTGCTGATGGAATCCGGCGTGAGCTGGCTGCCGGCCTTCATGTGGCGCGCCAACAAGACCTGGCGCGGCGTGCGCGTCGAGGTGCCCTGGGTCGGGCGCGAGCCCGCCGCGATCGTCCGCGACAATTTTCGCGTCACCATGCAGCCGTTCGATGCGCCGGGCGATGCCAAAAGCGTCGAGGAGATCATCGACCAGATCGGCTCCGACAAGATGTTCCTGTTCGCGTCCGACTATCCACACTGGCAGTTCGACGGCGACGATCCGATACCGCCGAACCTGCCGAAGAGCATCATCGCAAAGATGTGCGTCGATAATCCGCTGGAGACATTTCCGCGGTTGTCGATCAACTAATCCTGGAGGTTCGCATGAGTGAAGTCATCGACCGTCCGCTGCGTGACGACGAGAAGCCCGCCGCGAGCCGGCTGCGCATCGTCGATTGCGACGTGCACCCGAGCCTGCATTCGCTCGACGACCTCAACGAGTTCTTGCCGAAACGCTGGCAGCGGCATCTGAAGGAATATGGCAGCCATCTTCGCACGCCCTATCTGTTCACGACGCCCTATCCGCGGTCCTCGCCATTGATCGCGCGGCGCGATGCCTGGCCGCCGACCGGAGGGCCGCCCGGCTCCGACCTTGCTTTCATGCAGAAGCAGCATCTCGATCCGCTCGATGTCGAGTTCGGGATCTTGCAGGTGCTCGATCTCTTCATCTTCTCGCAGCAGAACTTGGAATTCGGCGCGGCGATCCAGCGCGCCATCAACGATTGGCAGCTGGCGTTCTGGTCGCACAGGGATCCGCGCCTGAAGGCCTCGATCCTGGTCGGGCAGGACGGCACGGATCTCGCGATCGCCGAGATCGAGCGCTGCGCCAGAAGCGGCGAGTACATCCAGATCAACGTCTCGCCGCGCGCCAACGAGCCGCTCGGCCGCCGCCGCTACTGGCCGATCTATGAGCGCGCGCAGGCGCTGGACCTGCCGCTCGGCATCCATGTCGGCGGCTATGGCGGCCACGCGCCGACAGGCGGCGGCTGGCCGTCCTACTATGTCGAGGAGCACCAGTCCAACGCGCACACCATCGCGGCGCAGCTTGCCAGCCTCGTGATCGAGGGTGTGCCGGAGCGGTTCCCAAAACTGAAGATCGTCTTCATCGAAGGCGGCTTCGGCTGGATCCCGTCGGCGGTGTGGCGGATGGACCAACATTTCGAGCGGTTCCGCAGCGAGGTGCCGCATCTCAAGCGCAAGCCGTCGGAATACGTCCGCGAGCACTTCTGGTTCACGACCCAGCCGATCGACGAGCCCGATGAGGCGCGGCATCTGCGCTCGCTGATCGAATGGGTCGGCGTCGATCGCCTCCTGTTCTCGTCGGACTATCCGCACTGGGATTTCGACGATCCGCGCTTCGCCTTCAAGACACCGCTGACGGAGGCCGAGCGGACAAAGATCTTCAGCACCAATGCGCGTGCGGTCTACAAGTTCTGATCAACATGGCCCGTCACATTGTCGCGCGAACGACCGAGATCCCGCCCGGCGGCAACAAGGTCGTCGACGTCGCGGGCCGCGATATCGTCGTGTTCCATGTCAATGGCGAGTTCTTTGCGCTGCTGAACCGCTGTCCGCATGAAGGCGCACCGCTGGAGAAGGCCGCTTGCGTGGCGCGGCTGACCTCGCCTGAGCCCGGCGTCTATGAGCGCTCTCGGGTCGGGGAGATGCTGCGCTGTCCCTGGCACGGCTGGGAATTCGACATGCGCAACGGCCAGTCCTGGTTCGATCCGAAGCGCGTCAGGATCCGGTCATATCCGGTCGCGGTGGAACGCGGCGACGAATTGCAGAAAGGCCCGTATGTCGCCGAGACGTTTCCGGTGCATGTCGAGGATAGTTATGTGATTGTCGAGGTCTGAGCCGGCATTGCCGATTGAGATTCCACCGCAGGTGCGATATGGCTCTCGCGCTTTCTAAAGGCGGAGACGAGCTTTGTCGAAACAATCCCTGCGTGAGGAGGCCGAGCGCCTGATCCGCGAGTCGATGGAAAAGAAGACCATCGTCGTCAAGCACGGCACGACCCGCATCGAGGCCGTCTGCGGCAAGTGCGGCGCGCCGAACCGGGTTCAGGCGGAAAAAGGCCAGAGCCGCGTCAAGTTCGCCTGCAAGAATTGCGGGCACCAGCAAGAGACGCTGTAAGGCGCTCAGGCCGACTTGCGCCGGCCGGCGCGTTTGGTCGCCCTCAGGATCGCCGACCCTGCCTTCAGGCCGGACTGCAACGCGCCCTCCATGTAGCCGTAATAGGCAAAGCAGGTGTGCTCGCCGGCAAAATACATCCGCTTGTGAAATGCGCTGTTGAGCAGCGGCCCGGCGCGCGTGACTTCGCCGGGCGCGGGACAGGAATAGCCGGCACCGGTCCAGGGATCGGCGGGCCACGCAATGAAGTCCGGCGGCTGGGACAGATTGTCTTCATAGCCGCGATAGACCTGGCCGATCCGCGACGCATAGAAGGCATCGACGGCGGTCTTGCCGCCGCGCTCCCATTGTCGAATGGCCTGCTGCGCCGGTTTGCTGCCGGCGAACAGGCTGAGCTCGACCTCGCGGCCGCGCGGCGCGATCTGATTGTCGGTGCCTTCCCATGTGACGCCAAAGCGGCTCGAGGTCGCGGCCGGCGCCAGCCCATGGTCGATCCAGAAACGTCGCTTGACCGGACTGAGGTATTTCACGGCCGTCCCCATCGAGATGTAATGGTCGGGCGTGAGTTGCGGCGTGATCTCGATCTTGGCAAAGCGTCCGCCCGGCCACAGGCTCGGCGGAATCGCAAGCACGACGTAATCGGCGAGATGGGAAGCAGCCCCCTCCGGCGTGATCGTCACGCCCTCCTTGTCGATGTCGATCGCGACGACGGGCGAGGACAGATGGACCACTCCTCCGACCTTCCTGATTTCCTCGGCGAGGTGCTCGGCCAGCGACTGATTGCCCTCCGAGCAGCGTAGCGTCTCGGTCTGGGTGAAGTAGGCGGCCGGGTGTCCCTTGAGTGCGCCGCCATGGACCACCGCGAAATTGGCGAGCAGGCTTTGTCGCTCGACGGGCTGGCCCGCGTCGTTGCTGAACTGCTCCTTCATTGCGAGCCTGGCGAGACGCGAGCTAGGTTCGTCCCGAATCCAGTCCGCCATGGATTGCCGGTCCAGCGCGTCGGCGTCGGACGTGAGCCAGGGCGCATGCTTGTGCACGTGCCGCGCGCGCCTTGCCATCCGCCCGAAGGCCGCCTCCATCTGCTCGAACAGGGTCTTGAGCGCGAACGGGTTCGAGATCTTTCGACCGTCGAGATAGATCGGCATATCGAGATCGAGCGCGTCGAAATTCGAGTCCAGCGTGAACAGCGAGAGTCCCAGCCGGAACTGGCGCGCCAGGGCCAGCCACAGCGGATGATTGTAGCCGATCAGCTCGCCGCCCGCTTCGACCACGCCGCTCGACTTGTTCTTGCTCCAGACACGGCCGCCGACGCGTTCGCGCGCCTCGAAAATCGTCACGTCGCAGCAATGAGCGAGCGTGTAGCCGGCCATCAGGCCGCCGAGTCCCGCTCCGACGATCGTGACACGCGGCCGTCGTACCGCCCGCGCAGGGCGTGGCATGTCGCGGGGAGGTGTGGCCGCCGCGACGACCATTGCGTTGGCGAGGGTCGAGCTGACGAGCTTCTGACGGTCGAAGCCGATGAACTTCCTGCCGTAACGGCGATTGAGCCGTGCGAAAATCGAGCGCATGATCGAAATCCTCGGATTGAAATCAAAAATCGAAAAACAATCTCGGACGGTCGAGGACCGGTCTCAAGCGAGCGGCGAAAGTCGCCGGGCGGGCCTCAGATTTGACGGGTCCGGGGATCGACGATAACCTGCAACCTTTGGTCGTGTCGAGGGCGGGGGCCCGGCTATGGCATCAAAGGCTAAGGCGCGTACCGGCCGCAGGGCGGCCACCAATCGCAAGGCAGCAAAGCGTGACGACAAGACCGGATCGGCAGGCGCGGCAAAGCGCCCTGTCGTTGTGTCCGGCAGCGCGCGTCCACCCACGGCGGGGGCCAGGCGTCTGCGCGACGAGAATCCGCGTCAGCATGTCGAGATCACGCTGACATTGCGTGGACCCAAGTTGCCGGACGCCGACAAGCTCGGAGGTCGAGCGCTGTCGCGAGCCCGGTTCAGGGCACGGTACAGCGCCTCGAAGAGCGACGCCGACAAGGTGTCACAGGTCCTGCGCAAATTCGGCCTCAAGGTCGTGGATGTGTCGCTTGAGACGCGCAGCATGCGCGTGAGCGGGACTGTCGCGCAGATGGAGAAGGCGTTTCAGCCGCGCCTCGGCGTCTATTGGAGCGAGGATCAGGGGCAATTCCGCGATCGGGAGGACGACTACAAGATTCCCGCTTCGCTGAAGAAGATCGTCACTGCGTTGATCGGATTCGGCCAGCGGCGTGTCATGTGGCGGAGCAGGGCGAGGATCGGTGCCGGCTTGACGCCGCTCAGCCCGTCTTCCCTGGAAGCGCTGTATCATTTTCCGCCCGGGGACGGCGCCGGACAGAAGATCGCAATTGCCGAGTTCGGTGGCGGCTATTTTGCAGGGGACCTCGCACTCCACTGCAAGACATTCGGTCGCAAGAGGCCCAAGGTTGAGATCGTCTCGATCAACTGGCCGGTACGCAACCGCAGGCAAATCGAGCAATTGCCAAAGGACGATCGTCAGGACGCACTCGACGATACCGGCGAAGTGATGATGGACGTCGAGGTGGCTGCAGGCCTGGCTCCCGGTGCCAAGCTGTCCGTCTATTTTGCGACTTTCGATCAGAAAGGCTGGGTCGATTTATTGAACCGCGTCATCAAGGACAGGCCGGTGGCACTGTCGGTGAGCTGGGGGTCTGCAGAGGATTCCAGTGATTGGTCGCCCGCGGCACGCACGGCCATCAACGAGCGGCTCCAGGCGGCTGCCGCGCTGGGCATCACGATCTGCGGCGCCTCGGGCGACGATGGCGCCGGCGACGAGGAGACGGACGGCGCTGCCCATGTGGACTTTCCGAGCTGCAGCCCGTTCGTTCTCGCGGTCGGCGGCACGATGATCATGCGGCTCGGCGGTGAGGTCACGGAGCAAGTGTGGTGGGAGACGCCGGGGCGGCGCATGAAAGCGGGAGGAGGGGCAACGGGTGGAGGCGTCAGTGAGGTATTTCGTCGTCCTGCGTGGCAGCGCGGAATCGATATTGCTTCCCTGAACGGCTCCGGTCATTGGGGGCGCATCGTGCCTGATATTGCGGCGCTTGCCGGCCCACCCGGCTACGCGATGATCTTCCGCGGCAAGCCGGATTATGGCGGCGGGACCAGCGCGTCTGCGCCGCTCCTGGCTGCGCTCATCGCGCGCGTCAATGCGCTTCTGCCGTCGGAGAAGCGGCAGCGCTTCCTCGCTCCATTGCTCTATCGCAAATCGCCGCTTGGCCGGCCGATAGGAGATCTTGTCTGCTACGACATCACCATCGGCCACAACGCGTCCAAGCCAAAGCCCGGCGTCGGATACGAAGCGCGGCGCGGGTTCGATGCGGTGTCCGGCTGGGGCGCGCCGATCGGCACCGCGCTCCTGCTTGCGCTGAGCTGATCGTCTCGGTTAGCTCCGATCGACGAACTTCTTGAACGCATCCGCGTAATCCGGATGCCAGCGCGACAGCGGCGGCCGGTTCTCGACGATATCGCCGGCGGCCCAGAGCAGGCGCTTCTCGTCGAGCGCGCGCGGCACGTCGTTGTCCGGGCAGAGGATGTAGAAGTCGCCGGCCTCGAGTCGCGCAAGCATGAAATCGACCGTCTGCTCCGGTGTCCACGCGCCGGCCGGCTTTTCGGTGCGGCCCTTGGCGGTGAGCCCGGTGAACACGAAGCCGGGAATCAGCAGATGCGCGGTGACGTGGCAATCCCTGGTGTTGCGCAGCTCGTGCTGGAGCGCTTCGGTAAACGCCTTCACGCCGGCCTTGGAGACGTTGTAGGCGGGATCGCCGGGCGGGGTGGTGATGCCCTGCTTGGAGCCGGTGTTGATGATCAAGCCGGCTTTGCCGCGCGCGATCATGTTGGGCGCGAAGATGCGCGCGCCGTTGATGACGCCCCACATGTTGACGCCAATGACGCGCTGCCAATTGTCTGATACGCCGAACAATGTGCTGCCCGGCTGGATGCCGGCATTGTTCATCAGCAGGTCCGTGCCGCCGAAATGCGCGCCCACGGCGCGTTCCAGTTCCGTCACGCTTTCGACCCGGCTGACGTCGACAACTGATGTCATCACATTTGTGGCAGCTGTAACGGATGACAGTTTTGTTGCGGCCTCTGCCAGCCGTCCCTCGTCGACGTCGGCGATGCATACCTTCATGCCGGCGCGCGCAAACGCTGTTGCCGCCGCAAGACCGATGCCGGAGGCACCCCCGGTGATCACGGCGACATTGCCCTTGGCGATGACAGGATGCGGCATGGCTATTCTCCGGGAAGGGGCGTTGCGCTCGGTCGAGCTATAACATGGCGCTCGCGCGACCCTGCACAAGTCGGCATGGCAGGGCTTCGTTCTACGCCGACTTTACGCCCTTCCGGCGCCGCTGTATTCTGTTTGACCTAACGATCCCGCCCAGATCGAACCCAATCAATCACCTACCTAGGGAGTGCAGCCATGGCTGTGTCGCAGGCTATTCCGATCACGCGCCATCCGTTCGCCAACGGGTCCTACAAGCAGATGCTGATCGACGGGAAGTGGGTGGATGCCGCGTCCGGCAAGCGCTTCGAGACCCACAACCCCGCGACTGGGGAACTGCTCGCGACCGTTGCCGAGGGCGACAAGGAAGACATCGACCGTGCGGTCGCCGCCGCCCGCCGTGCCTTCGAGGGTCCCTGGAGCAAGGTCAAGCCGTTCGAGCGGCAGAACCTGCTGCTCAAGCTCGCCGAGCTTGTCGAGAAGAATTTCGACGAATTGTCGCAGCTCGACACACTCGACATGGGCGCACCGCTCAGCCGCACCCGCGCCTATCGCCTGCGCGCGGTCGGCATGCTGCGCTACTACGCCGGCCAGACCACCGCGATCCACGGCGAGACCATCGAGAACTCGCTGCCCGGCGAGATCTTCTCCTACACGCTGAAGGAGCCGGTCGGTGTCGTCGGCGCCATCATTCCCTGGAACGGCCCGCTCACCGCGACGCTCTGGAAGATTGGCCCGGCGATCGCGACCGGCTGCACCGTGGTGCTCAAGCCTGCCGAAGAAGCGCCGCTGACCTCGCTGCGCATCGCCGAGCTCGCGATGGAAGCCGGCATTCCACCCGGCGTCGTCAACGTCGTCCCCGGCTATGGCGAGACCGCGGGTGCTGCGCTGGCCTCGCATCATGACGTCGACAAGGTTGCCTTCACCGGCTCGCATGTCACGGGTCAGTCGATCATCCGTGCCTCGGCCGGCAACCTCAAGCGCGTGTCGCTCGAGCTCGGCGGCAAGTCGCCGGACATCGTGTTTGCCGACGCCGACCTCGATGCCGCCGTGCCGGGTGCCGCGATGGCGGTGTTCGCCAACTCCGGCCAGATCTGCAGCGCCGGTACGCGGCTGTTCGTCGAGCAGTCGATCTACGAGGAATTCGTCGGCCGTGTCGCCGAATTCGGCAAGAAGCTGCAGGTCGGCAACGGCCTCGATCCGAACACCCAGATCGGCCCGCTGGTCTCCGAGCAACAGCTTGAGCGCGTCACCGGTTATCTCGACATCGGCCAGAAGGAAGGCGCGCGAGCACTTGCCGGCGGCGGCCGCGTCACCGAAGGTGCGTTGTCGAAGGGCTTTTTCGTCTCGCCGACGGTGTTCGCGGGCGTCCAGGACAACATGCGCATCGCGCAGGAGGAGATCTTTGGTCCGGTCATCTCCGCGATCGCGTTCAAGGACATGGACGAGCTGGTCAAGCGCGCCAACAACACCACGTTCGGACTCGGCTCGGGCCTGTGGACGCGGGACGTCACCAAGGCGCATGCGGTCGCGAAACGCTTGCGCGCCGGCTCGGTGTGGGTCAATTGCTATCAGGCGATGGACCCCGCCGTGCCGTTCGGCGGCTATAAGATGAGCGGCTACGGCCGCGAGTCCGGCAAGCAGCACGTCGAGGAATATCTCAACGTGAAGGCCGTCTGGATCAAGACGGCGTAACATCTGTCCTCTGCCGCGTTCCGCGCTGGGGAATATCTGCTTTTAGAGGGGGCGGCGCCTTTTTCCGGCGGCCGCCCTCGCTATATGATCCGCATCCTTTCAAAGACATCCGGGGCCCACATGAAATTCGAGGCGTTGTTTAGACCGTTGCAGGTCGGTCCGTACAAGCTCGCGCATCGCGTCGCGATGGCGCCGCTGACGCGCATGCGCGCCGAGCGCGAGAGCTTTTCGCCGCGGCCGCTCAATGCCGAATATTACGGCCAGCGCGCCACGCCGGGCGGTCTGCTGATCGCTGAAGCGTCGCCCGTGCTCTCGCACGGCCGCGGCAATCCGGCGACGCCCGGCATCTATTCGGAGGCGCAGATTGCCGGCTGGCGCAAGGTGACGGATGCCGTGCACGCCAAGGGCGGCATCATCTTCCTCCAGCTCTGGCATGTCGGCCGCGTCTCGCATTCGACCTATCATAGTGGTGCGCTGCCGGTCTCGGCCTCGGCGATCGCGATCAAGGCCGAAGGCATGAAGGCGATGACTGCCGACGGCAAGCTCGCCGACTACGAGACGCCGCGCGCGCTGGAGACGGAAGAGGTCAAGGGCATCGTCGAGGCTTTTAGGCAGGCCGCGAAGAACGCACAGGCCGCGGGTTTCGATGGCGTCGAGATCCACGGTGCCAACGGCTATCTGCTCGAGCAGTTCTTGCAGTCGCGCAGCAACCAGCGCACCGATCAATACGGCGGCCCGATCGAGAACCGCGCGCGGCTTCTGATGGACGTCACGCAGGCCGCGATCGAGATCTGGGGCGCCAACCGCGTCGGCGTGCGACTGTCGCCGCACGGCATCGCCAACGATTCCGGCGAGCCCGATCCGATGCCGCTCTACACCCACGTGGTGAAGGCGCTCGACAAGCTCGGCCTTGCCTATCTGCACTTCATCGAGCCGCGCTCCAGTGGCGCGGGCCGTGCCGATGTTCACTGGGAGAACGTGCCGTCGGCCATGGTGCTGTTCCGCCCGCACTACAGCGGCGTGCTGATGACCGCCGGCGGATTCACCGGCGAGACTGCGAATGCCGCGATTGCCGGCGGTCACGCCGACATCATCGCATTCGGCCGCATCTTCATCTCCAACCCCGATCTGCCGCGGCGGCTCGAGCACGACCACCCCATCACCCCGTACAACCGCGCGACCTTCTATGGCGGCGAGGAGAAGGGGTATACTGATTATCCTGTTTATGACCAGCTGACGCCGGCGTAGGCTCTTTCCGTCATTCCGGAGCGATGCGAAGCATCGAACCCGGAATCCATTTCACGTCCTGGCTTGCCGCTCGATGGATTCCGGGCCCGCGCCTTTCGGCGCGTCCCGGAATGACGAGCTTGATTTGTCACGCGATCGCACCACAAACTCCGTCATTGCGAGCGTAGCGAAGCAATCCAGGCTCTTTCCGCAGAGGCAGTCTGGATTGCTTCGCTACGCTCGCAATGACGCCGGAGAGAGACAATGGCCAAAGCCGCAGTCGCCGCAGGAATCGCCACCGGCCAATGCCTTTGCGGCAAGGTCACCTTCGAGATCGACGTCCCCGCGCGCTGGGCCTGGCACGATCACTCTGCCAATAGCCGCCGCGCCCATGGCGCGGCCTACGCCACCTATGTCGGCAGCTGGAAGAAGCGCTTTCGCATCACTTCGGGCAAGACCGCGCTCACCCGCTACGAGGACAAGGCGACCAAGACCGCGCGCAGCTTCTGCGCCCATTGCGGCACGCCGATCGCCTATGAGCGCCCACGCGGCCCGCACATGGTCAACATTCCCCGTGCGCTGTTCAAGGAGCGCACGGGGCGCCAGCCGCTCTATCACATCGCCATCGAGGAGCTGCAGGAATGGGCCTATACCGGCGAGCCGCTGGTGCCGCTGAAAGGTTTTCCGGGCGTGGTCTGGCAGCGCTCAAAAAAGAAGAAGCGCGCTAGCGGCGAGGACCCGTTCGAGCTTGGCCGCGAGGAGGCGCTTTAGCCTTCGCGTTGGCCGCCGCCGTGCGCGGCGCAGCCTTCCTCGCTGGCGGCTTGGTCGGCATCGTCGCCACGAAATCGAGCGCGCGCTTCACCCAGAGCTTGAGCCTGGCATCGGTTCGCGTGCCCTCATCAGAGACCCGCACGAACCCGGTCATGATGCGCCCGCGCATTTCCATCGGACTCGTGTGTGGCTCCTTCAGCATCCGCGCATGCGCCTCGGGGCCGACGCGAAACAGCATGCCGCCGCGGCCGCTGATGGTGCAGCACATGACGTTGTCCACCATGAAGCAAAGCCCGCCCATCATCTTCTTCTCCGCGACGTGGCGTTGGCCCGCCAGCAACCTGCGAACCCGTGCGGCGGTGCCTTCGTCGTAGGCCATGACGGTCCCTCCGGCTTCGACCTATCTTTCCAGCTTCTCCTCGCGCGCGCAAGGCAGCCATGAGCGCGCTTCCTTGCGCGCATCCTCCGACTTCGGTCATCATGCGGCTCCCCCCGCGGCAGCGCCTGCGAGGCCTGGAGGAAACATGAAGAACAAGATCACCGGCCGCTCCGCCTTTCTCGCGCTGCTCAAGGACGAGGGCATCACGCATCTGTTCGGCAATCCCGGCACCACCGAGTTGCCGATCATGCATGCGCTGAAGGAACATCCCGATCTCACCTATGTGATGGCGATGCAGGAGAGCCTGGTGGTGGCGATCGCGGACGGTTACAGCCGCGCCTCCGGCAAGCTCGTCGCCTGCAACGTCCATGTCGCGCCCGGCCTCGGCAACGCGATGGGCTCGCTCTACAACGCCCAGTTCACGGGCACGCCGATGATCCTGACTGCGGGTCAGCAGGAGCAGGGCCACGGGCTGATGGAGCCGGTGCTCTACGGCCCGCTGGTGCGCATGGCCGAGCCGCTGGTGAAATGGGCGGTCGAGGTGACGCGGCTGGAGGATTTGCCGCGGATCGTGCGCCGCGCCGCCAAGGTCGCGATGACGCCGCCGACCGGGCCGGTGTTCATCTCGCTGCCGGGCGATATCCTGAACAGCGAGGCCGGCATTGATCTCGGCCGCTCCACCCGCATCGACGCGCGCACCAAACCGTCGGATGAGGCGCTCAGGGCTTTTGCTGCGCGCCTGCTGAAGGCCGAGCGCCCGGTGATCGTCACCATGGACGAGGTCGTCAAGAGCGATGCGTTGAAGGAGGCAGCCGAACTTGCCGAACTGCTCGGCGCTGCCGCCTATCAATCCTCGACGCCCTATGGCTCGCACTTCCTTTCGGAGAGCCCAAGCTTCATCGGTGCGCTGGCCCGCGTGCAGAAGGTCGCGCGGGATACGCTCGCGCCTTACGATCTCCTCGTCGCGCTCGGCGGCGATCCCCTGCGGATGTCGGTCTATAGTGAGGTCGATGCGCTGCCTGACGGACTCGGCATTGTGCAGCTCGGTCTCGCCGATTGGGAGATCGCCAAGAACTATGCCGCCGAGATAGCGCTGAAGGCGGATGTGAAGGAGACGCTGCGCGCGCTGATCCCGGTGCTGAAGGAGATGGGTGGTGCCGCATTGGCGCAACGCGCAAAACAGCGGCTCGCCGAACTTGCGCCGAAGAACTGGAGCGCGCGCCGCGCTGCGCTGGTCGAGCAGATCGGCAAGAGCGCCGGTCGCGCGCCGATCGATCCGGACTATCTGGTGCTGCAAATGGTCGAAGCCATGCCGGACCATGCGATCCTGGTCGACGAAGGCCTCACCTCCAGCCGCCAGATCACGGCGCTGCGTCCGCACCGCGACCGTTATGGCTATCACGGTCTCGCCTCGGGCGGCATCGGCTGGGGCCTGCCGGCCTCGGTCGGCGCCAGCATCGCCAATCCGGATCGGCCCGTCGTGTGCTTCTCCGGCGACGGCAGCGCGATGTATTCGATCCAGGCGCTGTGGACGGCCGCACATCACAAGCTGCCGCTCAACGTCGTCATCGCCAACAATGGCGGCTATCGCATCATCAAGCAGCGCCTGCTCGCCTTCCATGGCGACGACAATTATGTCGGCATGGACTTTGTCGATCCGCCCGTGGATTTCGCCGGCGTGGCGAAGGCACTCGGCTGCGAGGCGATCAAGCTCAGCGATCCCCGCGAGCTGAAGGCAACGCTGGCATCGGCGTTTGGCCGGCCCGGAACGAAGCTGATCGAGGTGATGATGGACGGGAAGGTGTAGGGCGACCCCGGGCCTACCCCTTTGTCCCCACCCGATATCCCGCCGCCGGATGCGGCGCGTCGAGCCTCGCGCGGCCGCCGCCGAACAGCTTCTCCCGCAGCGTGCCCTCGGCATATTCCGGCTTGTACCGTCCGCGCCTGGTCAACTCCGGCACCAGCATGTCGGCGATGTCCTCGAAATCGCCGGGCGAGATCGCAAACGCGACATTGAGGCCGTCGACGTCGGTCTTCTCGAACCAATCCTCGATCTTGTCAGCAACGCTCCCCGGCGTGCCGACCACGACCGGGCCGGCGCCGCCGATGCCGACATGCTCGATGACGTCGCGCACGGTCCAGACGCGGTCGGGGTCGCCGCGGGTGACGTTGTCGAGTGCGCTGCGACCGGCATCGTTTTGAACGTGCCGGACCTGCTGGTCGAGCTCGTAGCCGGAGAAGTCGATGCCGGTCCATCCCGACATCAGCGCGAGCGCGCCTTCGGGATTGATATGCGACCGGTAGTCGGCGTATTTCGCCGCGGCTTCGGCTTCGGTATTGCCGAGGATGATCGTCATCATGTTGAACATGAGGATCTCTGCCGGGTTGCGGCCGAGCGCTGCGGCCTCCTGGCGGATCGCCGAGACGCGCGGTGCAATGATCTTGGCCGAGGGTCCCGACATGAACACGCATTCGGCATGCTTGGCCGCGAACTGCCGCCCGCGCGGCGAGGTGCCGGCCTGGTACAGCACCGGCGTGCGCTGCGGCGACGGCTCGCTGAGGTGAATGGTGTTGTTGATGCGGTAATTCGCACTCTCATGATTAACGCGATGAACTTTTGTGGGATCGGTGAAGATGCCGCGCTTGCGGTCCCGCAGCATCGCGCCGTCCTCCCAGCTTCCTTCCCAGAGCTTGTAGACCACTTCCATATATTCATCGGCGATGTCGTAGCGGTCGTCATGCCCGGCCTGCTTGTCCTTGCCGGCGCCGCGCGCGGCGCTGTCGAGATAGCCGGTGACGACGTTCCAGCCGATCCGACCCTCGGTCAGATGGTCGAGCGTCGACATCCGCCGCGCGAACGGGTAGGGCGGCTCGAACGAGAGATTGCTGGTGACGCCGAATCCCAGGTTCTTGGTGACCGCGGCCATCGCCGAGAGCAGAAGCAGCGGCTCGTTCGACGGCGTCTGCGCTGCATTGCGCAAGGCTGCGTCGGGGCTGTTGCCATAGACATCGTAGACGCCGAGCACGTCGGCCAGGAACAGTCCGTCGAAACGGCCGCGTTCCAGCGTCTTGGCGAGATCGATCCAGTAGGGCAGGCGGTTATATTCGGCGGTGCGGTCACGCGGATGGGTCCACAGGCCCGGTGATTGATGCGCGACGCAATTCATCGCAAAGGCGTTGAGCCTGATCTGCTTGGCCATATGGTCTCCCGGCGCCCTGTACTGAGCGCTCTTCGAATGATAGATGTGCGCCCCAACTTGGCGAAGTTCTTGCATATATCGCGACCTTGGCAAGGCCAAAATCAGCAGCGCTGCCGCCCTTGGCAAGCCAATCTCAAGAGAGCAAGAAGCAAATCCCAAGAGCGATCCAAGCCCCGCCACTTCCGAGCGCCAGTGTAGCCCGCTAAGCTCGCCCGCCTCGAGACCTTGAAAAAGCAAGTCATGACCAGAGCCGACGCCATCGCCCGCGCCCGCGACGATTTCAAATCCGGCGGGTTCCTCGCCGAACTCGATCGTCGCGTCGCCTTCAAGACCGAAAGCCAGAATCCATCGCGCGGCCCCGAGCTGCGCGCCTATCTGGAGCAGGAGATGCAACCGGCTTTTGCCGCGCTCGACTTCACCAGCCGCATCGTCGAATCCCCCAGCGGCAAGGCGCCGTTCCTGTTTGCCGAGCATATCGAGAGCACGTCGCTGCCGACTGTGCTGGTCTATGGCCATGGCGACGTCGTCGACGGCATGGAGGGCGAGTGGCGCGATGGCCGCGATCCCTGGCGCACGACGGTTGTGGGCACGCGCCTCTATGGCCGCGGCACCGCGGACAACAAGGGGCAGCACAGCATCAACATGGCCGCGCTCCGCGCGGTGCGGGAGGCCCGCGGCGGCAAGCTCGGCTTCAATGCCAAATTCATCGTCGAGATGGGCGAGGAGATCGGCTCGCCTGATCTCGGCAAGGTCTGCGACCTCAACCGCGACGCGCTGAAGGCCGATCTGTTCATGGCCTCCGATGGGCCGCGGCTGTCCGCCGATCGGCCGACGCTGTTCCTGGGTTGCCGTGGCGGCATCCGCATCCATCTCGACGTGAACCTGCGCGACGGCGGCCATCATTCCGGCAATTGGGGCGGCGTGCTCGCCAACCCCGCGACCATTCTGGTCAATGCGATTTCGACGCTGGTCGACGGCCACGGCCGGCTTCAGCTCGACGCGCTGAAGCCCCCGCGGCTCACTAACCAGATCCGCAGCTATCTTGCTGATGTGCAGGTGGTGCCGACCGAGGACGAGCCCGCGCTTGCGGAGAACTGGGGTGAGGACGGTCTATCCGCGGCCGAACGGCTCTATGCCTGGAACACGCTGGAGGTGCTGGCGGTGTCGTCGGGCAATATCGAGAAGCCGGCGAACGCCATTCCCGGCCACGCCAACGCCGTGCTGCAACTGCGTTTCGTGGTCGGCACAAAGGTCGATGGCCTGGTCGACGCCGTCCGCGCCCATCTGGTCGCAAAGGGATTTCCGATGGTCGAGGTGCGGGCGGCCCAGAGCTTTGCCGCCTCGCGCACCGATTTCGACAGCCCCTGGATCAAATGGGCGGCGGATTCAGTCCAAAACACCACCGGCAAGGTGCCGGCCGTGCTGCCGAACTTCGGCGGCTCGCTGCCGAACGACGTATTTTCCGAGATTCTGGGTCTGCCGACGATCTGGGTCCCGCACTCCTATCCCGGCTGCTCCCAGCATGCGCCCAATGAGCACATCCTGCTGCCATTGACTGAAGAGGCCTTGACGGTGATGGCCGGGCTGTTTTGGGATCTCGGGGAATTGCCAAAGCCGCTGACCCGAGGCCAATTAACCTGAGCCGGCATCCAGCCGAAAGTCACATTCTAATCCGGGCCGAGATGTGCTTGCATCCGGCCGCATCATCCTGAAAGGGGAGAAAAAGTGAAACATTTCCGTTACATCGGCCTTGCGCTCGCTGCGACCTTTGTTGTCAGCCAGGCCGGCGCCGAAGAGCTGACCGGCACGCTGAAGAACATCAAGGACACCGGCGCCATCACGCTCGGCTTCCGCGATTCCTCGATCCCGTTCTCCTATCTCGACGACAATCAGAAGCCCGTCGGGTTCGCGATGGACATCTGCTACAAGATCGTCGATGCCGTGAAGAAGGAGCTCAAGCTCGACAAGCTCGAGGTGAAGCTCAATCCGGTCACCTCGGCGACCCGTATCCCGCTGATGGCCAACGGCACCATCGACCTCGAATGCGGCTCCACCACCAACAATGCCGAGCGCCAGAAGCAGGTCGCCTTCACCAACACCCATTATCTGACCGCCAGCCGCTACGTCTTCAAGAAGTCGAGCGGGCTGAAGTCGATCGACGATCTCAAGGGCAAGACGGTGGTCTCCACCGCCGGCACCACCAACATCAAGCAGCTCACCGAGGCCAATGTCGCGAAGGGACTGGGTGCCAACATCATCCCGGCCAAGGACCATGCCGAGGCCTTCCTGATGGTCGAAACCGACCGCGCGGTCGCCTTCGTGATGGACGACGTTCTGCTCGCGAGCCTCGTTGCCGGCTCGAAGTCGCCGGATGACTACGTCATCTCCAAGGATGCGTTCTCCAAGCCCGAGCCCTACGGCATCATGCTGCGCAAGGACGATGCGCCGTTCAAGAAGGTGGTCGATGCGGCGACCGCTGCGGTCTACACCTCCGGCGAGGCCCAGAAGATCTACGACAAGTGGTTCACCGCCAAGATCCCGCCGAAGGGCCTCAACCTCAACACGCCGATCTCGGCCGAGCTGAAGAACGAATTTGCCAAGCCTTCGGACTCACCGAACCCGGACGACTATAAGTAGGATGCTATTTGCCTCTCCCCGCTTGCGGGGAGAGGCCGGATTCAAGCGCAGCTTGAATTCCGCAGGAGAGTGGCCGGACATTTGCATACACGGCCAAGACCTATTTTCGAGACCTACTCAAGACGCCTGTGATTGGCGCGTTCGCGCGGGGGACACGTGAACTACCACTGGAACTGGGGAATTTTCTTCGAGCCGAACCCGATGGGGACCGGCACCTATCTCGACATGCTGCTGTCGGGACTGGTGCTGACCCTGAAGACGGCGGTGCTCGCCTGGATCATCGCGCTGGTCTTCGGCTCGATCGTCGGCGTCATGCGGACGCTGCCGTCCAAGGCCGCCGGCTGGTTCGGCTTCTGCTGGGTCGAGTTCTTTCGCAACATGCCGCTGCTGGTGCAGCTGTTCCTGTGGTACTTCGTGCTGCCGGAATTGCTGCCGAAGTCGACCGGCACCTGGCTGAAGCAACTGCCGAACGCGCCGTTCTGGACGGCGGCCATCGGCATCGGATTTTTCATGTCAGCCCGCGTCGCGATACAATTGCAGGCCGGCATCGGCTCGCTGCCGCGCGGTCAAAAGATGGCGGCAACGGCGCTCGGTCTCACGACCTTTCAGGGCTATCGATATATCCTGCTGCCGATGGCATTCCGCATCATCCTGCCGCCGCTGACCTCCGAGTTCCTCAACACCATCAAGAACACGGCGGTCGCCATCACCATCGGTCTGCTCGAGCTGACCGGCCAGGCGCGCTCGATGCAGGAGTTCTCTTTTCAGGTGTTCGAGGCCTTTACCGCTGCAACGCTCCTCTACCTCCTCGTCAACGCCGTCGTCGTGACCGCGATGCGCTTCCTCGAGCGCTGGGTCGCGATCCCCGGCTACATCACGGGGAAATAGCGCCATGTTCAGCAATTTCGATTTCGGGGTTATCATCCGCGCGTTGCCCTATCTGTTCTATGAGGGCATGACGTTCACGCTGATGCTGACGGGGCTCGCGGCACTTGGCGGCCTCGTCTTCGGCACCGCGATCGCCCTGATGCGGCTGTCCGGGTACAAGACGCTCGGCCGCATCGCCGGCGTCTATGTCGACTTCATGCGCTCGCTGCCGCTGGTGCTGGTGATCTTCTGGTTCTACTTCCTGGTGCCTTATATCGGACAATGGGTGACGGGTGCCTCGCGCCCGATCAGCGTCGGTGCGTTCGCTTCCTCGCTCATCACCTTCATCATGTTCGAGGCGGCCTATTTCTCCGAGATCATGCGCGCCGGTATCCAGTCGATCTCGCGGGGACAGCCGGCCGCCGCCAATGCGCTCGGCCTGACCTATGCGCAGACCATGCGCTACGTCGTGCTGCCGCAGGCGTTCCGCAACATGCTGCCGGTGCTGATCACGCAGACCATCGTGCTGTTCCAGGACACCTCGCTGGTCTACGTGCTGTCGATCACCGATTTCCTCGGTGCGGCCAGCAAGGTCGCGCAGCGCGACGGCCGTCTGGTCGAGATGTACCTGTTTGCCGCCGTCGTCTACTTCACCATTTCCTGTATCGCATCCTTTGGCGTGCGCCGCCTCCAGGCGCGCATCGCCATCATCCGCTAGAGCAAGTCGGTCATGATTGAAATCAGCCACGTCAACAAATGGTACAGCCCGACCTTCCAGGTGCTGACCGACTGCACCACCAGTGTCACCAAGGGCGAGGTCGTGGTGGTCTGCGGACCCTCCGGCTCGGGCAAGTCGACGCTGATCAAATGCGTCAACGCGCTGGAGCCGTTCCAGGAAGGCGACATCAGCGTCGACGGCACCAAGGTCAACGACCCCAAGACCAACCTGCCGAAGCTGCGCTCGCGCGTCGGCATGGTGTTCCAGCATTTCGAGCTGTTCCCGCATCTGAAGATCATCGACAATCTCTGCCTCGCCCAGCAGAAGGTGCTGGGCCGGTCGTCCGACAAGGCTGTGACGAAGGGCATGCAGCTCCTGGACCGCGTCGGCCTGAAGGAGCAGGCGCAGAAATTTCCGGCGCAGCTGTCAGGCGGTCAGCAGCAGCGTGTCGCGATCGCGCGCGCGCTCGCGATGGATCCCATCGTGATGCTGTTCGATGAGCCGACCTCGGCGCTCGACCCTGAAATGGTCAGCGAGGTGCTCGACGTCATGGTCGACCTCGCCCGCGAAGGCATGACCATGATGGTGGTGACCCACGAAATGGGCTTTGCCCGCAAGGTCGCCAACCGCGTGATCTTCATGGACCGCGGCGAGATCGTCGAGGATGCCCCGAAAGACGATTTCTTCGGCAAGCCGCGCAGCGACCGTGCGCAGAAGTTCTTGTCGAAGATCTTGTCGCACTAATCTCCGCCGTCATTCCGGTATGGCCCGAAGGGCCAGGCCCGGAATCCATCGGGCCGCAGTACATGAGGTGAGATGGATCCCGGGCTCGCGCTACGCGCGCCCCGGGATGACGAAGAGCGGGGTTTATCGCGCTCACCAAATCCCCTATACCGGTCGATAAATCCCCCTTTCCCGCCAGGAGACCAGCCTTGGATTCGACCGCCTACGTCAACGGCTCATTCGTCCCGCTCTCGGACGCGAAGATCTCGGTGCTCGACCGCGGCTTCCTGTTTGCCGACGGCATCTACGAGGTCTCGGCCGTGCTCGACGGCAAGCTGGTCGACAACGCCTCGCATCTGGCGCGGCTGGAGCGCTCGGTCGGCGAGATCAGCTTGAGGCTGCCGGAGACGGTCGAGCGCATCACCGAGATCCAGAAGGAATTGATCGCCCGCAACAAGGTCGTGAACGGCCTGGTCTATCTCCAGGTCACCCGCGGCGCCGACAAGGGCCGCGACTTCGCCTTCCCCAAGGGCGACGTCAAGTCGAGCCTGGTGATGTTCACCTCCGAAAAGGACATCATCAACGCAGCTTCCGCCAAGACCGGCATCAACGTGATCACGGTGCCCGACATCCGCTGGGAGCGGCGGGACATCAAGAGCGTGGCGCTGCTGGCGCAGGTGCTGGCGAAGCAGGCGGCGGCCGAAGCCGGCGCCGGCGAGGCCTGGATGCTGCAAGACGGCTACGTCACCGAAGGTGGCTCGTCGTCAGCGTTCATTCTCACCAAGGATGACATCATCGTCACCCGCAAGAACTCCAACGCGATCCTGCCCGGTTGCACCCGCAAGGCCGTGGTCGCGCTCGCCGAAGAGCGTCAGCTCCGGGTCGAGGAGCGTTCCTTCACCGTCGAAGAGGCGCTGGCCGCGAAGGAAGCCTTTGCGACGTCGGCCTCGCTGTTTGTCCAGCCGGTGGTGGCGATCGACGGCAAAAAGGTCGGCGACGGCAAGCCCGGCCCGCTTGCCGCGCGGCTTCGCGAGATTTATGTGGAGTTCGCCAGGGCGACGGCGGTCTGAGCCACACCCACTGCCGTCGTCGCCCGCGAAGGCGGGCGATCCAGTACGCCGCGGCGGTTGTTATAGACTTCGCTGTCTCTGGAATAATGGATGCCCCGCCTTCGCGGGGCATGACAGTTGCCCGCGAGGGCGTGTCGCACCCCTACGCCACCGACGCCTTCACCTTCACCGGATGAACCGCGCGGAATGCGATCGCCAGCCTGTTCCAGGCATTGATGGCGCCGATCAGCATGGTCAGGTTCACCGTCTCTGCGTCGGAGAACTGCGCGCGGACCTCGGCGTAGACGTCGTCGGGCGCGCGCGTTTCCGCGATCAGCGTCACCGACTCGGTCCAGGCCAGCGCGGCGCGCTCGCGGTCGGTATAGAGCGGGGATTCGCGCCAGGCGTCGAGCAGATAGATGCGCTGCTCGGTCTCGCCGCGCTTGCGGGCATCTTCGGTGTGCATGTTGATGCAGAAGGCGCAGCCGTTGATCTGCGAGGCGCGGATCTTGACGAGCTCAATCAGCGATTTCTCCAGACCCGTCGACTGGATCTGCTCTTCCAGCGCCATCAGCGCCTTCATCGTGTCGGGGGCGGCCTGGTAGAAATTCATGCGGGGCTTCATGGTCGTTCTCCTTGGTTGGGCTTGAGGTCAGTGGGCTCCACCGGCCGAGGTCTGGCCGGGCTTCTTCAGGAAGAATACGGCGATCAGGGCCACGATCAGCGCCATGCCGAGCAGGTAGAAGGTGTCGCTGAAGGCAAAGATGTAAGCCTGCTTCTGCACGGTATGGCCGATCGCGACGTAGGCGCGATGCGCTGCGTCGGCACGGTCGAGCACGCCGTGGTTGATGAAATACTGCGTGAGCTGTTCCAGCCGCATGCGGGTGGCCTGCTCGAACACCGAAACCGACTGCATCAGCACGTTGGAGTGATACTGCTCGCGCTTGGTCAGCACGGTCTGGAGCAGCGCTATGCCGACGGCGCCGCCGAGATTGCGCATCATGTTGAACAGGCCGGAGGCCGATCCCGCGTTCTCCGGCTCGATGCCGGCGGTTGCCACGGCCGACAGCGGCGCCATCACCAGCGCCTGGCCGATGGCGCGTACGACGTTGGGCCACAACAGCTGGTCGGCGGCGTAGTCGTTGGTCATATAGATGTTCATGAAGTTTGAGCCTGCGAACAGCACGAAGCCGACGCCGATGATGATCCGCGCGTCGAACTTCTGCATCAGGCGCGGAACCAGTGGGATCAGCACGAGCTGCGGCAATCCGGTCCAGGCCAGCACTGCGCCGATCTGCTCGGCATTGTAGCCCTGGATGCGCGACAGATATTGCGGCAGGATGAACACCGAACCGTAGAGCGCGACGCCGAGCAGGAAATTGGCGAGCATGCCGAAGCCAAAATTGCGGCGGACCAGCAGGCGCAGGTTCAACAGCGGCTTCTTGACCGTGAGCTCGATGATCAGGAACGCGCCTAGCGCCACGACTGCGATGACGGACAGCTTGACGATGAAGGGCGAGCCGAACCAGTCGTCCTTGTTACCTTCCTCCAGCACGGTCTGGAGCGCGGACAGGCCGATCGCCATGGTGATGATGCCGGCCCAGTCGCCGTCCGCGAGCAACGACAGCTTCATGGGCCTGGCGTCGAGTGCGTACCAGAGCATGCCGACCATGATCGCGCCGGGCGCGAGGTTGACGTAGAAAATGTACTGCCAGCCGAAATTCTCGGTGAGATAGCCGCCGATAGTCGGGCCGATCGCCGGCGCAAACGTCGCTGACAGCGCGAACAACGCAAGACCCACCGGTTGCTTGGCACGCGGCAGCAGCGTGATGATCAGCGTGAAAGCCATCGGGATCAGCACGCCGCCGGTAAAGCCTTGCACGGCGCGCAGCACGATCATCTGCGGCAGGTCCTGCGCCAGCGCGCAGGCTGCGGAGAGAATCAGGAACAGGATCGCGTTGGTGAGCAGATAGATCCGGATCGAGAACACCTGCGCGAGCCAGCCGGACAGCGGGATCACCACGATCTCGGCGATCAGGTAGGAGGTCGAGATCCAGCCGCCGTCGTCGATGCCGGCGCCGATCGCGCCTTGGATGTCGGCGAGCGAGGCGTTGACGATCTGGATGTTCAGCACTGCCATGAAGGCGCCGAGCGTGGCACCGACCACCGCGATCCAGGTTTTGGCAGAGACGGCCGGCGCTGCGGGAGCTGCAGCCAGAGCGGGGAGATTGGCGGCGGAAGCGGCGTTGAGGGTCGGTTGAAGCGTGCTCATGGAAGCCTCTCTCGGTTACAGAGACAGGATGCATTAGGCGGATGGTTTGGATAATCAGCGTCAGCCGCCGTTCGGTCGCGTCGCGCTGTCGGCGACGCGCCTGGTTGCCTCGCGTTCGGCCACCACGGTTGCCTTGGTGTCGACGGTCGGCACCGCCGACATGCCGGGCCGCAACAGGCCCGCGAGGCTGTGATCGTCGAGCACGATCTTCACCGGCACGCGCTGCACGATCTTGGTGAAGTTACCCGTTGCATTGTCGGGAGGCAGCAGCGCGAATTCAAGTCCGCTGGCCGGCGAAAGGCTGTCGACATGACCGTGCAGCGTGCGATTGCGAAAACTGTCGACACGCAGCTCGACCGGCTGGCCGGCGCTCACATGCGTGAGCTGGGTCTCCTTGAAATTCGCGACCACATAGACCGCATCGAGCGGCACCACCGCCATCAATTGCGTGCCGGCCTGCACGTACTGGCCGACTCGCAAGCTGCGGGCGCCGACCGTGCCGTCAACCGGCGCGGTGATCTCGGTGTAGGACAGGTTCAGCTCAGCCTGGTCCGCGACCGCGCGAGCGTGATCGAGCTGCGCGGTAGCCTGCGCGCGCTGGGTGGTCAGCACGTCGATCTTGCGCTGCGCGGCGACCAGGCCCGACTTGGCGTGCTGCAATTGCGCGTTGCTGGCGCGGAGCGCCGCATCGGTCTGCTGTGCGCGCTGGATCGTGCCTGAGCCCGACTTCATGAGGTCGTCGTAGCGGGCGCGCTCTTCCTGCGCGAATTTCAGATTGGCGTCGGCAGCCGTGACGTCGGCGGTGCTCTGCTCGATGATCGGCTGTTGCAGCTGGAGCTGGGCATCGAGGTTGCGAACCGAGGCTTCGGCTGCGGCGACGTCGGCGCGGGACTGGCCGAGCGCGGCCTTGAAGTCGCGGTCGTCGATCCTGGCCAGCACCTGGCCCGCTCTCACCTTTTCGTTGTCGCCGACCAGCACCTGGGCGATGTAGCCTGACACCTTCGGGGCGATGATGGTGGAATCGGCCTTCACATAGGCGTCATCGGTCGATTCCAGGTAGCGGCCGGTCGTCAGGTAATCGTAGCCAAAGTCGCCGGCCACAGCGACGCCAAGGGCCAGCGCCAGCCCGAGCGCCGCTCGCTTGATCGCCTGCCGGGACGGCTTCAGGCTGATTTTATCAGTAGTTTCAGCAGTATAAGCCGCGTTCGACATGACATCCTCCGGATTCCCCAGACGTCCCGTTCCGAAGGGGCGCTGTTGTCTGGGCAGAAGATGCGCTGTCCCGGCGCTTGTGATAATCCGCCAAAAAGCAAAATGATTGTCCACTCATACTGCATAATCCGAGGCGCCCCATGGACCGGCTGACTAGCCTGACCGCTTTCGTCCGGGTCGTTGATACCGGCGGATTCTCCGCCGCCGCCCGCAAGCTCAACATGTCCACGACGATGGTCAGCAACCACATCCAGGCGCTCGAGGAGCGGCTCGGTGCGCGGCTGCTCAATCGCACCACCCGCAAGGTCAGCGTCACGGAAATCGGCAGGGCCTATTACGACCGCTGCGTCCAGATCCTGTCCGACATCGAGCAGGCCGACGACATCGCCGGCGCCTTGCAGTCGGTGCCGCGGGGCACGCTGCGGATTCATTCCGCCACGCACATGGTGCCTTTCGTGGCCGGCGTGGTGGCAAAGCTGCTGTCGACCTATCCGGACGTGAAGGTCGATCTGCGCATGGGCGAAGCCAATGTCGATCTGATCGAGGAGGGGTATGACGTTGCGCTGCGCATGACCCCGCCGCCGGATTCAAGCCTGATCGTCCGCAGCCTCGCCACCTGGCGTCACGTGCTGTGCTGCTCGCACGATTATCTCGAAAAGCACGGACGGCTGCAGCAACTCGCCGAGCTCACCGGCCACAATTGCGGCCGTCACCTCAACTATCCCTTCGGCGACGAGTGGCGCTTCTTCGATCGCAGGGGTGCGCCGGCATCGGTGCGCATCTCGGGTAGCCTTGTCACCAACAGCGGTGAAGCGCTGCGACGGATGGTGATCGAGGGCGCCGGCATCGGCCTGCTCGCAGGATTCCTGGTGAGCGACGATCTCGATGCCGGCCGACTGGTGCGCCTGCTGCCGGAATACCGGCCGGTCGAGATGTCGATGAACGCGGTTTATCCGCATCGCCATCACCTGTCGGCCAAGGTCAGGACCTTCATTGACATGCTCGTGCATCACAGCGCCGAGCAGCAGAAGCTGATCAATCCGTATTCTTAGCTAGCGCGGTGCCGTAGGGTGGGCAAAAGCGCGTAGCGCTGTGCCCACCACTTTTCGTCATTGCGAGCGAAGCGAAGCAATCCAGAATCTTTCCGCAGTAAGACTCTGGATTGCTTCGTCGCAAGCGCTCCTCGCAATGACGAGGGTCTTTGGTCTAGGCAAGAAGCTACGATCGCGTCAACGCGGCGCGGGAAGCCGCCCAAACACGGCATCGAGCGCGATGCCGATAGCGAGCAGCCGTTTGTCGCTGCCCGCGGGGCCGTCGAGCTCCAGTCCGATCGGCAGTTTGCTGGTCTCGCCAAGCGCAATCGGAATCTGGATCCCGGGAATGCCGGCATTGCTGCCGGGATCGGTGTTTTGGATGAACAGGCCGAAATTCTCGAGACTGCTGGATTCCGGATTCGAAGCGATCGCAACCCTGGGTGTGGTCGGGAACGCGATCGCATCGATCCTGTTGCTCGCAAAGGTCTGCTGGTAGAGCGCCTGAAGCGCCGGCCTCGCGACATTGATGGCTTCGACGTAAAGCGGCTTTGCATCGACAAGGCTGCCGTCGGCCGCCGGCAATTTGCGCGGCAGCACCAACCCTTCATAGGTGCCCTTGACGTCGGGGCTCGCGATCCGCGCGACCATGGCCTCGATGGTCACGCCTGTGCCGGTGCGGTTGAGATAGGCAACCATGTCGTCATAGGCCTCGTAGAGCGCGACCGGAAATCCGACCCGGCCGTTGAGCTGGGCCAGCTCAGGCATCTCGATGTCGACCACGGTCACGCCTTGCGCTTTCAATCGGGCGAGCGCGGCCTGAAAGGCGGTTTCAGTATCCCCGTCGAGGTTCGCCAGCATGCTCTTCACGAGGCCGATACGGACCCGCCGCAGATCGGCCGGCCGAACGATATCACCGCCCGCGATAACGCTGTCTAGCAGCGCAACGTCTGCCATCGTCGCCGCCATCGGCCCTGCGGTATCGCGGGTATGCGAGATCGGCGCGATGCCGGCTTGCGGATAGCGTCCGACGGTCGGCCGCAGCGAGGCGCAGCCATTCAGTGCGCCGGGGACGCGCACCGATCCGCCGGTGTCGGTGCCGAGCCCGCCCGCCACAATCCGGGCGCCGATCGCGGCGCCCGTTCCCGAGGAGGAGCCGCCAGCGATGAGCGCGTTATTGTAGGCGTTACGTACGCCGAACTCCGCGCCGGTCTTGAATGCGGTGTTGTAGCCGGAGATACCGAACGCAAGCTCGTGCATGCTGGTTTTGCCGATGATGACCGCGCCGGCGGCGCGCAGCTTGCGACCACGGGTGCATCGGCCTTCGGAACGTAATCCTTCAGCGCAGGCGTGCCGGCGCTACAGGGCAGTCCTGCGACCTCGATATTGTCCTTGATCACGATGGGGACGCCGCCGAGCGGCCTGCTCCCGGCGCCCGCACCTTGCGTATCGAACGCGACGGCAGCCTTTAGGGCGCCTTCTTCGTCCAGGGTGACGAAGGCGTTGAGGTCGGCATTGGCCTTGGCGCGGGCGAGCGCCTCGGAGGTGAGCGCGTGGCTCGTGCTTTTTCCGGCGGCGAGCTCGGCCACGGCCTGGATCAGGGTCAACTGGTCGAAATCCATGATGCGTCACCTGATTGCAGGGGCGCCAACAGGGCACCCACTTAGGCCTGGAGGCTGAAGCCTTGCCGGAGCCACGTCAACCGTAAGCGTGCATCTTTGGCGACGCTGAATTTGCCAAATCCGTGAGCAGCGTTTCGGTCTCGGATCGCACCTTGTGGATCGCGGCATCTTTCACCGGGCCGTAGCCGCGGATCTCCATCGGGGCCTTCGCGATGATGATGAGATCGGGGAGATGTGTCGCGTCGAGCCCGCCGAGCATCCGTTCGATCAAGCCTTCATACCAGACGATCAGCTCCCGCTCGGCCCGCCGATCGGCTGTGTAGCCGAACGGATCGAACGGCGTCCCGCGCAATCTCTTCAGCCGCGCCAGCATGGCGAGCGGCGCCTGGATCCATTGACCGAAGGCGCGCTTGTGCGGGCGGCCGCGCGCGTCGCGGTCGGACGGCAGGAGGGGCGGCGCGAGATGATACTGGACGCTGAAGCCATCCTCGAACTCGCGCTTCAATTCGTCGAGAAAGCCGGTCTGCATGTGCAGGCGCGCGACCTCGTATTCGTCCTTGTAGGCCATCAGCTTGAAGAGTGCGCGGGCGACGGCCTCGGTCAGGGCCTCGCTGTTCAGCGCGGCTTCGGCAGCACGAACTTTTGCGACGCGTGCACGATAGCGCGCCGCATAAGCCCCATCCTGATAGGCGGTGAGGAAATCGCCCCGGCGAGCAATGAGCTGGTCGAGCGTCTCGACTTTTGGCGTCTCGTTCGTCTCCGGCAAGAGGTCCGGATCGGCAGCGGCGATCCGACCCCAGGCAAAAGCCTGCTTGTTGCGTTCGATCGCGACGCCATTGAGCTCGATCGCGCGCAGCAGCGCCGAGAGAGAAACCGGCACCAGTCCGCGCTGCCAGGCAAAGCCCAGCATGACGATGTTGGCATAGACGGCGTCTCCAAGCAGCCGCTCGGCCAGGGCGTTGGCGTTGATGCTGTCGAGGTTATCGTTGCCGATGACACGGCCGATCGCGCGCAGGCGGGCAGGGGAAGCGAGGTCGGCGTCGCGGACGCGGACGACGTCGCCGGTCGGCATCTCCGCGGTGTTGATGGCCGCGCGCGTGCCGCGGCGATAGGTGCCGGACGCCTTCGGCGAGGAGCTGACGACGAGGTCGCAACCGATCAGCGCATCGGCCGCGCCCTGGTCGATGCGGACCTGGTGCAGCGCCTCGGGACTCGAGGCGAGGCGGATGTAGCTCAGCACCGGGCCGAACTTCTGCGCAAAGCCGGTAAAATCCAGCACCGAGACACCACGGCGTTCGAGATGCGCGGCCATCCCGATCAGCGCGCCGACCGTGATCACGCCAGTGCCGCCGACGCCGGTCACGAGCAGATCGTAGGGACGGTCGAGCGTGGCGGGGGCGGGGAGGGGGAGCGTGGCCGCGCGACCGATTGCATCGATCTCGCTCGCGCTCTTCTTCCGGCGCGTCGCGCCTTCGACGGTGACAAAGCTCGGGCAAAAGCCGTTGAGGCAGGAGAAATCCTTGTTGCACGCCGACAGATTGATCTGGCGCTTGCGGCCGAAGGGCGTCTCCTTCGGCTCGACGCTGAGGCAGTTGGACTCGACCGAGCAGTCGCCGCAGCCCTCGCAGACGAGATCGTTGATGTAGGCAAAGCGCTTGGGATCGGCCATCTGTCCGCGCTTGCGCTGGCGCCGCTTCTCGGTTGCGCAGGTTTGCTGGTAGATCAGCACCGATACGCCGGAGATGTCGCGCAGCTCGCGCTGCACGGCGTCCATCTCCTCGCGTGGATGAATGGTGACGCCGCCGGGCAGATCCGCGGGCAGGAATTGCGCGGGATCGTCCGACACCAGCGCGATGCGGGCCACGCCTTCGGCGCGGACGCTGTGCGCGATGGCATGCACGCTGATGGGACCGTCGACCGGCTGGCCGCCGGTCATGGCCACCGCATCGTTGAACAGGATCTTGTAGGTGATGTTGGCCTTGGCGGCGATCGCCTGCCGGATCGCCATCGAGCCGGAGTGATAATAAGTGCCTTCGCCGAGATTCTGGAAGACGTGCTTGTGGCCGGTGAAGCGAGACGAGGCGGCCCAGTTCACGCCTTCGCCGCCCATCTGGATCAGCGAGGAGGTCTCGCGGTCCATCCAGCTCGCCATGAAATGGCAGCCGATGCCGGCCAGCGCCTTCGATCCCTCGGGCACCTTTGTCGAGGTGTTGTGCGGGCATCCGGAGCAGAAATAGGGCGTACGCGTGGCGCCTGCGACGTTGATCGTGCGCTCGGCTTCCGGCAGCAGTGCGGCTGCACGCGCGGCAAGATTGAGGCCCGGAAAAATCGGATCGAGCCGGCGGGCGAGCACGGACGCCAAGGCGCGCGGCGACAATTCGCCGATCCAGGAGATCAGCCGCGCGCCGGTTTCGTCGTGCTTGCCGACCATGCGCTCGGGTTTTGCGCCGGGATAGTCGTAAAAATATTCCTTGAACTGGCTCTCGATGATGCCGCGCTTCTCCTCGACCACGAGGATCTCGCGCTTGCCCTTCACGAAATCCATGGCGTCGTGCAGTGCCAGCGGCCAGACCATGCCGACCTTGTAGATGTCGATGCCGATGCTGCGGCAGGCGGCTTCATCGAGGCCCATCAGCCGCAGGGCTTCCATCAGATCGAGATGCGCCTTGCCTGTGGTGACGATGCCGTAGGTGGCGTTTGGAATGTCGTAGATATGTCGATCGATCGGATTGGCTTTGGCGAAGGCGTAGACCGCGTGCTTTTTCGCTTCCAGCCGCTCCTCGATCTGCGGGCCCGGCAGATCGGGCCAGCGATAGTGCAGTCCGCCTGGTGGTGGCGTGAAGTCGGGCGTGCGGAACATGCGCGGTGGGCGCAGCGCGACGGATGCGCCTGACTCGACGATCTCCGAGATCGCCTTGAAGCCGACCCACATGCCGGAGAAGCGGCTCAGCGCGTAGCCATATTCGCCGAACTCCAGATATTCGCTGACGCTTGCGGGATGCAGCGTCGGCATGAACCAGCTCATGAAGGCGACGTCGGACTGGTGCGGCATCGAGGATGACACGCAGCCATGGTCGTCGCCGGCAACCACCAGCACGCCGCCATGCGGCGACGAGCCGTAGGCATTGCCGTGCTTGAGCGCATCGCCGGAGCGATCGACGCCGGGGCCCTTGCCGTACCAGAGCCCGAACACGCCATCGACTTCGCGGTCGGCTTGGGTTTCGACCTGCTGCGAGCCGAGCACCGCGGTTGCCGCGAGGTCCTCGTTCACGGCGGGGAGGAATTCGATGTGGTCGCGCTTGAGGCGCTCCTGGATGCGCCACAGCTCGAGATCGATGCCGCCGAGCGGCGAGCCGCGATAGCCGGAGATGAAGCCGGCGGTATTGAGCCCCGCGGCGCGGTCGCGCCTGATCTGGTCGAGCGCGATGCGGACGATGGCTTGCGTGCCCGTGAGGAAGGCGCGGCCGTCCTCGCGCTCGTAGCGGTCTGAGAGCTCGTAACTGTCGAGTGACGGAATGGCGTCCATGGCGGGCCTCGCGCGGCATCCTGCCGAATAGGCCAAGGTTAGGCTTGGGGCGTTGGTAGGTCTTACCTATTCATCCCCGCGGTGGGCGTTAATTCGGTAGAATTTTGCAATGAAAGCGAGAATCTGGTAGATTTAATCGTTTTTTGAGGTACCGATGATCGAAGATCAGGACACGCGGATTCTCGCCCACCTCCAGAAGGACGGCCGCGCCACCAACCAGCAGCTCGCTGACGAGGTCGGCATGTCAACCTCGGCCTGCTGGCGCCGGGTGCGTGCACTCGAGGACAGCGGAGTTATTCGTGGCTATGCGGCACTGGTTGCGCGCGAGCAGGCAGGGTTCGCAATGTCCGCCATCCTCCACGTCTCGCTGGAGCGGCACGACGCTAAATTCGTCGACGAGTTCGTGTCCCGCGTCACCGGCCGCCGTGAGGTGCTGGAGTGTTTTGCGACGACGGGCGACGCCGACTATCATCTGCGCGTCGTCGTGCAGGACATGGCGGCCTACAACCGCTTCCTCGATGAGTTCATGTTCCGCATTCCCGGCATCCGCTATGTCCGCAGCAATGTGGTGCTGAAGGAGATCAAGACCAGCGTGGCGCTTCCGTTTTGAGACCGCGGCTTACACCGTCTCCGCCCGGCTGCGCCGGATCAGTTGGCGCAGCGACAGCGCGTGCAACAGGATCGAGCTTGGCACGACGAAGGCGGGGGTCAGCACGTTCGGAAAGGTGTCCAGGGCCATGCTCGGGCCGTATGGAACGATCAGCTGGAACGGGCCGGGCGACATGATCATTCCCAGGGTGATCGCGACGGCGAGATCTGCGAGGCCGAAGATGTTCCAAAGGATAGCCCCTTTCCGCCCCGCAGCCGTTCCAGCTGCGAGCGCAAGGGCCGCCGGCACGGCGAAGAGACCGGTCAGCACATCGCCAATTCCTGCCGGGAGCGCCCATAGGCCTGGCTGCATCCCACTCAGCCAGTAGACGAGCCATTGGGTGCCAAAAATGCGGTAAACCTGAAGGGCAATGAGCCAGGTCGGCGGCATCGCATCAAGCAGCTGCCCCACTCGTTTTGACCACAGCAGCACCGGAGCACCGAAGATCACCGGCAGCAGGATCGCCACTGGCAGCAGCGGCAAGGGAGAGGTGCCCGTGCGAAATGCGCCGTTGATGGCTGCCGTCCAGGCGACGGCAGCCCAGAGCGTGAAAGGCACCATGAAGACCAGCCAGGTCGCTTGGCGTTGCCTTGCTGTCAAGTTGGTGCCTTCGAGGCCGAGCCACAAGCCAATCGCTATGAGCCCATGAGCCATCAGCCGAACGCCCAGCGCAGGAAAGCCGCTCTCCGCAAGTGCGGGTAGCGAGTAGATCAACCAGGTCCACAGCATCGCGAATGAAACGGTCCATATCAGGCTGAGCCGGACGGGACGCGGGACGATCACAGCAACGGAAACAGCATCGGTGTTCATTGGCATTCCTTCGGGAGAGGAGATCCCGGTCGCGGACAGACGCAAGGCATCTCGGACGGCATGTCGCGGATTGCGATCCGCTCGCGGTGTCACGGTGTCTGTTCTTCCGGTCCGGACCTCAACAGAATCATGAAGACCAGAACGTGGCTGACCAGCAGCAGAGGCACATAAAGGGCCGGGATATAAATGCCGGCGCCGAAGAGGCCGGGATTCTGGATCTTCGTCGCGCCCATGTAGTACGCATTCAGAAGATCCAGCGTGCCCCAGACGTTGAATATCCAGACCATCGGAACGGCGATGGACCATCGCCAGGAGAGCGCCGCCATTGAAACAAGCGCGAGAGTGGCGGCGATGAGGTCTCCCCATCCGACTTCGCTGGCGAAATCCGGGCTCAACTCCGAAGACACGAACCCGGCAACCAGGAAGTTCATCCCCAAGAACCTGAACGCATGGAAAGCCGCGAGAAGTCTCAAGGCGTCATGACGCGGCATCGTGCGGACCACCGGCCAAACATAGGTGATGGCCACCACCGAGCTTGCCAGGAAGGCGCCGGCGACGCTGAGGACGAACGGAAGGTTGAAGCTCGGTGGCACGTTCGGGTGTCCTTGATTGTCCGACATGTCGGGTGGGGTTCGAATCCGGTTCTGCGCCGGCGGGTGCTCAGGGTTTGGTCATGAGCAGGCGGAGTGGCATGAGCGGACCGACCGCGATGTATTCGTGGTCGATGAGATCCTGCTTGGCGAGCGGCAGGCCATCCATGATCGCGTGCCCTTCGGCGACATCCTTGACATCCAGCAGGAAGACGGTTCCGCGCCCATCGGACCGCGAATACCATTCGCGAACTTTTCCGTTGAGATAGAGCTGCACGGTCTGCCTGATTTCATCGGGCATGACGGCCATGACCTGTTCGCGTGTGACGCCGGCCTTGACGGTCAGGATGACCATGACCCCGGAGGTCGGCGGCGTGGCTTGTGCTTGGGCAAGGGATGGATCGGCCATGGAAATAGCGCCTGTCAGTGTGAGGGTGAGTGCCAGGATGACGTTGCGGATTGCCTTCATCGGTTTTCTCCGATCACGGCGGTCGCCGCGATGTCGCAGGTGTCGGGCGCACGCCGCAGTGCGGCTCATTTGCAATTCGGATGTAAGCCCGCTTCCCGCGCGCGACTATTCGCGATAATGTTGACGGGCTATGAAGCAGAACTTCACAGTCAGGCACGGCGCGCTCGACGGGGTGGAGGCGTTTCTGAGTGTCGCCCAGCATCGCAGTTTCCGCCGGGCGGCCGCTGAACTCGGGGTAACGCCATCGGCCATCAGTCAGGCGATACGAGCGCTCGAGGCGCGCGTCGGCGCAGCGCTGTTCATCCGCACGACGCGCAGCGTCGGGCTGACCGAAGCCGGCGAGAGATTCCTTGCGCGCGCAAGACCGGCCTTCGAGGAACTGATCGCGGCAAGCGGGGCGGCCCGTGAGCTCGGACAGCGGCCGGCCGGTCTCCTGCGTCTCACCGTACCGCGCTCGGTCGTGCCGATCCTGCTCGAGCCGGTGGTCGCGTCGTTCTGCCGGGCGTTTCCCGAGATTGAGGTGGAGCTTGCCGCAAGCGAAGAGCTGGTCGACCTCGCAGCCGGAGGTTTTGATGCCGGCATCAGGATGGGGCAGTTCATCACACCTGACATGGTTGCGGTGCGGTTGACGAAGCCGCTACCCCTCATCATCGTCGGCAGCCCGGTTTACCTTGCCCACCGCGGCCGGCCCGAGCGCCCGGACGATCTGCGCGAGCACGCCTGCTTGAGACTGCGACGATCGAACGGAGCGCTCGCATCATGGTCGCTCAACGACAACGGCCGTTCGATCGAGATTGCCGTTTCGGGACCTTTTATCGCCTATGACTTTCCCACGATGCTCGGGGCCGCCGTCGAAGGTGTGGGTCTTGCGCAAGTGCCCGCACCACTGGCCGCCGGCGCCATGGCGGCCGGAAAGCTCGTCCATGTGCTGGAGCAATTCGCGCCGATGACACCGGGTGTGTTCCTGTACTATCCCGGCCACCGACAAATCATGCCGAAGCTGCGGGCCTTTATCGACCATGTGAAGGGCCGCTCAGGCGCCATAAGCTGATCTACCGCTCCTCCCGCACAAACCGATTGCGCAGCCGTGCCAATGCCGAGCGTGTGCGCGACGTCCACTGCCATTCACTGAGCGGATCGCCTTCGACCAGGCCCCAGGAGGTTTTGCCGGAGGCGGTGAATTTCAGCCACCGCATGTCTTGTCCTCGTTGTTATTCCGCGGCGTCGCGCGGCTGTACTTTCCAGGCGCCGGCGGCCGGCCGCTTCAGCCCGAGATTGTCCCGCAGTGTCTTGCCGCGATATTCCTTCTGGAACAGCCCGCGCCGCTGCAATTCCGGCACGACATGTTGCACGAAGTCCGCGTAGGAGCCGGGCACGTAGGTCGCGGCAATGACAAAGCCGTCGCAGCCGCGCTCGACGAACATTTCCTCTAACTTGTCCGCGATCTCCCTGGGGCCGCCGACCATGGCGTCGTGCACCTGGCCGCGGCCGGAGAAGGTGACGAAGTCGCGCGCGCTCGGATTGCTCTTGCCGGAATTCTTCAGCACGCCGTCGCGGATGCCCAGGATGCCCTGCATGCTCTTCAAGTCGTCCGTCGTCAAAGGTTCGTCGAGATCCTTGGAGGCGAAGTCGTAATTGAGCGCTTCGGCGAGCAGCGACAGCGCGTCGATCTCCAGCGGCAGCTTGTTGATCAGCGCCATCTTGTCCTCGGCTTCCGCCTTGGTCGCGGCGCAGACCGGCGTGGTCAGATTGCAAAGTCGCATCTGGTCGGGATCGCGGCCGGCCTTTGCCGCCTCGTTGCGCACGGACGCATAGCCTTCCCTGGCGCCGGCGAGATTGCGCGCGGCGGTGAAGATCACCTCGCCCCAACATCCTGCAAAGCGCTGGCCGCGGCCGGATGCGCCGGCCTGGATGATGACGGGATGGCCCTGGTCCGAGCGCGGCACCGTGAACGGCCCGCGCGATTTGTAGGCTGGCCCCTTGTGATCGAGCCGCTTCACCTTGCTCGGATCGGCGAAGCGGCCGCTCGTCTTGTCCATGATGAGCGCGCCGTCCTCCCATGTGTCCCAATGGCCGAGCACGACCTCCATGAATTCGTCGGCCTTGTCGTAGCGGGAATCGTGTTCGGGATGGGAGTCGCGCCCCATGTTGAGCGCCTCGCCGTCGTTCAGCGACGTCACGACGTTCCAGCCCGCGCGTCCGCCCGACATCAGGTCGAGCGTGGCAAATCGGCGCGCCACGTCGAACGGCTCGTAATAGGTGGTCGAGCAGGTCGCGCCCAGCCCGAGCTTGTCGGTGACCAGGCCCATCGTGGTCAGCACGATCAGCGGATCCATCTTCACGCAACGGATGCCGTATTCGACGGTGTGGGCGTGGTCGTTACCGTAGCGGTCCGGCATCGCCAGCCGATCATCGAAGAACGCCATGTGGAGTTTGCCGGCTTCGAGGATTCTGGCGATCTCCTGGTAATAATCCGCCGACATCGAATCTGAGCGCGAGTCCGGATGCCGCCACGAGCTTGGCAGGTTCGTGCAGTTCTGCGCCTGAAGGAAGCCGACCAGGACCATCTGCCGATTCATGCTGCTGTTCTCCGAATTGGGTCAGGCGAGATCAAGGACGGTGTCGAGCCTGTATTCGCATGGCGTTCCCTCGGTCATCGCCCTTGGGCGGGCGGTTGTTGGGAGCCATCGTTTCAAAGCCCCACGCCGATATCAATCTCCCGTAAACCAATACAGGGCTGCAAATTCGTTAAGAGAACCGCCTTTCGTCGAACGACTATGCGTCCTTGCGTGCCGCGCAGCGGTATTCCCGACAGTTTCGTGGCGGTCATTCGCAGCTCGTTCACTTTGATCGGCGGTTTCCCGTGCGCAATAACGACCACTTAGCCGATCCCCGTTCATAAAGCACCCGGGAGAAATCGGCAGAAATGCCCGGGAGTTAAGATCGTGCAGACGACCCTCGCGCGCACCTTTGCAGCGTTGAGTGCCATCAACGAAGCGATCCTCTACGCGAAATCGCCGGACGAGCTGTACCAGAAGGTCTGCGACGCCGGGTTCGCGAGTGGAGACTTCATGGCTGTTGCCGTGTTCCTAGTGGAGCCGGATGGCCAGCGCTTGCGCTTTGCGGCCGGCTGCGGCGACGACGTGGCGCGGCTGCGCGCAATCGAGATCACCACGGAAGCCGGCACCCCCGAAGGCATGGGCGTCGGTGGCGAAGCGTTTCGCAGCCAGAAGCTCTGCATCAGCAATGACTATTTGAACGACCCGCGCTCGCTGGCGTGGCGCGAGGGGGCGGCCAAGGCGCATATCGGCGCGGCCGCGGCCCTGCCGCTGCTGTGCAACGGCAAGAGCGTCGGCGTCCTGTTCGTGACCCGCAGCGAGGCCGGCTCGCTGACCGAGCAGATGGTGTCGCTGTTCGAGCGCATGTCGGCCAACATTTCCTATGCGCTGGAGAATTTCACGCGCGAGACCGCGCGGCAGACCAGCGAGCGGGCGACACGACGTCTCAACCGAATGTTCGGCGCGCTCAGCGCGACCAACGAAGCCATTCTGCGTGCGAAAAACGAGCAAGAGCTGTACCAGCTTGTGTGCGATGCCTCCGTACACGGCGGCAAGTCGCTGGTGACATTCGTCTTGCTGAAGGAGCGGGGCTCGGATTGGCTCAAGCCTGTCGCCGGTACCGGTGAGAACGTGGAGATCGTCGCCCAGACGAGCTATTCGGTCGATCCCGAGAACCCCTATGGCCGTGGTATTTCCGGCGAGGTGTTTCGGACCCAGAAGCCCATCGTCGAGCGCGATCTCGCGCGTCGCACCAGGGGTACGCCGTGGGAGCAGGCCAACGTCAACACCGGCGTCGCCGCCTGTGTCGCGGCCCCCCTGATCAAGCACGGCCAAAGCATTGGCGTGATCCTGGCCTTCCTCAGCCAGTCCTGGGCCAAGGACGAGGAAATCGTCGGGCTGATGCTGCGCATCGCCGAGAACGTCTGCTTTGCCATCGACAATTTCGACCGCGAGGCTGAGAAGGCACGGATCGCCGAGGAAGAGGAGCGCCTGGCGCGCATGTATGCGGCGCTGAGCGCGACCAACGAGGCGATCCTGCGCGCACACTCGCGGGCCGAGCTGTTCGACCTCGTTTGCGAAGCAACGGCGAAGGGCGCGAAGTTCACGTCCGCCGCCATCGCGCTGGTCGATCATCAAGCCGAGCTGCTCCGCGTTACCGCCTGCTACGGGCCAAACGCGGATACGGTCCGCAACTTCAAATTCTCCACCTCCGACCAGGTGCCCGAAGGGCGCGGGTTGACCGGAACGGCCTTCCGCACGCGCCAGCCCTGCATCAGCAACGACGTGCTGTCCGACCACCGGATCACGCCTTGGGTAGCCAACGCCCGCAGCAACGGTATCGGATCCTCCGCGGCGCTGCCGCTGCTGAACGGCGACCGCGTCGAAGGCGTATTTCTCTTCAACTCGCCGGAGTGCGGCACGTTCACGCCGGAATTCGTCGAGCTGCTGCAACGGCTCCAGGCCAATGTCGCCTTCGCGCTCGACAATTTCGACCGGGCCGAGGAGCGGTCGCGGACCGAGGAGCAGAAGGAGCGCCTGACGCGCATGTTCGCGGCGCTGAGCGCCACCAACGAAGCGATCGTGCGCGCCAAGTCACGCACCGAGCTGTTTGAGCTCGTGTGTCAGGCCGCGTCCACCGGCGGCAAGTTCACCTCGACGACCATTGCGCTCGCCAAGGCCGACAGCGACCAGCTCGAGATCGTCGCGGCCGCGGGGCCGTCGGCCGAGACCACGCGGAACGTTCGTCTCTCCATCGATGCCGACCGGCCCGAAGGCCGCGGCATGAGCGGCACCGCGTTCCGCACCCGGCAGCCCTGTGTCAGCAACGACTATGTCAATGACAACCGTGTGAGCGCCTTCCATGGCGTGGTGCAGGGCGATGGCGCGCGATCCGGCGCGGCGTTTCCGTTGATTACGCACGACAAGCCGGTCGGCGTCATGATCTACATGTCGACCGAGCAGGAGACCTTCACATCCGAGTTCGTCGAGCTGTTGCAGCGTCTCGCCGACAACGTCTCCTTTGCGATCGAGAATTTCGATCGCGCCGACGAGAAGAACGAGGCGGACGAGCGCATCGAATATCTGGCGTCGCATGATAGTCTGACCGATCTGCCGAACCGCGAGACCTTCAACGGGCTGCTGCGCGAGGCGATCGACGCGGCGCAACGCCACGATCACCGCTTCGCGGTGCTGTTCATCGATCTCGACCGCTTCAAGGTCATCAACGATTCGCTGGGTCATGAGGCTGGCGATTTGCTCCTGCTCGAGGTGGCGAACCGCTTGCGCGGCGCGCTGCGGGAAAGCGACGTGGTGGCTCGCCTCGGCGGCGACGAGTTCGTGGTGATCCTCGACCAGTGCGGCGAGATCGACGACGTCCAGCGCATCGCCACCGGACTGTTGACGGCGCTCGCCGAGCCCATGGAGCTCGCCGGCCATGAGTGCCACACCACCGCCTCGATCGGCATCGCGATGTATCCGGCCAACGGCGCCGACGCGCAGACGCTGACCAAGAACGCCGACATGGCGATGTATCTCGCCAAGGAAGACGGCAAGAACGGCTATCGCTTCTTCTCCAAGGAAGTGAAGACGCAGTCGATCGAACGGCTGTCGCTCGAAAGCGCGCTGCGCCGGGCGCTGGAGCGCGAGCAGTTCTCGCTGAATTATCAGCCCAAGGTCGACATGGAGACCGGACAGATCACCGGCGTGGAAGCGCTGTTGCGCTGGAGCCATCCCGATCTCGGCAATATCTCGCCGGCGCAGTTCATTCCACTTGCGGAAGAGACCGGTCTGATCGTGCCGATCGGCCGCTGGGTGGTGAAGGAGGCCTGCGCGCAGGCGATGGCCTGGCAGCGCCGCGGCCTGCTGCCGGTGTCGATGGCGGTCAATCTGTCACCGCGGCAGTTCGTCGACGAGCATCTGTTGCAGGACGTCGACGAGGCGCTGGCGGCCTCCGGCATGTCGCCGGTGCTGCTCCAGCTCGAGGTCACCGAGAGCATGATGATGCGCAACGTCGGACGCGCGCTGAAGGTGCTCGACGCCATCCAGAGCCGCGGCATCCGGCTTGCCATCGACGATTTCGGAACCGGCTATTCGTCAATGTCGCTGATGAAGCATTTTCCGATCGACACCATCAAGATCGACCGCTCCTTCGTGCGCGACCTGCCGCAGGATTCGGAAGACCAGGCGATCGCGCAGGCGATCATCAGCATGGGCAAGGCGCTCGGCATGACCGTGGTTGCCGAGGGCGTCGAGAACGCCGAGCAGGAGGCCTTCCTGCGGACCCATGGCTGCGACGAGATGCAGGGTTTTCTGATCTCCAAGCCGGTGCCGGCGCGGCAGATGGCCGAGCTGCTGCGGCCGACGGAGGCGCTCGTCGCGCCGCCGCTCCAACCGCAGGCGGATCCGACTGCGGACGAATCCGCGGCACTACGGCTGAAACGCGCTGTCGTCTGACGGCTGCGGGTGCAGCTCGCGGATGTCCGCTTCCTTCACTTTCGCTTTGCGCGGAAAATTATCCGGCCAGGACGGCGAGGTTTGCTCGGCGAACAGCTCGAAAATGGCATGTGCGCCTTCGGCGAAGCTCGAGCCGTCGCCGAGGCCCAGCTCGCAACACCACGCGTGTCGCATCGGCTCGTGCGCGTCGAGCACGGCCATCGCGGGTCCCCACCACCAGGCCGGTGCCGGCGAGCGTTCGTCCTCCGGCACGGCGTGCCAGAGGACGAGCTCGCCCATCACGCGCTCGAATTGCAGGCTTGCGGCCTGATGCATTCGTGCTCCTTGGACCGCGCCAGATAGCGGGCCGATGCGCGGACTCGATTGTCGCCTTCGCTGTGAAAAATCGGCTCGCGCTGTCGGTCGAGCCACGTGCGCCGCTTCCATTGGCGGCCATGCGGCGGCCGGCTTGGTCGCCGCCGCTGACTGTAACAATCTCTTTAGCCGCTCGGGGTTCCGGTCGGCAAGATAATACGGCGCCTAGCGCGATTTGAGCGGATGCGCCTTCTGGTGCCAGGCCCAGGCGGTGCGGATCACGGTCGGCAGGTCGGAATGGCGCGGCACGAAGTCCAGCACTTTTCGGGCGGCCGAGGGGTCGGCGACCAGATAGGTGGGATCGCCGGCGCGGCGCGGCTTGACAGTGTGCGGCACCTCGCGCCCGGTTTCCTGCCTGATAGCAGTGAGGATCTCGCGCACGGAGAAGCCCGCGCCGGTGCCGAGATTGAAGCTGCCGCCGGTATGTCCCGTTTCCAGCAGCTTCAAAGCCGCGACATGCGCAGCAGCGAGATCAGTGACGTGGATATAGTCACGGATCGCAGTGCCGTCGGGTGTGTCATAGTCGCCGCCGAACACGGCGAACTCGACATGACCCTGCAGCGCCATCATGGCGCGCGGAATGAGATGCGTCTCGTTGTCACGCAATTCGCCGATGCCGCCGGCCGGATCGGCGCCGCTGGCATTGAAATAGCGCAGGCAGAACGCGCCGAAGCCGTAGGCCGCGCGATAATCGGCGAGCATGCGCTCGATCATCCACTTCGAAGCACCGTAAGGATTGATCGGCGCGCAGGGAAAATCCTCCGGCAGCGCCTTGGAATCGGCGTTGCCATAGACCGCGCCGCTCGAGGAGAACACGATGCGGTGGCAGCCGGCGTTGCGCATCGCCTGGAGTAGCGACAGCGTGCCCTGGACGTTGTTGATGTAATATTTCTGCGGGTCGGTCATGGATTCGCCGACAAGGCTCGCCGCCGCGAAATGCATCACCGCCGTCGCCTTATGGTCGGCAAAGGCGCGCGCCAGCGTCGCGCCGTCGAGCAGATCGCCCGTCACCAGCTCCCCGGCCACGAAGCTGCGATGACCCGTTGTGAGATTGTCATAGACGACGGGCCGATAGCCGGCAGCGGAAAGGGCACGGCAGGCATGCGAGCCGATATAGCCCGCGCCTCCTGTGACGAGGACAGTCGGCTGGTCATTCATGTCGTTCTACCTTCTCAGCGATTGAACGGCCGATTGCGGCTGAAGAGAAGATAGATCGCGCGGGGGTTGGTGGTCAAATAGCGCCAGAACAGGCGGCGCGGCTCGAGCCAGGTGCGCCAAGCCCATTCGAGTCCGATCCGCTGCATCCATTGCGGTGCGCGCGAGCGGCTGCCCGACAGGAAATTGAACAGGCCGCCTGACGTCTTGATAACGCCGACATTGGTCAGCAGCGGCGTGTATTTCTCGACGAAGGCCTGTTCAGAAGGTACGCCGAGCGCGACCCACAGGCAATCCGGCGCGAGGGCGTTGATCTCCTCGACCTTGGCCCGCAGTGCGTCGCCATCGAGATAGCCGTGACTGTGCCCGACGATCTTGAGCTTCGGATACATGTTCTGGACCCGTCTGACCGCCGCAGCGTTCTCTTCCTCGCTGGCGCCGAGCATGTAGAATGTGCGGCCGGCAACCTCAGCCTTGCGCGCGACGATATGGAACAGGTCCGTGGTGGCAACGCGCTCCGGCAGCGGAAACCAGGACTGCAGCTTTGACGCCGCCACCAGCGGCTGGCCGTCGGCATTGATCAGATCGGCGGCGCGGAACAGGCGTTCGGTCTGCGGCTCGGTCGAGCAGCGCGCCAGCACCTCGCCATTGGCCGACGTTAGATACAACGGGCGGCCAATGCGATGACGCGGATCCGTCGCCTCGATCATGAAATCGGCGGTGGCTTCCAGGTCGAGTGCGGCCATGCGAAGGCCGCCGACGGTGATCCGTGGCACCTCGGCAGTCGCGGCCCGGCCGTCCAGATTGACGCGGCGCTCAAGCATATTGTTTGCCTCGCTGGCGCGTTTGGGTCGCGGGGGCGAGCTCGTCGAGCACCACGCCGACGAGCTTGCGCTGGGCACCGCCGAGTGCGGCCAGAATCTCTTCCATGCTGTCATTGATGTCGAGGCTGGTCGGCAGCACCGCCACCAGCGCATCGGCGCTATCGAGCAGCTTGCGGCCGGCGGCAGAAAGCGGCATCGCGGGGCCGTCGAGAATGACGACGTCATAACCGCCGGCCGAGCGCGCCTGCGCGATCGCCTTGCGGATGGCATCAGCGGCCTTGCCGGCATCGCTCTCGGCCGCCGGCAGGACCGAGATGCCGTTGACGGTCTTGATCTCGCGCGCAGTTTTGGCTCCGATCGAGAGCCAGCCAAGCTTGCTCGGCTCGCTCTTGCCGGGACGATTGACCTTGTTCGAGAGCGTGTGCGCCTGATGGTCCGCGTCGATCATCAGCACGCGGCTGCCGTCGCGCGCGGCTGCGAGCGCGAAATTCAGTGCGGCCACACTGCGCCCGGTGGTGTCGCCGCCGCCGACTAGCGCCATCACCGGCATGGTTTTGCCGCCGGCACGACGAGCCATCGCCGCCCTCATATCGCGCAAGGCGTTGAGCAGCGTCGTCAGCGGAAATCCGGGGCGCAGCGTCGGCCAGCCGACGCGGGTCAGATCGACGCCACCGCCGGTGGCGAGAATGGCGCCGAGCGTGCGGATCACGTCGGCTTCCTGAAGGCGGGCGATCAGCGGTTTCTCGACCAGCGCGAGTGCAGGTGGAGGCGCGGCGGCCTCAGGCTGAGGCCTCGTAAGATCCTGCGCGGGCGTGCGCTCGCGGCGGCTCGGTTCGGGCGCGGTCGCGCCGTTGAACAGATGCTCGGCCGCGACGAACCAGGAGGCGGCGGCAAGTGCACCGAAGATGAAGCCGATCATGGCGAACAGGCTCATCGCCGGCGGGAACGAGCGCCGCTGCGGCACCGTGGCCTCGCCGATAACCCGGGCCGCGGAGGTGTTCAGGGTCTCCTGCTCCTCGGTCTCGCGCGAGCGCTTGAGGAAGGATTGATAGACGTCGCGGCTGGCTTCGGCCTCGCGCTCGAGCTCGCGCAGGCGCACGGCGGCCTGGCTGAGCTGTACGCTCTGCCGCTTCTGCACCTCCAGCGCCCGGTTGAGCGACGCCTCGTAGTCGCGGGCACGAGTCAGATCGTTCTTGGCCGATTGCGCAAAGCGCTCGATCTCCTCGCTGATGGTGCGCTTGAGATCCTCGACCTGCTTTTCGGTCTGGCGCAGTGCCGGGTGGCGCGGGCCGAGCTCGGCGGTCTGCTCCGCATATTTCTTGCGGGCGTCGGCATATTGCGCGCGCAGGTTCGCGATCGTCGGCGATTGCAGCGCTTCGGGAATGGCGCCGGCATCCGCGGCGGTCCGCTTGTTTGCCTCGATCTGGTCCAGCCGTGCCTGGGCGTCCATCGTCGCCGCGCGAGCCGCGGACAGCCGCTGGTTGCTGGAGGAGAGCTGCTGATCAGATATCAGCGCGTCCTGGGTGCCGACAAAATTGTTCTGCGCCTTGTAGGTGGCAAGTGCTGTTTCGGCGTTGCGCAGCCGTTCGCGCAGCTCTTTCAGCCGGCCGGACAGTTCGCTGGTCGCGCGCCGCGCCGCCAGGGCCTGCGAGTTGCGGGACTCTGTCAGATAGACGTTGGTCAAGGTGTTCGCGAGCATCGCCGCTTTGGCGGGGTCGGTCGACCAGACCTCGATATCGACGATGAAGCTCTTTTCGGTCTTGCGGATGGTGATGTGCTTGTTCAGCGCGTCGAGGGCGGCGAGTTGCACGTCCTTGATGTCCGCAGCCGAGGGAGCGCGGGGCTGGAGACCGATCAGGCCGAGCAGTGACGACATCGGGCTCTTGCCATCACCACCGCTGCCGAATTCGGGATCCTTGTCGAGATTGGCTTGCTGGATCACTCGCAGCAATACGCTGTTGGACGTGATCAGGCGTGCCTGGCTTTCGATCACCATCGACATGCCGGAGAGATCTTGCGCGCGCGGCGTGAGCTCGCGATCGACGAGCTGGAGCTCGCGCGGGTCGACGTAAAGCTGGGCGGTCGCGGTGTAGCGGGGCGTCAGGCTCTTGCCGACGGTGACGGCGAGGCATGCGCCGATCAGCGCCGCAGAAGCAATCGCAATCTTGCGCCGCCATAGCAGGCGGACGAGCTCCAGCACGTTGAAGCTGGCCTCGGATGTCCGCTGCGGGGCCTCCGACATGGTCGGATGTCTGGCCCGGTCGATCGGCTGGTTATAGTCAAGCATAATCCCCAGCTTTCATTCCAACGCCCGCGCGCTGAGGGGTTACTCTTCGCTTTACGCCTCGCACCGGGGAAATAGGTGCGCAATCAACGCAACAGGGAAAATTAACCATACTCATTGAGGGACTATTCACCGAAATGGCAAACAAAGCGTTTAAGCGCAGGTCGCCATTTGCCGCGTCGTCGTGACGCCCCGGCGGCAGCGCTCCCTCAGTGATTAACGGTTCGTTACCGTGCGTACCTCGCGGCGCGCGCGCGTGCGGCTTCGCAGCGTGACAGCCGGCCAGCGCGCGCATGACCGTCAGCGCTTTCGCAGGATGACGTGATAGTCGCCGCGGCGGACGTCGGTGCCGCGAGGAAGCACGGCGTTCATCATCGCGGCGCCGGCGTCGACGAGGGCGGCGAACAGCGGCTTGCGCTGGCGCATCTCGGGATAGCGCGGGCTCTCGACCTCCCGGCGGTAGATCGTCTCCAGGCCGTGGTCCACGGCGAACGCTTCGAGTTTCGACAGCGTCACCAGCGGGTGGAAGAAGGTCGGGAACGGCGCCTCGCCGGGCAGGCCAGCGGTCCTGATGCCGCGGATAGTGCGGTAGAACCAGACATGAAACCAGTGCGGCGAATATTTGGTGACGACGCCGGACAGCGAGCGTGGATTGGGCGCCCCGATCAGGATCATGCCGCCGCGCTTGAGCGCATCGCGGAAGTTCAGGAGCGCCGCCTCGACGTCGGGCAAGTGCTCGATCACGTTGTAGCAGATCACGACGTCGAACGTTTCCGGGCCGAAACGATAGGTCTGGACGTCGCCGAGGATCGCCTCGTCGGCGTAGGTGTTGTTGCGGACCTGGTCTTCGTCGATATCGACGACGGTCACACGGCTGCGGCCGAGCACGTCCATGGGCAGGAAGCTCGAGGAGCCGCCGCCGGCCTCGTAGATTGCAAGCCGGCCCTGCGGCAGCTCGCGGCGCAGCACCTCGTGAACGCCGAGCAGGCTGTCGCGGGCTTCGCCGGCGACGAGGTCGAGCAGAGCCTGGGTGTGCGCGGGACTTGTGAGGTCTTGGGCACTGGTAGCCGTCGCGAGATCGATCGTGGCTGACTTGTTCATGTTTTTCTGACCGCGCTTGTTCGATTCAAATTTACAGGAAAAGTATCTCGTGCCCGAAGAGCAAATCTGATGCCGCACGCCTTCACCGGTCGCGGTGCTTACGGCCGGGTTAATCCGGTCATGCGTTAACTACGGCATTGTCCATGTTACGCTGTTGGCAGGTGATGGACTGCAAATTGCAGTACCACGCGCGCAGGAATTCGCAGGAAAAACACGCGAAAGCGGTTAAGCGCATGATAGGACGCGTCATAGCGGGCACACTAGCGTCGCGGTGCAGCTTGAGCGCTGCAGCAGGCCGTTCATCTTGGGACGTATCTGTCCCGCGCGGCCGTGTCGCCTTGGGACTATGGACGCAGGGCTTTTTCAACATATCTCGGTCATCTAGAACGCCATGACGCTGATCCCGATCGATTTGTCCGCCAGCCGGATCTCGGATGCCGTGCGCGATCCCAACCGGGAGATCGCCGCGAGCTCGCGCGTCATCGATCTCTCGGTCGGCATCGTCGTCTGCATTCCCTGCTTCCGTCGCCCCGACCATCTGCGGCTGACGCTGGACTCGATCGTCAACCAGCGCACCTCGCGCGCCTTTGCGGTGGTCATGGTCGAGAACGACGCGGCCGGGCGCGCGAGCGCGCCAGTGGCCGCGGAGTATCTCACTTCCGGCAAGCTCCAGGGCATCTGCCTGGTCGAGAAGCGGCAGGGCAATTGCCAGGCGATCAACGCCGCGTTCGAGACGGCGCAGGCGCTGTTTCCGGCTGCGACCCGCTTCCTGATGATCGATGATGACGAGATCGCGTCGCCCGACTGGCTCGAGCTGATGGTTCGCACTGCGGAGGCGACCGGTGCCGACGTGGTCGGCGGTCCGGTGCTTCCGGTGTTCGACGACGACAGCCAGCCCTGGCTGGCTCGCCATCCCGCCTTCTGTCCCGCTTATGACTACACCGGTGCGGTGCCGCTGATCTACGGCTGCGGCAACTGCCTGATCACCCGCGCGGCGTTCGAGCGGCTCGGCAGCCCTGCCTTCGATCTACAATTCAATTTCCTTGGCGGCGGAGACTGCGACTTCTTCTATCGCGGCCGCAATGCCGGCATGAATTTCCATTGGACCGCGGAGGCCGTCATCACCGAGACCGTGCCGCAAGACCGCACCAGCCTCGGTTGGATTGCCAGGCGCGGCCTGCGCATCGGCGCGATCAACTATCGTGTGCAGATCAAGGCTGCGCCAGGCGCGGCGGCGCGGGCGCGGATGTTTGCGCGGATGCTCGGGCGGTTGCCGCTGTCGCTGGTCCGCTCGGCTCGCCTGCTGACGTCATCGAAAGCCGTCGTCGCGATGCACCCCGTATTGGTGGCCGTCGGTTCCGCGCTCGCGGCTTTTGGCTTTGATCCGAAGCCCTACAAGGCCTCGACGACCGTCTCCTGACGTGTTCGCGCCGGGGCGTCAGATTCCAAAATATGACAGAGCGATCCTGATCGCGGACCGCGGCATCGCCTTGAGCGAGCGCCGGCCGACCATGCCGAGATAACCGAGCGCTTCGCGATATCTCCCGAAGCGGACGGCTTGCGTCGCCGCATAGGTCACGAGGTGGATTTCCGCTGCCTGCCGCAAACGGGGCGCAGTGCCGGCCGGCAGCTTGCCGAGGATCAACTCATCGTCGAACACGCGCGCGACCGCTGGAAAGAAGTCTTGCGGCGTCCGCACCGCCGCGTTCATCGTGTTGGCCGTGTGCAGGCGATAATCGAGCAAGAGTTCTGGCACGTAGGCGAAGTCACCGAGTGCGGCGAGGCGGCACCAGCAATGCCAGTCCTCGCAGTAGCGGAGCGAGACGTCGAAGCCGCCGGTGGCGCGGAAGGCGTCGGCTTTGATGAGCATGATGCCCCCGTTGACGATGAAATTGCCGCCGGCGAGCCGCTCCAGCACGTTGCCGGACGGCTTGCGGCGTTCCTTCAGGAGGCCGCGGCGGCCGATCGTCTGTCCCGCGCTGTCGATCGTGTTGTAGTCGCCATAGACCAGCATCGCGCGGGGCGCAGCCTTCGCCGCCGTCAGCAGCGTCGTCACGGCATTGGGCCGCAGCCGATCATCGGCATCGAGGAACATCAACCAGTCCCCGCGCGCGCTTCGTGCGCCGAGATTTCGCGCAGCCGATACGCCGCTGGCGTCGTTCATCATCAGGCAGAGCCGTGGATCGCGGATGGCCTGGACGATCGCCACAGTATCATCGGTCGAGCCGTCATCGACGACGATCACCTCGGAGACATCGGCCTGCGCCAGCGCGCTTGCGATGGTCTCGCCGATATAGGCCGCTGCATTCTTCGCAGGGACGATCACGGAAACCACAGGCGACGTTGCGCGCGCATCCGCGGCCGCGGGCGCGGCGGCCGGTGCATCGAGCGTGGCGTCGGTGAGGGTCAAGCGATGGCTCGTCGTGTTTAAGAATCTGTTAACCAGGCCGTCGGCAATCGCGGTCTGAGCTGGCGCGGATGATACCCGCATAACGATCAAATCGTTGCTGCGAAGGCCGTCTCGTCGTCGGTTTCGTAGATTAGCGTTAAACCTGCTGCGTTAAGTCTGTCGCTGCATTTTCAGAGGTGCGACAGCGGGTCTCATGCGAGAATGCAGGCCCGATTGCCGCGGATGGATCCAGTGCCCGCAAAGACATTCAACTACGATCCCGACGACATGATCCTCAACCTGTTCTACGAGGATAAGGACGATCGCTGGGTTCCCGGCGACCGGCATCTGCGGCGCATGGCGCGCAAGATGTTGTTCGGAGAGCCGCGCATGAGCGGACAGCTGCGCGTGTTCCTCAATCTCTGCGCCGGGCTCGACCGGCTCGGCATCCGCTATCGTGTCAACGACTACGGCTACATCGGGCAGCATCCCGAGGAAGTCGCCTGCATCATCGGCCGCACCTTCCTGCTCGACAAGTTTGCGTGGAAGAACCCGATCCTGCTTGGCGTTGCCGCCCACAATCATCCGCTCGACGATCCCGATCTGTTCAAGCGCCTTCCGGTCAAGAAGGTCGTGGTGCCCGGCGACTGGTATGCCGACATGTACCGGCCTTATTGGCCGGAGACCGAAGCCTGGCCGGTCGGCATCGACACCGATCTGTGGGCGCCGTCGCGCCCGCGCGACAAGACCGTCGACGTTCTCATCTATGACAAGGTGAGCTGGGATCGTGACCGCTACGTGCCGGAGCTGGTCGAGCCGGTTCGCGCGCGGCTGATCAAGGAAGGCCGGTCGTTCACCGAGCTGCGTTACGGCAGCTACAACGAGGAAGACTATCAGGCCGCGCTGGCACGTTCGCGCGCGATGATCTTCCTGTGCCAGAACGAGAGCCAGGGCATCGCCTATCAGCAGGCGCTGTCCTGCGGCGTGCCGGTGTTTGCCTGGGATCCCGGCGGCCCCTGGCCCGATCCCGATTATTATCCGCACCGCGTCCAGTTCGAGCCGGTGTCGTCGGTGCCCTATTGGGACGATCGCTGCGGTCTCAAATTCACGGACCGCGCCGGCTTCGAGGACCGCTGGACCGATTTCTGGGCCGGCTGCACCTCGGGCAAATTCGATCCGCGCGGCTACATCATGGACAACCTGACGCTGGAGCAGCGCGCGCTGCAATATTACGAGATCGCGCGCAGCGTCGCGCGGCAGCAGCGGGTCGCCGCCACCTCCGGCATGCTGGTTGACGGATGGTTAACGGGGATGGGCTAGACCTCTGAGGTCCCCCATCCTCCCACCCGGCCTAGAGGCATGGATCGCAGCGCCGCAGACATGACTGACGTCGAGGCCCGTTCGCTCGGCCATGCGCTGCGCGACGAGCTCGCCAAGCTGAATGTCGTCCAGGTGGCGCGCTGCCTCATTATGGTGGCGGCCCTGCTGCTGGTCATGATCACGCTCGATCCGTTTCCGGACCTGCGCAGCGAGGACGTCGCCACCGTCGTCGGCGGGCGCATGGCGCTGAACTACATTACCTTCGGCCTGCTCGGCGCAATCGGCGTGATGCTCGTTCTCACCACCGATGCGCCTTCGCTGAAGACCCTGGTGACGCCGCTGCATCTCTCCCTGGTCGGCTGGATGCTGATCAACGTCGTTTTGTCGGAGAGCCGCGAGGTCTCGATCCAGCGCTTCGTGCTCGCAGCCAGCGTCACCTCGCTCGCGGTGATCCTGCCGTTGCTGCCGCCGACGCAGCGGAGCTTTAACCTCTGCCTCGGCGGCGCCGCGCTGGTGCTGCTGGCGCTGTGCTTTCTCGGGGTCTTTCTCGCCCCGCAATATTCGATCCATAGCGCGCTCGACATCACCGAGCCGCAGCTCGCCGGCGACTGGCGCGGCAGCTTTGGCCACAAGAACGTCGCCTCGCCGGTGATGACCATCCTGGTCTATGTCGGTATCTACCTGTCTGCCGTCGGCTCCTTCGTGATGGGGCCCGCGGTCGCCCTGCTGGCCGGCATCTTCCTGATCTTCACCGGCGGCAAGACATCGTCGGTGCTGTGCCTGGCGATTTATGCGCTGGCGTCGCTGGTCTACGTCACGCGCAGCCTGTGGCTAAAGCGGATCATCTGCTTCGCGCCGCTGATCGTGATGAATCTGCTGACGGTCGGCAGCGTCCTGAGCCCGGCGCTTGGCAGCATCACGCGAGCGCTTCCGGTCGATCCCACCTTCACCGGCCGTTCCGACATCTGGGAATTCGCGCTGGCAGCGGTGGCGGAAAAGCCGATCACCGGCCATGGCTATGCGGCATTCTGGGACGACGTGACCGCGCGGCAGACCGCAAAAGGCTCCGAATGGGCGGTGACTGCGGCGCACAGCCACAACAGCTATCTCGATCTCGCCGTCACCATCGGCCTGCCGGGCCTGTTGCTGGTCGTCCTCATCTTCGTCCTGGCGCCGCTTCGCAATTTCCAGGAGACCCAGGCTCACAACCGCAGCAACGCGCTGGGCAAGCTGTTCCTGACGATCTGGCTGTTCGGCCTGTATTTCGGGACGACCGAGACCTTCTTGCTCGAGCGGCAGAACCCGGTCTGGTTCATGTTCGCGCTCGCGGCCGCCGGGTTGCATTTCCTGGCCCGGTTCCAATGCGTCGCGCAAATGGAACCCGATCGCTGACAGCTTGTCGCAGTCGTGCGTTTCATATCGGGACACGGGGGCGTTGCGCGCGCTGCGACGGTATCGGCTTAACGATAAGCATCGACGTAACTTGTGGTCTGCGACAAAACATAATCTATCTGGACACGTTCAGTAACTGTATGCCCCCGCAAATGGCGTTTCTCAGCCTCGAGCAACTAGATGGTCGGGTGTCCAGCACGTCGGGAATCTCAGTCGATTTCTTGCGTGACTGGCGACAGGCCGCATTGCGCCTGAATGCGGGCCATCGCACCGCATTCCAGCATGGTTACTGGCTCGGTGCCTGGTACGAAGCCTTTCATGGCGTAGCGCCGCTGATCGCAATCATCACCGATCCGGCGACCGGCAAGGACATCGCGATGGTGCCGATGTTCAGCCACGTCAGGCGCGGCATCCGCGTCGTCGAGTTTGCCGATCTCGGTGTCTCCGACAACAACGCTCCGATCCTGGCCTGCGATGCAACCTTCGATGCGGTCGGCGCGCAGGCGATCGGCGCGGCGCTGGTGGATGCGTTGCGCGCCTTGCCTGACGGCTTCGACCTGCTGCGGCTGAAGAAGATGCCGGCCTATGTCGGCGCCAAGCCGAACCCGCTGCTGTCGCTCGGCCGTTCCGGCTCCTGCTCGCTCAACGGCAATCTCGTGCTGACCGGCGACGACTATGCGGACTATCAGGCGTCGATCAAGCGCATGCAGATGCCGCGCTGCTGGCGCGTGTTCAGCCGTCATGCCGGCGCGCGGTTCGAGATTGCCAACGATGTTGCCCGCGCGCACGAGCTTCTCGACGTGATGGACGTCCAGCAGCAGGAGCGCATGCAGAAGCTCGGCTCGCGGTTCGTCCTCAACGACGAGGCCCATGCTGCTTTCTATCGCGAGGTGGCTCGCCAAGGCGTTGTGGAAGGTTATGCCGTGATCTCGGCATTGGTCTGCGACGAGGGCGTCGTCGCCACCACGCTCGGCGTCAGATATGGTGCGACCTATTATTTGCTGCGGATCGGCCATGCCGGCAAGACGTGGGCGAATTGCTCGCCGGGGCTGCTCGTGACCGAGCGCACCATGGCAGCGCTGCATGCGCAGGGCGTGCGGCGCTTCGATCTCAGCATCGGCAATCACGATTACAAGCGCCGCTTCGGCGCGGAGCAGGTCGCCCTGACCGATGTCAGCGTCGCCCTGTCATGGCGCGGGCTGCCCTATGTGCTGCGCGACCATGCTGCCCAGGGCTTGCGCCGCCATCCGAGGCTCGCCGCCTTCGCGGCGCGGGCGATCGGCAAGGGTACGCGCTAGAGCCGTCCACGTTCGCGGGTTGCACGGTCACTCGAATATCGCAATGATTGTGCTATCGTCGCCGCCGCCAGGAGGCGACATGGACGATCGTTCGGACAAATTTCGCGCGTTCTATGCGCAGTTGATCTGCGCTGCAGCCAAGACCACGGACCCGCGTCTCGAGCAGGCGTTTCGCAACGTGAGGCGCGAACCCTTCGCCGGGCCCGGGCCGTGGTCGATCTCGTTCGGCGGCCATCGTTACGTCGAGACGCCCGACGACGATCCCGCCTTTCTCTATCAGAATGCGCTGCTGGCGCTGGATTCGGCGCGTGGCGTCAACATCGGCATGCCCGGCGCGCACGCCTATTGGCTCAGTGGCTGCGGCGTCAGGGAAGGCGAGACCGTGCTGCAGATCGGCGCGGGCAGCGGCTATTACACCGCCATTCTCGCCGAGCTCGCCGGTCGCAATGGCCGCGTCTATGCCTATGAGATCGACGAACGCCTGGCGGCGCTTGCACGCGAGAATTTAAAGCACTTCGCCACAGTCGAGCTGCGCGAGCGCTCGGGCATTGCGTCCGATCTGCCTGATGTCGACGTGATTTATGTCTGCGCGGGCGCCGCGCAGCCGGCCACGGAATGGCTCGCGGCGTTGCGGCCCGGCGGGCGGCTGGTGTTTCCGCTGGCGCCGGAGGGCGTGCTCGGCGGCATGCTGATGATCACGCGCCCGGAGCAGCGCGCGGCCTGGCCGGCCAAATTCCTGGGGCGAGCCCAGTTCATCGGTTGCGCCGGACTTCAGGACGCAGATGCCGGCCGCCGATTGGCCGAGGCGTTCGCGAAGGGATGGGAGAGCGTGCAATCGCTGCGGCGAGGAGACGTGCCCGACGATACCTGCTGGTTCGCCGGCGACGGCTGGTGGCTTTCAACGGCGCCCGCATCGGCGCCGGCGGTTACCATCCCGCCGCACGCAGACATCACGCAGGCTTGACCGATGCCGGCCTAATCGCACCAGCCATGCAGCTGGTTGTGCAGCTGAAGCTTAACCGTGCAGCTTAGCCGAGCAGCTTCTTGGCGGTCTCCGCGATCTGGCGTCCCTGATAGCGCGCGCCGGCCAGCTCATTGGCGCTGGGCTGGCGGCTGCCGTCGCCGCCGGTGATCGTGGTGGCACCGTAGGGCGCGCCACCGGTGACCTCGTCGAGCTTCATCTGGCCGGCAAAGCCATAGTTCAAGCCGACCACGACCATGCCGAAATGCAGCAGGTTGGTGATGATCGAGAACAGCGTGGTCTCCTGGCCGCCATGCTGGGTTGCGCTCGCGGTGAAGGCGCCGCCGACCTTGCCGTGCAGCGCGCCCTTGGCCCAGAGTCCGCCGGCCTGGTCCAGAAAGTTCGCCATCTGCGAAGCCATGCGGCCGAAGCGGGTGCCAGTGCCGACGATGATCGCGTCGTAATTGGCGAGGTCCTCGATCTTGGCGACCGGGGCGGCCTGATCGACCTTGTAATACGAGGCCTTTGCGACTTCGGCCGGAACGAGTTCTGGCACGCGCTTGATGTCGACGGTGGCGCCGGCTTCGCGCGCGCCTTCGGCAACCGCATTGGCCATCGCTTCGATGTGGCCATAGGCGGAATAATACAGGACGAGAACTTTGGTCATGGTGGTCTCCGTTGGGATCGATTGAGATGATGGGTTGCTTGGAAGCGTTACGCGGCGTCGACGAGCACGAGCTCGGTGTCTTCCAGCGCCGTGATCTTCAGCCTGGCCTCGTCGCGGATCGCGGCGCCGTCGCGGGCGTTGACGCGCACGCCGTTGATCTCGACCGCGCCCGCCGCAGGCACCAGGTAGAGGTGCCGCGCCTTTTGCGGCTCGTACTCGGCGCTCTCGCCGGCCTTCAGCGTGGTGGCGAGCACCCGCGCATCGGCGCGGATCGGCAGCGCGTCGGTGTCGCCTTCGATGCCGCTCGCAATGGTGACGAGCTTGCCGGAGCGATCCGACTTCGGAAACGGTTTTGAGCCCCAGGTCGGCTGACCGCCGCGCAGCGTCGGCTCGATCCAGATCTGGAAGATCCGCGTCTTGGTCGGCTCGAGATTGTACTCGGAGTGGCGGATGCCGCTGCCGGCGCTCATCACCTGCACGTCGCCCGCTTCGGTGCGGCCCTCGTTGCCGAGGCTGTCCTGATGGGTGATCGCGCCCTCGCGCACATAGGTGATGATTTCCATGTTGGCGTGGGGATGGGCGGGAAAGCCGGTGTTCGGCGCGATCTCGTCGTCGTTCCACACCCGCAAGGCGCCGTGGCCCATGTTGCTCGGGTCATAATGGCTTGCGAACGAGAAATGATGCTTGGCCTTGAGCCAGCCGTGATCGGCGCCGCCGAGTTTTGCAAAAGGTCTGAGTTCGATCATGGAAGTGGTTCCCTGATTGGAGGGGCGGGTTTGGCGTTATGCGCCAAACCCGCCGTCGACGTTGAGCACGGTGCCGGTGACGAAGGAGGCTTCCGGGCTTGCGAGGAAGACCACGCCGGCGGCAACCTCCTCAGGCCGTCCGAAGCGCTGCAGCGCATGCTGCTTGCGCTGCGTCTCGGCGAATTCGCCGCCGTCCTTCGGGTTCATGTCGGTGTCGATCGAGCCGGGCTGCACCACATTCACGGTGATGCCGCGCGGGCCGAGGTCGCGCGCCGCGCCCTTGGTGTAACCAACGACCGCCGACTTGGTGGCGACGTAGTCGGCCAGGCCGGGGAACGAGGCACGGTCGGCGAGCATCGAGCCGACCGTGACGATGCGGCCGCCTTCACCCATCAACTGCGAGGCGGCGCGGATCGCCGCAATCACGCCATGCACGTTGACCTGGTCCTGCCGCTCCAGCGCGGCCGTGTCGGCGTTGGCGTCGTCGATCGCGCCGCCGTTGGCGACACCGGCGTTGTTGACGAGAATGTCGAGATGGCCGAATTCCCTGGCGACATCGTTGACGAGCTTCGTCACGTCCTTGGCGGAGGCCTGGTCTGCCCTGAAGGCGCGGGCTTTAACGCCTCGGGCCTTCAATTCGCCGACGACGGCTTCGGCTTTTTCGGACGAGGCGACGTAGCTGATGGCGACGTCCGCGCCTTCATCGGCGAGAGCGCGGGCCGAGGCCGCGCCGATGCCGCGCGAACCGCCGGTGACGAGAGCAACCTTGCCTGAGAGCTTCTTGGTCATTGGATTTCTCCAGTCCTGAATTTCTGATGACCCTTGGATAAGCCTCCGCCTGTGGTATAGAAATAGAAACTGTCGAAACACATTGTTTCCCTAAATACCCTGATTGGGACCGCTGCCATGGCAAAACTCCCCGATTTCGAGGCGCTCGCGATTTTCGCAAAAGTCGTGGAATTGCGGTCGTTTGCGGGGGCTGCAAGCGAGCTCACGATGTCCAAGGCCACGGTGTCGAAGGCCGTGACCCGCCTGGAGGAGCGGCTCGGCGCCCGCCTGTTCAACCGCACCTCGCGTCGCCTGGCGCTGACCGATGCCGGCCACAAGCTCGCCGACCGCGCGACGCGCCTGCTCGCCGACGGCGAGGCGGCCGAGAACGAGGCGCTGGCGCAATCGGTGGCGCCGCGCGGCCTGGTGCGGCTCGCGGTGCCGATGACGTTCGGGATCAAGGCGGTGGCGCCGCTGCTGCCGGAGTTTTTCGAAACCTATCCGGAGGTCTCGGTCGATCTGCATTTGAGCGACGCGACCATCGACCTCATCGGCGAGGGCTTTGACATGGCGGTGCGGATCGCGCGGCTGCCGGACTCGTCACTGATCGCGCGGCGGCTCTTCACCATGCCGCGCTTCACCGTGGCCGCGCCGTCCTACCTTAGGAAGCACGGCCGGCCGACGCATCCGATGCATCTCGCCGAGCACAAATGCTTCAGCTACGCCTATCTCTCGACGGCGAACGTCTGGCACTACACCAATTCCGCCGGCGAGCAGGCCAGCGTCCGCCCCGGCGGCCTGCTTCGCGTCAACAATGGCGAAGCCGTGATGCCGTCGCTGATCGCCGGCCTCGGCATCGCCGAGCTCCCAGAGTTCATCGTCGGCGATGCCATTTCGTCCGGTGAAGTCGAAGTGATCCTGAAGGACTGGAAGCAGGCCGAAGGCGCCGTGCACCTCGTGACCCCACCGGGCGGCCCCCGCCCCGCGCGCGTCGAAGCGCTCGGCGACTTTCTCGCAGCGAAGCTGCCGGGCACCTGCAAGCGGCGGCCGAAAGGTGGGAAAGCGTTGTAGCCATCGTAAGATGGGCACGGCTTCATCCGCTCGTCATTGCGAGCGCAGCGAAGCAATCCAGAATCTTTCCGCGGAGACACTCTGGATTGCTTCGCTACGCTCGCAATGACGGCGTCGGACTACGACACCTTCACGCCGTCGATTGCGACAATGCGCAAGCTCGGCTTCACGGTCTGCTCGAGCTGCGACTTCAAATCGTGAACACGCGGGTCGGTCGAACGTGCGGCGCACACTGCGTATTGATGCACCGATTGCGCCAGGGCACGCCGCGCTTCCGGCGTTCGCGTCACTTCGGGCTTTGAAAGCCGCAGGACGATCGCTGCGAGGTTCACCAGCATCTCGTCCAGCGCCACGTCGATGGTCGCGAATTTTCCCATGGCACTCTCCCTGGCAAGACCTTCTGAAGGCAACGGAGGGTGCCGCGATGCGTTCCGGAGCGGGGCGAACATGGATAACGCTTCGTAAACAGCTTGTTCTTGCCGATCGCCGCGCTAGGCTCGGAGGGAAACAAGAAAATAAGAGGAGGGGCTGCCATGGATCGACGCGACGTCTTGCGCGCCGTTGCCGCATTGCCGTTGTTGCGGGGCGCGTTGCCAGAACAGGCCTTCGCGCAAAGCTACCCCGCCCGCAACATCACCATGATCGTGCCGTTCCCGGCCGGCGGCCAGGCCGATCTTGCGGCACGTCCCGTCGCGCAGGCGCTGGAGCGGATCCTCGGCAAGTCCGTCATCGTCGACAACCGCGCCGGCGGCGCCGGCGGATCGGTCGGCAACGCTGCAGCCGCGCGCGCCGAGCCCGACGGTTACACGCTGCTGATGACATTGTCCTCGCTCGCGGTGCTGCCCGAGGCCGACCGGCTGTTCGATCGTCCGGTCGCGTATGAAGTGGCGCAATTCATGCCGATCGCGCGCGTGCTGGCCGATCCCACGCTGCTTGCGGTGCCGACTTCGGCGCCATGGAAGACGGCGCAGGAATTCGTCGAGGACGCGAAGAAGCGCCCGGGCCAGATCACCTATGGTTCATCCGGACCTTACGGCACGCTGCATGTGGCAATGGAGATGTTCGCCAACAGCGCGGCCATCAAGCTGCTGCACGTGCCGTTTCGCGGCGCGGGGCCGGCATTGACCGCGCTGCTCAGCGGCACCGTGCAGGCGATCGCAGCAGCACCGGGCACGCTGAAGCCGCAGGTCGACGACGGCAAGCTGCGCGTGCTCGGCAATTGCGGTGCGCAACGTGTTGCGAGCTTTCCCGACGTGCCGACCTTCCAGGAGCTCGGCTACAAGGATGTCGAGATGTACATCTGGGCCGGGCTGTTTGCGCAGAGCGCTCTTCCCGCGCCGATCGCAAGCCGCTTGCGCGAGGCGATGGCGCAGGTGATGACGAGCCCTGACGTGCTCAAGACCTTCGATGCTTCGGGCAGTCTGGTCGCCTATCAGGATGCGCCAGCGTTCTCCGATTTCGTGGCGACCGACAGTGCGCGGCTGATCGCGGCGGTCAGGAAGATCGGCAGGGTCGAGTAGGTTCCTACCCGAATTTTCACATTTTTTTGTTGGGCCAGAACCTGACCGCGTCTCATTGATTCAGGACAAATCGAGGGATTCGAGAAGGAATTGGGACCATGCGAACAGAGCGAATTGCGCTGGGTGCGGCGCTTGCGATCAGCGGCATCGTCGCGCAAAGCGCCGCGTCCGCCGAGGAATATCGCGGCACCATGGAGCAGCAGATGGCCTGCACGCCGGATGTCTGGCGCCTGTGCAGCGATCAGATCCCGGATGTGAGCCGCATCACCGCCTGCCTGCGGCAGAACACGCCGCAACTCTCCAGCGGCTGTCGCGCGGTGTTCCAGTCCAACAACCAGATGCCACCACAGCAGCCGGTTCCGCGCGGCCGGGCTGTGCCGCAGCCTCGCTATAACAATGCGCCGCCGCCACCTCCGCAGGCGCAGCCGCGGCCCTATGACGATGGCGACAATCAGCGCTTCTGAGAACATGATCCGGAAAGATGCGCAGCGGCAGGCGTGAAGACGCGGTCATGCCGCCTCATTCAGCGGTTCCTCTTGCTGTCTGACTCAGGTCGACGCCCGAGCGCTGTCCGCATGAGGACGCCGAAGAGTATCGCTGCAACTGGCCAATGGAACCAGATCCTGTGCATCCCAGTGAAAACATTGATCAGGATCAGGAAGGCCGACACCGTGAGGGCCACTGCGACCGGGCGGGGCAGCTTCGCCAGCCCATCTGAAACGAAGCGCATCCACGTGGATTGCTGGTATCTGTCGCGGCGTGCGGCGTCAGTTTCCGAACCCGCAACAGCGCCCTGAGACGTCAGGCCTTCGCCAGGCGGAAAGCTCCGTGCTTGAGCGGTTTGGCCGCTCATGGTCACACGATAGCTGGTCATGGGAGCAATGTTTTTCATGGGACGCTGGCCGAGACAGTCGAAGCCAACAGATAATTTGTTGTGCACTTGGTCATAGGCGGAGCTGGAGATCACGATGCCGCCGGGTTCGGCGAGTTCTTGCAGACGCGCCGCGATATTGACCCCGTCTCCATAAAGATCGGAACCATCCACCATCACATCGCCGAGATTGACGCCGATGCGAAACCGCATCGGGTTTGCGTCAGGTGGGCCCGAATCCTGGTTGGAAATTTCCTGCTGAATCTCGACCGCGCATTGCACGGCCTCGACGACGCTGGCGAACTCGGCGATGATAGCATCGCCCCAGGTATTCACGATGCGGCCGTCATGACGCTCCACCAATCCCGCAATGGCCGTGCGGTAGCGGCGGAGCGTTTCCAGCGTTCCCGCCTCGTCTGCTTCCATGAGGCGAGAATAGCCGTGCACATCGGCACACAGCACAGTGGTCAGTCGTCGTTTCACCTTGTCGTCGGGCATGGTCCAGACATTAGCCTCCCTGACCGGCAAATGCATCAGGCATCAGTACAGGCTGTAGCCGCTTTACGGCCTGACCTCGCAGACATCGATCCATTCGGCCGCGGTCAGCTCGGCCATCCGCCCCGGCGTGATGCGCACGGCGCTGTGGGTCGAGCCTGCGGCCGGCACCACCACGTCGAACGCTTTCAGCGAGACGTCGCAATAGACCGGCAGTGGCGACTTCAGCCCGAACGGGCAGACGCCGCCGACCTCGTGGCCGGTGATCTCGGCGACCTCTTCCAGCCCGAGCATCTTCGGCTTGCCGCCGAACGCTGCCTTGACCTTCTTGTTGTCCATCCGCGAGGTGCCGGCGGCGACGATCAGGATCACGCGCTCGCCGACGCGTAGCGACAATGTCTTGGCGATCATACCGGGTTCGACGCCATAGGCTTCGGCAGCCAGCGTCACGGTCGCCGAGCTGATCGGGGATTCCATCACGGTGATGTCGGGGGCTTTCTTGGCGAAGAAGGCGCGAACGGATTCCAGGCTCATTCCAGTCAGCTCATCGAGGACTTACGGGGGGCGGCGATACTCAGGCGATGCTTGATTCAGGCGATTCTTGCCAGCTCCGAGAGCGAGCGGACGCGATGATCCGGCGCAAAGCCGAGCTCGTCCATCTGGGTGCGGATCGCCTTGAATAGCGTCAGCGGTGCCACGAGTTCGTTCTCGACGCAAGCCAACGCCATGGCCTCCGGCGTCACCCGTTCGATCCAGGCAACGTTGAGCCCGAACGCTTTCGCGCCGGCCACGTCCCAGGGATTGGAGGAGACGAACAGCACCTCGTCTGGTTTGGTGCCGAGCACCTCGCCGATCAGCTCATAGGCCTGCGGGCTCGGCTTGAAGATCTTGTTCGCGTCCACGCTGATGGTGGCGTCGAGCAGGCGGTCGAGGCCGGAGTTGCGCACCAGCGTAGTCAGCATGTCCGGGCTGCCGTTGGACAGGATCGCAAGCTTTCGCGGTTTCAGCGCGGTAAGCGCTGCGGTCGCATCCGGATAGAGATCGAGATGCAGATATTTCTCGATCACGCGCTCGAAGGCCTCGCGCTCGTAGGTAAGCCCGAGCACGCGCAGCGTATAGGCCAGCGAGTCGCGCGTGACGGCAGAAAAATCCTGGTAGCGCCGCATCAGCGAGCGCAACCAGGTATATTCGAGCTGCTTGATCCGCCAGACCTGCGTGATGATCTCGCCATAGCCCGGAAACGCATCCTCGGTGATCTCTGCGACCGACTGGATGTCGTAGAGCGTCCCGTAGGCATCGAAGACGACGGCTTTGAGGCTCAATTGACCGGTCCTCCGGGGTCGTAGGGGCGCAAGGACTATACAAGGCGTCCGGATGGCGATCCATGCGCCCGGGGCGACAACATTGAACCCGGATCACCCCTCGGGGGCGGCCCACCTCTGGACGCTGACATCCGCCAGCGCCTTGAATACAGCCGGCGTGCGCTCGAGGCGGGCGATCGTTCGCGCGCCTTCGACGGCGGCTACCAATGCGGCTGCGGTAGAGGATGCGCGCGCGGGAGCGAAACCGCACCCCCTGAAATGCTCCGCAACAATCTCGGTTGAATCGGCAAATCCGCGCGCTACCCGTTTGGTCAGCTCAGCGTCGAGCGCGGGCAGCTCATTCGCCAGATTTTGCATCAGACATCCATACTGGAAATCAGAGGCGACCATTTCGGCCGCGAATGTACCGAAAATCTGGCGAACGAAATTCAGAGCATCGCCCGTCGTATTCGCCGAGATAGTCCGCAATACCGCAATTCTAGTCGCAACGTAATGATCGATGGCCTCCTCTGCGAGCTGTGCCTTGCCGCGTGGAAAGTGGAAGTAGAACGATCCTTTGGGCGCGCCGCTTTCTTCAATGATCTGGGTCAATCCAGTCGCAGTGTAGCCCTGGATGCGAAACAGGCGTTCGGCCGTGGCAATCGCGCGAGCGCGGGCATCAGTCTTACGTGGCATGCCGTGAACCTAACACGATCCGCTTGACGCGACTATGGTGATCGCCATACTATGGCGATCACCATAGAAAGGGCCCGGCTGATGAGTCGTCCATGCAGTTTCAAGCCATCAGTGTCCCGACGAGCCGTCTTAGCGATGGGCGCGCCAGCCTGATTGCGGCTTCGCTTTGCCCGGCCCGCGCAAACCCTATTGGAGGAAGTGATTTGACCACATCATCATACGGCGGGGGAACGCTTCCCAAGGGGGTGCGCTCGCGCATGATCCATGGGGTCAACGGCCTCGATGTACATATTCTCGAAGCCGGTTACGAAAGCTCCGGCCGGCCGCTCGCGCTGCTTCTGCACGGCTTTCCGGATTTGGCTTACGGCTGGCGACACCTGATCCCAATTCTGGCTGACGCCGGGTACCATGTCGTGGCGTCCGACCAGCGGGGTTTTGGCCGCACCACCGGTTGGGTGAACGGCTATGACGCCCCGCTAGAGCCTTTCAGCCTGTTGAATATGACGCGTGACGCCCTCGGTTTGGTTTCGGCGTTGGGGTATCGAAACACGGCAATGCTCGTCGGGCACGACTTCGGCTCACCCGTGGCGGCCTATTGTGCGTTGGCCCGACCCGACGTCTTTCCCTCGGTGGTGCTGATGAGCGCACCGTTCCCCGGTCCGCCGGCGTTTCCGTTCAACATTGCGGAAAGCGAGGCATCGTCGGCTCAACCGAACACTGGAAATCAAAAGTTGGCGGCCGCGCTGGCGGCGCTCGATCCGCCGCGAAAGCATTATCAGCAATATCTGAGCACGCGGGAGGCGAACGATGATCTGTGGCACCCGCCTCAAGGCTTACACGCGTTTCTTCGTGCATTTTTCTACGCCAAGAGCGCTGACTGGCCGGGAAATAAGCCGCATCCGTTGAAGGCGCCGACCGCCATCGAACTTGCACAAATGCCCACCTACTACGTCATGGATCTCGGCAAGACGATGTCGCAGACCGTCGCTCCATTCCAGCCTTCCGCCGCCGAGGTTTTGGCCAGCAAATGGCTCACCGAGCCGGAGCTTGCCGTGTACACGGAGGAGTATGGCCGCACCGGGTTTCAAGGCGCCCTGCAGGCTTATCGCGTCTTTTCCGACCCCGACCTGAACGCTGAGTTGCGCCTGTTTTCGGGCAAGACGATCGACGTCCCGTCGCTCTTCATCAGCGGGAAAAGCGATTGGGGCACCTATGCGGCGCCGGGCGCGATCGATCTCATGAGGACGAAGGCGGCGACGAGGATGCGTGACATCGAGCTGATCGACGGCGCCGGTCACTGGATCCAACAGGAGCAACCGGCTCGGCTCAGCACGCTCCTGCTCGCCTTCATCAAGGAGGTGGGTGGGGCGGATCACACCAGCCGTTAGGAGGCCTGGCACAAGTCTTGAGCGTGAGGGCTTCGATAGCGCTCGAAGCCCTCGATGCGCTGTGGCGATGAATACGCGGCTAAATTCCCAACAGCTTGCGCGCGTTGGCCTTCAACACCTTCAGGCGGATCTCGTCGCGGATGTCGATCTTGGCAAAGTCCGACAGCCAGCGGTCCGGCGTGATCACCGGCCAGTCCGAGCCGAACAGCATCTTGTCCTGCAGGATCGAGTTGATATAGCGCACCAGGATCGGCGGGAAGTATTTCGGCGACCAGCCGGAGAGGTCGATGTAGACGTTCGGCTTGTGGGTCGCGACCGACAGCGCCTCTTCCTGCCAGGGGAAGGAGGGGTGGGCGAGGATGATCTTGAGGTCGGGGAAGTCGGCTGCGACGTCGTCCATGTACATCGGGTTGGAATATTTCAGCCGCATGCCCATGCCGCCCGGCATGCCCGAGCCGACGCCGGTCTGGCCGGTATGGAACAGCGCGATCGCGCCGCCATTGTTGATCTCCTCGTAGAGCGGATAGGCCATGCGGTCGTTGGCGTAGAAGCCCTGCATGGTCGGATGGAATTTGAATCCGCGCACGCCGTATTCCTCGATCAGCTTGCGCGCCTCGCGGGCACCGAGCTTGCCCTTGTGCGGGTCGATCGAGACGAAGGGGATGAGGACGTCAAGATGGTCGGAGGCGGCCTCGATCATCTCGTAATTGTTGTAGCGGCGGAAGCCGGTCTCGCGCTCGGCATCGACCGGGAAGATCACCGCGGCGATGTTCTTGGAGCGGTAGTAGGCCGCGGTCTCCGGCACGGTCGGCGGATGCTTGTTCGGCGACTTGAAGTAGTCGGCCATCTGCGCCTGGAAATCGTCGTAGCCGTCGTCGGGATGGCAGCCGCAGGGCTCCTCGGCATGGGTGTGGATGTCGATGGCGACGACATCGTCAATGTTCGGCAGCTTCAGCTTGGGCATGGGGGTCCTCCCGACGGGTTGCCAAATTGATTATATGATATAACGAACTTGGCAAGCGAACCTTGGTTGGGCGGAGCGGTCAGAATCGGGCCGGTCCGGCCGTTTCTACTGTGCATGGGGTTGTTTTCGCGAATTTGCCGGTTCGGAACCGGGCAGTTAACATTGACATCACCTCCCGCCATGCCTTAAGAACCGCCCCGTCCCGGGCGGTCAGTCTGCCAGCGGGAAAGATCTCATTTTGCCACATTCGCGCGTGCCGAAACGGTAGTGCCGAACACGGCCTTTCGAACGTTCAGGATTCTGCCATGAAGGTCCGTAACTCGTTGAAGTCGCTGCGCGGTCGCCATCGCGCCAACCGCCTGGTCCGCCGCAAGGGCCGGGTCTATGTGATCAACAAGGTGCAGCGCCGCTTCAAGGCTCGCCAAGGCTGATCCGGGCGGGCTGATCCGGGCGGGCTGATCGCCTTCGCGCTCGCCTCGCGCACGCGCCCCGCAAGACCACGGTCTCACACGAGTTTGACGCCGCCCTGCTTTGCAAGGGCGGCTTTACGCGTTTAGACTTTGATGATGGCAGTGAGATTCCCTTTCGCGCGCACGCTGTGCCTGGCTCTGGTTCTCGGGACCGCCGGCTTCGCGCCCGTGTTGGCGCAGGATGATCCGGCCCCTCCGGCGAAGCAGCAGAAGAAGCTGCCGGAAGCGCCGGCCAAGCTGCCCAAGGCCGAGCGCACCAAGAATCTCGATTTCCTGTTCGGCGCGCTGAAGGCCGCCCCCGACGAAGACAGCGCCAAGCATGTCGAGGCGCGGATCTGGGCGATCTGGCTCCAGACCCCGAGCGACACCGCAGCATTGTTGATGGCGCGGGCCAAGGCGGCCGTCGATGCGAAGAAGATCGACGTCGCGATCAAGCTGCTGGATTCGGTCATCAAGCTCCGCCCCGACTACATCGAAGCCTGGAATCGGCGCGCCACGCTCTATTACATGCAGAACGATTATGCCCGCTCGCTCGCCGACATCCGCGAGGTGCTCACCAGGGAGCCCCGTCATTTCGGCGCGCTCGCGGGGCTCGGCATGATCATGCAGGACGTCGGCGACGAGAAGCGCGCGCTCGAGGCCTATCGCAAGGCGCTCGCCGTCAATCCGCACCTCGAGAAGATTCCCGATCAGGTAAAGGCTTTGACCGAGAAGGTTGAAGGCCGCGACATCTAGCCTCTAACTCGATCATTTCTTGAGCGGTTGTGGCGCCCGCCGATTAACCACGATCGGAGGCGCAACGTCGCAAGGACTATTGCCGGCGCCGGCGCAGGCCTACCTGCATGGCAGGAGCAAAAGCCATGAAGCGTTTGATCTTTGCTTGCAGCTTGCTGCTGGCGTCGGGAACGATCAGCCTTGCCGACGGGCTGTTCTGGGTGGTCGGCAATCGCGCCACCGGCAAATGCAACATCGTGACCAGCAATCCGGTCATCAACGGCGACATCTGGTTCGGCGACGGTCCTTACAAATCCAAGGACGATGCCAAGCTGGCACGCTCGACCATTCGCGCCTGTCCCGCACTCACGCCCGATGAGCAAAAGGCCGAGGACGGCGCAGGCTAGGCCTAGTGCAGAACGCTGCCGCCGCGTTCGGCAAGACCGCGATCGACGGCCGCTGCGTAAGCCTTTGCAAGCTCCGTCTCGAGATGCTCATTGATCAGGAGCAGCGCCCGCACGGCACCGCGCAGGTCGCCGTTGCAGCTCGCGACGATCTCGTCGATTGCAGTATCGTTCGATCTCAAGCTCATCGAAAAATCCTCCGGTTCAAGCCAGGACAAATCCTGCCGGCCTTTCCCGCAGCCGTGAGGTTGCGAGGAGGATCGGCGCCCACCCGCGCCTAGATGGCGGAACCGACCGTGGCGATTATAAGGAAGCCGCCATGACGACTGCATGAAGCTGATCCGAGGCTTGTGGGTCGCCTGCGAAGGCCATTGATTTCATTCCGTTTTTGTAGATTGAGATTATGCACATATCCACAGCCCCGGCATTTCCGGTGGAAGCGCTGACGCCCACCGGGCGAAACTGCCGTGTGCTAAGACCCGTAGCTGCCATGTGCCCTGGATTGCCCGGACTTTCTCCATGATCGCGATGTCAATTGCGACCGCGCTGGTTCTGCTGGCGGTGGTCACGCAGGCCGGAATCGTCGCCGTGCAGCGTAGCTTTCCACCGCAGGGCCGGATGATCGAGGTCGACGGTGCTGTGCTCCATGTCGTCGACATCGGCCCGCGCGATGCCGGCCCTCCGATCGTGATGCTGCATGGCGCGAGTTCCAACCTCGAAGTGATGCGGCATCCGCTCGGCGACCTCCTGGCCAAGCAGCATCGCGTCATCCTGATCGACCGTCCCGGCCATGGCTGGAGCACGCGCGCGCGACGGCAGGATTCGACGCCGGACATCCAGGCGCGGATGATCGACGAGGCGCTTGGCAAGCTCGGGATCGATCGCGCCGTCTTCGTCGCGCATTCATGGAGCGGGGCGCTCGGCGCGCGGCTGGCGCTCGATCACGCAAGCCGCGTCGCCGGCCTCGTGATGCTGGCGCCGGTGACCCATCCCTGGCGCGGCGGCGTCGGCCGCTACAACGAGATCATCGCAATGCCGGTGATTGGGCCGCTGCTCGCCTACACCATCACGCTGCCACTGGGCTATTTCGTCGCCGAGTCTGGCGCGCGCAGCGTCTTCCTGCCGCAGACGATGCCGGACGGTTTCGTGAAGGAGTCCGCGACGCCGCTGTTGCTGCGTCCGCGCGAATTCATCGCCAATGCCTATGATCTGGTGACGCTGAAGGCGTCGGTGGCCGAGCAGGCTCCACGCTACGGCAAGATCAGGGTGCCGGTCACGATCATCGCCGGCGAGCCCGACAAGACGGTAAAGACCGACATCCACGCGCGCCCCTTCGCAGCGGCGGTGCCGAACGCAAAGCTGATCGTGCTGCCCGATCTCGGCCACATGGTGCAGAACGCGGTGCCGGATCTCGTGAAGACGGAGATCGAGACAATGATCGGTCAAGTCGCCGCGGCGCAGGCGGCCGCGGATTAGCGGCCGCCGCTCACCCGCTTACTGCTTGATCTTCCCGTCCTTGTCGAACTGCGACACATAGGTCCACAGATTGTTGATCTCGGTCTCGTTCTTGATGCCGGCGAACGCCATCTTGGTGCCGGGGATCTTGGCCTTCGGGTCCTTGATGTATTCCTTGAATTGCGCCTCGTTCCAGGTGATGCCGGAATTCTTGTTCGCGTCCGAATAGCTGTAATCCGGCGCGGTGCCGGACTTGCGGCCGTCGAGGCCGTTGAGCTCGGGGCCGACCTTGTTCTTGGCGCCTTCGCCGATGGCGTGGCAGGCCAGGCATTTGTTGAACGACGATTTGCCGGCCGCGGCATCCTGCGCCATCGCGCTGGTGGCCGTGGCAGTGACGGTGAGGATCATCAGCGCGCCAAAAGTCAGTTTTTTCATAGGGTGCTCTTCGTCTCTTTCCCGGTGGGGTCTTATTCGGTCGGCGATCGTCGAACCCTGCCGGTTTTGGCACGGCCCGCTCGGCTTGGACAAGCCGCGAAACCATGACAGGTTTCATGATTTCCCACTTGTCCCAGAGCGAACTCGCCGGAAGATCGTTGCTCCGACTTTCGGATGGCCTACCCAAACGGCCCCGGACGTGGTTGATTTGTCGCGACAAATCGACACTGCGGCGTGAGCCGGAAGGACAAGTCATGGCCATCATGATGCCTGCGAGCGATCAGGCCGTGCTCGCGCGCCGCGCCGAGATCGTTACTGCACTGCGCGCGATCGTGCCCGGCGAGGGCGTGATCGATACGCCTGCCGAGATGCGGGCCTATGAATCCGACGGGCTGACCGCCTATCGGCAGCCGCCGATGGTCGTGGTGCTGCCCGACACCACCGAGCAGGTCTCGCTCGTCCTGAAATATTGTGCCGCCCACGGCATCAAGGTGGTGCCGCGCGGTTCCGGCACCTCGCTATCCGGCGGCGCGTTGCCGCTGGAGGACGGCGTGCTGCTGGGTCTCGGCAAGTTCAAGCGCATCCGCGAGATCGATTTCGACAATCGCGTCGTCGTCACCGAGCCCGGTGTCACCAATCTCGCGATCAGCCAGGCGGTCGCGCATGCCGGCTTCTATTACGCGCCCGATCCGTCCTCGCAGATCGCCTGCTCGATCGGCGGCAATGTCGCGGAAAATTCCGGCGGCGTGCACTGCCTCAAATACGGCATGACCACCAACAACGTGCTCGGTTGCGAATTTGTCCTGATGAGCGGCGAGATCCTGCGCATCGGCGGCAAGGGGTGCGAAAATTCCGGCTACGACCTGATGGGCGTCATTACCGGCTCAGAAGGTCTGCTCGGCGTCATCACCGAGATCACGGTGCGCATCCTGCAGAAGCCGGAGACGGCGCGCGCGCTGATGGTCGGTTTCGCGCAGGTCGAGGCGGCCGGCGAATGCGTGGCGCGCATCATCGGCGCCGGCATCATTCCCGGCGGCATGGAGATGATGGACAAGCCTGCGATCCATGCCGCCGAAGCCTTCGTCCATGCCGGCTATCCGCTCGACGTCGAGGCGCTGCTCATCATCGAGCTCGACGGTCCCAAGATCGAGGTCGACGAGCTGATCACGCGCGTCGAGACCATTGCGAATGGCTGCGGCTCGACCACCTGCCAGATCTCGACCTCGGAGGCCGAGCGCAATCTGTTCTGGGCCGGCCGCAAGGCTGCGTTTCCTGCCGTTGGCCGCATCTCGCCCGACTATCTCTGCATGGACGGCACGATCCCGCGCGGCGCGCTGCCGAAGGCGCTCGCCCGCATCCGCGCGCTCTCGGAAAAATACCAGCTCGGCTGCGCCAACGTGTTCCACGCCGGTGACGGCAATCTGCATCCGCTGATCCTCTACGATGCCAACAAGCCCGGCGAGATCGAGCGCGCCGAAGCCTTCGGTGCCGACATCCTGCGCGCCTGCGTCGAGTTCGGCGGCGTGCTCACCGGCGAGCATGGCGTCGGCATCGAGAAGCGTGATCTCATGCCCGACATGTTCACCGAGATCGACCTCAACCAGCAGCAGCGGCTGAAATGCGCCTTCGACTCCCAGGGCCTGCTCAACCCAGGAAAAGTGTTTCCGACCCTGCACCGCTGCGCCGAGCTCGGCCGCATGCATGTGCATGCCGGTAAAGTTGCGTTCCCGGACATTCCGCGGTTCTAGGATCTTATGGAGGGAAGAGCTTGCGACGCGAGCGCTTCCCTCCACGAGCGTTTACAGCAGCCCGTATTGCGCGCGCTCACGCTTCGCCAGCAGCGGCAGCGCTTCGCCGGCGATGTAGGTCTTGAAATGCGCGCTCTCCTGGTGTGCCTTGAACGCGGCTTCGTCGCGGAACAGCTCGTAGAACAGGAACTGCGCCGGATTGTCCGTAGCCCGCGAGATCAGGAACAGCTTGACGCCGTCCTCGCGCTGCGCCTCCGGCAGGAAGCGATCGAGGATGGCTGCGATCCTGTCGGCCTCGCCGGGCTTGGCCTCCCATTGCGCGACCACGAGCAGGCCGCCGCCGTCGACAGCGTCGCTGATGGATTTCTGTGTTGCATAGTGGTTCATTGTCTTTGCTCCTTGCTCCTGTGCCTGAGATGACGCCGCCGTCCATGGCGAGAGATGGATCGCCAGGACGGTGCCGCAGGCGCGGATCACTGACCTGCGGCTGAACGCTCCATGTGTGCGCGGTGCCGGCCGCGCATGTCTCGATCGCTCCATCTGTGCCTCCCTTGCTTCGTCTTCGATCGCGATCGCTGCGACCATCTCGCGATGTCTTGCCGGTTGGCTTCGCCGGTGATCGAAGTGTCGATGTCGTGAACATTTCGATCCTGATCGAAACGTTGCGGCGACGTCCGGTGCGACAAGCAGGATGGGTTTTCGTCACATGCCGGAGCTGGCCATGCCGACCATCGCACGCGAGCTCGCCGACCTAGCGGCCCTGATCGCCGATCCCGGCCGGGCCCTGATCCTGTCGCGACTGATGGACGGACGCGCGCAGACCGCGGGCGAGCTGGCGCTGGTCGCCGGCGTCACGCCGCAGACGGCGAGCTGGCATCTCGGCCGGCTGGTGCAGCACGCGCTTCTGAAAGTCGAGCGGCGGGGGCCGCGCCGGTTGTACCGGCTGGCCACACCGCTCGTCGCGCAGGTCCTGGAGGGCATGATGACGGTCGCCGTAACAGGTCCGCAAGCCACGCGGCCGCCGGCACGGATCGATGCCGCGATGCGGCAAGCGAGGACCTGCTACGATCACCTCGCGGGCGAGCTCGGTGTCGCCCTCGCGGACGCGCTGCGGGAGCGCGAATATCTGGTTCTCGACCAGGAGGTTGGTGAGCTGACGGAAGCGGGCACGGCGTTCCTCGGCAGTTTCGGTATTGATCTCCGCCCGTCGTCGCGGCATCGGCGGGTGCTGTGCCGGCCCTGTCTTGACTGGAGCGAACGCCGGCCGCATCTGGCAGGACGGGCAGGTGCGGCGCTCGCTGAGCTGGCGTTCCAGCGGGACTGGATCCGCCGCAGGCCGCAGGGGCGCTCGGTCGAGATCACCGATACCGGGCTTGACGCATTTCGCTCCCTGTTCGGTGTCCGCATTTGATTTTGGGACCAAATTTCGTTACCCGCTAGACGCGTGGACACGCTCAGGGTCAGAGACGCCAAAGACGTCGAAGAGGTGGTGCGCGCGGCGATTGCCAATGAGCAGCCGCTCGAGATCATCGGTCATGGCTCCAAGCGCAGCATCGGGCATGCGATGGCGACCAACGCCGTGCTCGATGTCTCCGCGCTCAACGCCATCACCTCCTACGAGCCCAATGAATTGATCGTGACGCTCCAGGCCGGCGCACCGCTGGCCGACGTGCTGTCGCTGATCGATGCCAAGAACCAGCAATTCGCCTTCGAGCCGATCAACACGGCGCCGCTGCTCGGCACGCCCGTATCAGGCACCATCGGCGGCATGATCGCGGCCGGGCTGGCCGGCCCGCGCCGGATCAAGGCGGGCGGGGCGCGCGACCATCTCCTGGGGGCGCATGCGGTCTCGGGTTTCGGCGACAGCTTCAAGACCGGCGGCAAGGTGGTGAAGAACGTCACAGGTTACGACCTCTGCAAGCTGCTTGCTGGCTCCTGGGGCACGCTGTCGGTGATGACCGAAGTGACGCTGAAGGTGATGCCAAAGCCCGAGGCCGAGCGGACGCTGCTGCTGCGCGGGCTCGACGATGCCGCCGCTAACAAGGCGATGATTGCGGCCCTCGGCTCGCCCTTCGACGTCTCCGCCGCCGCGCATCTGCCGAAATCGGCCTACCGCGCCAAGACCGACGGGCTTGGCGATATCGCCGGCCAGGGCGAGGCGTTGACGGTGCTGCGGCTCGAGGGCATCACGGCCTCCGCCGCCCATCGCGCCGGCTCGCTCCTCGAATTGCTGGCGCCGTTCGGAACCGCAACGCTGATCGAGGACGCAGCGTCATCCACGCTGTGGGCCACCATCCGCGACGTGCTGCCGTTCGCGGCCGGCGGCGCGCTTGGCGGCTGGCCGGTGTGGCGGATCGTCTGTCCGCCGGCTTCGGGCGCGGCGCTCGGCACGCAATTGGCGCGCGAGACCGGCGGCGACGTCATCTACGACTGGGGCGGCGGGCTGATCTGGGCGGCACTGCCGCCGACGGCCGACGCGCATGCCCAGGCCGTGCGCCAGCGGGCCAATGCGTTCGGCGGGCATGCCACGCTGATCCGGGCCGCTGACGACGTCAGGCGCAGCGTCGACGTGTTCCATCCGCAATCGCCCGGCATTGCCGCGCTGAGCGATAGGGTCCGCACCAGTTTCGATCCAAAATCCATTTTGAACCGGGGACGGCTGACGCGGGGCACTGCGGCATGAAGACCGAATTCTCACTCGCGCAGCTCGCCGACCCCGACATCGCGGAAGCCGACAAGATCCTGCGCGCCTGCGTTCATTGCGGCTTCTGCACCGCGACCTGTCCGACCTATGTGCTGCTCGGCGACGAGCTCGATAGCCCGCGCGGCCGCATCTATCTGATCAAGGAGATGCTGGAGAAGGACCAGGCGCCGACGGCCGAGGTGGTCAAGCATGTCGACCGCTGCCTGTCGTGCCTGGCCTGCATGACGACCTGTCCCTCCGGGGTGAACTACATGCACCTCGTCGATCAGGCCCGTGTCAGGATCGAGCAGCGTTATCAGCGGCCGCTGACCGAGCGGCTGCTGCGCCAGGTGCTGGCCTTCGTGCTGCCCGACCCGCAGCGGTTTCGCATCAGCATGCGGCTGGCACAGTTGGCCCGGCCCTTTGCCGTCTTCCTGCCGACCCCGCGGCCCTCGGCCACGCCCGGCCTGATCCAGCGCCTCAAGGCGATGCTGGCGCTGGCCCCAGGGCGGCTGCCGGCGCCGGGCGCGCGTCCGGGCAGCGTGTTCGCTGCGCTTGGCAAGAAGCGCGGCCGGGTCGCGCTGCTCCAGGGCTGCGCCCAGCAGGTGTTGGCGCCGCGCATCAACCAGGCCGCCATCAGCCTGCTGACCCGTCACGGCATCGAGGTCGTCCTGGTCAGGGACGAGCAATGCTGCGGCGCGCTGACCCATCACCTCGGTCACGACGATGACGCGCTGGGCCGGGCCCGGGCCAACGTCACGGCATGGCAGAAGGAAGCCGCTGGCGAGGGGCTCGACGCCATCCTGGTGACGGCGTCCGGCTGCGGCACGGTGATCAAGGACTACGGCTATCTGCTGCGCGAGGACGGCGCGTTCGCAGCCGATGCGGCAAAGGTGTCCGCGCTTGCGAAGGACATCACCGAATACGTCGCGGGCCTCGGATTGCAAACGACTGCACGGCAAGACAACATCGTCGTCGCCTATCATTCCGCGTGTTCGTTGCAGCACGGGCAGAAAATCGCGGGGCTTCCGAAAGAATTGCTTTCCAAGAATGGATTCGTGGTGAAAGATGTCCCGGAGAGCCATTTGTGTTGCGGTTCGGCTGGGACCTACAACATTCTCCAGCCTGAGCTTGCGGGCCGGTTGCGCGATCGCAAGGTTGCCAACATCGCGAGCGTCAAGCCGGACATGATTGCCGCGGGCAATATCGGTTGCATGGTGCAGATTGCCAGTGGCACGTCAGTCCCGGTCGTACACACGATTGAGCTTCTCGATTGGGCTACGGGCGGGGCGCGACCGGCACTGGATGCGTCGCGCTGAGCTTTCGTCCGGAGGTGACGGCTGAAGGGCGCCCGATCGACCATTGTACGGCGGCAACAGGAGGATCACGATGGCGAAATCGAGTAAGAAAAAAAGCAAGAAGGCCAAAAAGGCCAAGAAGGTTGTAGCGGCGAAGAGGGCGACGAAGAAGAAGGCGGCCAAGAAGTCCGCCAAGAAGTCTGCCAAGAAATCCGCTAAGAAGTCTGCGAAGAAATCGGCCAAGAAGGCTGCGCCGAGGAAGGCAGCCAAGAAGACGGCAAAGAAGGCTGCGGCCAAGAAGGCCGTGAAGAAGGCCGCGCCGAAGAAGGCCGCCAAGAAAGCCGCACCGAAGAAGGCGAAGGCAGCTCCCGCGCCGAAGCCGGCAGCTCCAGTGGCAGCACCGGCACCCGAGCCTGCCGCCGAGACAAGCTGGGCGATGCCTTCGTCTTCTGCGGAACCGACGCCGGCCGAAGGACAAGGTTAGGCCTCAAGGTTGGGCCCAAGCTCAGCCCAAGGGCCGACTTCATTCCCCGACCATGATCGACAACAGGAAGGCCGCGGCGGTAACGCTGCGGCCTTTTTGCATCGCCGCTCCGGCTGCGGCCGGAGGCTGCCCTTTTTTGAGTCAGCTGATTCGTGGCACGCGCGCCACGGTGCCGCGGACCTACGTAGTATCCCGGACGGCTCTGTGCACTTTGGAGTGAAAATAATGTGATCGGGAAGCAACACCGGCCAACAACCTTTCGTGGAATCGTCAGAACGCCCAAAAAGTCGGCAGATGCCCGTGTTTTTTGCTTCACGGTTCACATCCCTCAATCCAGATTGCGGCGGTAACGAAATTTGCAATCAGGTCGGGTGGCCCCGGGGGGCTTCCGGAACTCGACCGGGGTCTAGAACTGGTGATGGGGATCGAAATGAAAAAAGTGACTTTGTTAGCAACGGCGCTGGCAATGGTGACGGGTTCGGCTTTCGCGGCAGATCTGCACGTGAAGGCACTGAAGGCGCCGCCGCCGCCCGCGTTTGATCCCTGGGATATCGCCTTCGGCGGCGCGATCATGAGCGACTACATCTTCCGCGGCGTGACCCAGTCGAACCACAAGCCGTCGGTCGCCGCCTATTTCGAGCCCCGCTACAACATCAACAAGGACCTCCAGCTCTATATCGGCGTGTCCGGGGAGAGCATCTCCTTCGCCAACCGCGCTGCGGCCGAAATCGACGTCTATGGCGGTATCCGCCCGACCTTCGGCGCGTTCGCCTTCGACATCGGCGTCTGGGGCTACCTGTATCCGGGCGGAACCTGCTACAACGGCGGCAACGGCGGCCTGGCTGTCGACGCGGGCGGTAACCCGATTAGCGCGGAATGCTTCGCGAACTTCCTTCCCAACGGCAACGTCATGAAGAAGGATGTCAGCTTCTTCGAAGTCTACGGCAAGGTCACTTACACCATCAACGACAACTGGTCGGTCGGCTTGAACGAGTACTACTCGCCGAACTTCCTGAACTCCGGCGCATGGGGCGACTACGCCTCGATCACCGCCAAGTACACTGCGCCCAGCACGATCTTCGGTTCGAGCGGCGTCGGCATGTATGTGTCGGGCGAGTTCGGTCGCCAGTTCCTCGGCACCAGCGACTCCTTCTACGGCACGACCTTCACCAATCCCGGCTTTGCCGGGCCGTTCCCGAACGGCATCAAATACGCCGACTACAACACCTGGAACGTCGGCATCGGCTTCACCTACAAGGTGTTCACGCTGGACCTGCGTTACTCCGACACCGACCTGAACAAGGGCAATTGCAACGCCTTCACCAGCGCCTTCAACGGCTCCGGTACCACCAACGTCACTGCGATCAACCCGACCGGCGTCGGCTCCAACTGGTGCGGCACGGCCGGTATCGCCAAGCTGTCCTTCGACCTGACGGCGATGACCAACCTGAAGTAAGTTTGTCCCGAGACGACTAACGGGGGCGGCAGAGCAATCTGCCGCCCTTTTGTTTTGGGCGCCGCTTCCTGCGCGCTCAGCGCGCCGCGCTCGGCTCTGGCTCGGCCGGCGCACTGCCATTGCCCAGCACATGGATCGCGCCGTCCTTTGCCATCGCCACCTTGCGGGTGTGGAAGGCGTCGAGCGTCGAGCGATGGCCGATCGAGACGATGGTGGCCTGCGGCAGCTTTTCCGCCAGCAGCCGGTAGAGCCGCGCCTCGGATGGCTCGTCGAGCGAGGCGGTGGCCTCGTCGAGGAAGAGATAGTCCGGCCCATGCAGCAGCGCGCGGGCGAGCCCGAGGCGCTGCTGCTCGCCGAGCGACAGCATCCGGTTCCAGTGGCCGTCCTCAGTGAGCCGTTCGGCGAGGTCGGGCAGGCCGACCGCGATCAACGCGTCCCGGATCTGGGTGGCCTGGAATGCGCCGGGTGCTGCGGGATAGATCACTGCGTCACCCAGCGCGCCGACCGGGAAATAGGGGCGTTGCGGCAGCATCATCAGCTTCGCCTGCGCGGGGATGGCGATGGTGCCGGTGCCGAACGGCCAGATGCCGGCGATGGCGCGAAATAGGGTCGACTTGCCGGAGCCCGACGGCCCGGTCACGAGCACGCGCTCGGGCGCCTGGATGGCGAAGCCGTCGGCTGCGACCAGCGGCGTGCCGTTGGGGAGATACACGCAGAGCTTCTCGAGGCCGATATTGCGGCTGCCGCCTGCCGCTCTGAGTTCGATCGTCGCCTCATGCGCCGGCAGGTTTGCCGCGGCATCGACCGACATCTCGAAGCCGTCGAGACGCGCGACGATCGCGCGCCATTCCGCGATTGTTCGATAGGCCGTGACGAAGAAGGACAGCGCATCCTGCACCTGGCCAAACGCCGAGCCGGTCTGCATCATGTCGCCGAGCTGGATGCTCTTGGCGAAGTAGGCGGGCGAGACCACCACATAGGGAAAGATCGTCGCAGCCTGACCGTAGCTCGCCGTGAAGGCGGTGAGGCGCTTGGTCCGGCTCATGATCGCATACCAGTTGCCGATGACGTAGCCGAAGCGCTGAAGGAGATGACCTCGCTCCGCGCTCTCTCCCTTCAAGAGTGCAATCTGCTCGGAATTTTCGCGCACGCGGATCAGGTTGAAGCGGAAGTCGGCCTCGTAGCGCTGCTTCTCGAAATAAAGATTGATGAGCGGCGCGCCGATCCAGTGCGTCAGTGCCGTACCCAGGAGCGCGTAGGCCAGCGCGCACCAGACCAGGAAACCCGGGATGACGATATCGGTGCCGTAAATATGCAGGGGCGCCCTGTTGGACAGACCCCAGAGGATGACGATGAACGATGCCAGCGTCACGATCGACGACAGCAGGCCGAGACCGAGGACGAGCGTTTGCTCGACGAAGTTGGTGACGTCCTCGGTGAGACGCTGGTCCGGGTTATCGGCGGCGTCGCCCTTCAGCTGCATGCGATAATGCGTGGCGCCGTCGAGCCATTCGCCGAGATAATGTTGGGTCAGCCATCGCCGCCAGCGGATCTGCAGCCACTGGTTCAGGTAGAGCTTGTAGACGGCCAGCGCCACGTAGGTGAAGGCAAGGCCGAGGAAGATCCAGACCTGCATGACGAACTCATTCAGATCGTAGGCCTGGAGCGCGCTGTAGAACCGGTTCTGCCACTGATTGAGCAGCACATTGATCGCGACGAGCGCCAGCTCCATTGCGACGACGACGCCGAGCAGGCCGCAGCCGGCCCATTTGTCCTCCGATCGGAAATAGGGGCCGGCGATTCGCCAGACGGTCGCGAGCGTGGCGCTGATGTTTCTCACAGAGGGCGATCTCCTGACGGATATGCACAGCGGCGCCAAAGCCAAGCGGCTGAGGGCATGGCAGAAAATGGGTGCGCTTAGACTAAAGTCGCAAGTTCTGCAATTTGCGTTGGCTAGCCGCGGCTTGCAACCCTAGCATGGGCATAACGGCGTGGGGTGGGGGCTGCCAGATTTTCGCGAGCTTGTGAGCAGGCGGGAACCGCGGCTTTCGCGAGGAATTCGCGTCCAACTCGGGGGTTATCGCTTCCAACGTCGAGCAGGCCCGCCGCCCACGCTGGCCGGCCTGCCACATAAACGCGTGGGGGAGGAAGACCATGTGGAATCAAATCTATGATCCGCTGCACAGCCCCGTGCTGTCGACGATCGCGGCGGCGATACCCGTCGTCACGCTGCTGGTCCTGATCGCGAGCGGGCGCGTCAAGGCCCATATCGCAGCTGTTATCGCCGTGATCGTGACCAACCTGATCACGATCTTCATCTTCACCATGCCGGTGAACATGTCGATCCGCGCCTCGATCCTCGGCATTGTGACCGGCTTCTTCCCGATCGGCTGGATCGTTCTCAACGTCATCTTCCTCTACCAGGTCACGGTGACGACCGGGCGGTTCGAGCTGTTGAAGCGCGCGGTCGGCGGCGTCACCGAGGACCGGCGCCTGCAATTGCTGCTGATTGCCTTCTCGTTCGGCGCCTTCTTCGAGGGGGCCTCGGGCTTCGGCACACCGGTCGCAATCACCGGCGCCGTGCTGATCGGGCTCGGCTTCTCGCCGCTCGCGGCGTCCGGCCTGTCGCTGATCGCCAACACGGCGCCGGTCGCCTATGGCGCGCTGGGCACGCCGATCCAGGGCCTTGCCTCGGTCACGGGGCTCGATCCCTACATCCTCGGCGCCATGGTCGGACGGCAATTGCCATTCTTCTCGCTGATCGTACCGTTCTGGGTGGTGTGGGCGTTCGCGGGCTGGAAGGGCATGAAGGACATCTGGCCGGCGATCCTAGTCACCGGCGTGTCGTTCGCGGTCCCGCAATTCGTGATCTCGAACTACATCAATCCCTGGATCGTCGACATCGGGGCGTCGCTGATCTCGATGGGCGCGCTGATCCTGTTCCTGAAGGTGTGGCAGCCGAAGCAGCTGTGGCTCTCGGCTGCGCTGCGCGGCCGCGACGAATCGGTATCGCATATGGGCACGACAACGCCGCTCGACAAAACTCCGCTCACGCAGGCCGAGCTGTGGAGCGCGCTGTTGCCGTGGATCATCGTCTGCATCGTCATGCTGATCTGGGGTAACGGCGCCTTCAAGACCTGGGCGAACGGGATCTTCACCTGGAACTACGCCGTTCCCGAACTGCACCAGATGATCAACAAGATGCCGCCGGTCGCGCCAGGGCCGACCAAGGAGAGTGCGGTGTTCAGCTTCACCTACCTGTCGTTCACCGGCACTGGCATGCTGATCGCGGCGATCATTTCCGGCTTCCTGATGGGCGTGGGTCCTGGCAGGTTGCTGACCGAGTACGGCCGCACCATCCGGCTGTGTGCGATCTCGTTGATCACGATCTCAGCGATGCTCGCGATCGGCACGCTCACCCGCCTGTCCGGTGTCGACGCCACGCTCGGTCTCGCCTTCGCCGCGACCGGTGTGCTCTATCCCTTCTTCGGCACGCTGCTCGGCTGGTTGGGCGTGGCGCTGACCGGATCGGATACCGCATCGAACATCCTGTTCGGCAACCTCCAGAAAATCACCTCGCAGCAGATCGGCCTGTCGCCGATCCTGATGGCGGCGGCGAACTCGTCCGGCGGCGTGATGGGCAAGATGATCGACGCGCAATCGATCGTTGTCGCCTCCACCGCCACCAGATGGTACGGCCACGAAGGCACGATCCTGCGCTTCGTGTTCTGGCACTCGATCGTGCTGGCCTGCCTGGTCGGCGTGCTCGTGACGTTGCAGGCCTACGTCTGGCCGTTCACCGCGCTGGTGCTGAAGTAACGGGGAGGCGTGTTACAATGAAATCCCCGCGGGTCTCGGCTCGCGGGGATTTTTTGTGTCTTGGATCGACGAATCTTCTCAAAGGCTTCGCTGTCTTATAGAAGACCCGGTGAGTCAGGTCGATCGAGAGGTCTCATGGTTTCGTTCAAGCGGATGGTATGTGCGGCGGCCGCGGTGCTTGCGATGTCCACAGTCGCGCATGCGCAGGAGGGCTTTCCCTTCGGTACCGAGATGACGCTGGAGGCCGTGCCGCAGCCCGGTTCGAAACGAATTCCGAACATCGAGATCGGTGACAATGGCGAGGTCGTGATCGAGCTCTGGTGCAAGGGCGGCAAGGGACAGTTCTCGGTGGCCGGCAACACCGTGATTTTCGTTCCAGGCGCAATTCAGGATCGCTCCTGTCCGCCGGCAAAGGCCCAGGCCGATGACGATCTCGTCGCCGCTCTCGCCGCTGCCGAGACCTGGAAGCGTCAGGGCGACGTGCTCACGCTGATCGGCCCGAAGCCACTGCGTTTTCGTACCAACGGGAATTGAGGCCCGCTCTGGTCATTCCCCGCGAAGGCGGGGAATCCAGTATGCCGCGGCCTATCTATTCAATCACAATCGTCTCGGAGTACTGGATCGCCCGGCCAAGCCGGGCGATGACAGCGCGTTGTTGTGTGCGCCCTACTTCCACACCGACTTGTCGGCGTCCCAGCGCTGGCCCTTCAGCTCCCTGGCGAGCGCCTCGATCGAGCCGTTGTCGTCGGGCTGGTCGCCTTCCTCATCGGCGCTCGCCTCATCCGACACGTTGAGCTTCGCGCCGCTGCTCTCATCGGCGGTCGTGGTCGAAGGGCTGCCGATCCAGACCATCAGCCTGTCGGTCGGCCCCGGCTTGTCGGCGGAGACGAGGCCCGAAACCTCGATCGTGTCGGTGAGATCGAGCGCCGGGAAATCCTGGTTCGGACGCTTGAAGACGAGCTTGAGCTTGCCGGTGGCGGCGTTGAAGCTCTGCGAGACCGGCTTTGCCGCAAGCGTCTTGCCCAGCACGCCAGCCACCGCGGTGGCAAGCTTGTCGCGGTTGATCTTGTCGCCGTCGCGCCAGTCGGCGCCGGGGATGCGGATGGTGCGGTCCATCTCCGCCAGCCCTGCGGTCCAGCCGGCGGCGGTGACACCCGGCATCGCCTTGAATTTCGCGAGCAGTGCGGCCGAGCGCTCCGGGTCGACCGACATGTTGATGGTCTGCTCGCCGGCGCGCAGCGCGTCGCAGCCGACGCTGAGACTTGCCAGCGTCACCTCGACGTCCTGGCCCTTGAGGCTCTTCAGGAAGTCGGTCGCGTTATCCAGCTTGACCTTGACCGCGATCGCTTCGGGCGAGACTTCGGTAAAATCCTTCGGCTGGGGCGTAATGCCGTCGTCGGTGGTCTGGTTGTCCAAAAATTCCTTCTCGCTGAGATCGGCATTGTCAGGCGAGGTCACTTCGGTCACGGCCTGGCCGATACCGATCTGGCCGCGGAACTCGAAGGTGTCGCCGGTCGGCTTGCGCGTGAGCTTGACCGTGACTGGCGCTTTCGCGCCGAGGCTCGACGTTGTGCCGCTCAGCGTCTGGCCTGCGATCTGGAGATTGACGACGAAGCGGTCCTTGCGGTCGGAGTTCTTGGCGACGGGGTAGCAGACGTCGAGCACGGCTGCGGTGACCGTCTTGCCCTGCCGCGTCTCCTTCAGGATCACGTCGGCATTGCCATCCATCAGGCCGTCGATCGAGGTGAAATAGCGCGTCTCCATGCCGCCGGGCGCCGTGGCCTTCGGCGACAGCTTCATCTGGGCGGAGGCGACCTCGGGAGAGACGGCGAGCAGGGCCGCCAAAAGGGCGGTCGAACAAACCAGAAGCGCGCGCATTGACGAAAGTCCTCGAAAGAATGGAATCGGCGTCACCGTAGTGGGTTTTGGCCGCCGGTTGAATCGGAAAGCGTGCAGCATGATCGGCAAAAAAGAAGGCCGCCCGGAGGCGGCCTTCTCAATGCTGTCGGGTGAGGATGGGCTCAGAAGCCGCCCATGCCGCCGCCGGCCGGCGCGGGCGGGGCTTCCTTCTTCGGCGCTTCGGCGACCATGGCCTCGGTGGTCACCAGCAGGCCGGCCACGGAGGAGGCGTCCTGCAGCGCGGTGCGCACCACCTTGGCGGGATCGATGATGCCCTTCTCGATCATGTCGACATAGTCTTCGGTCTGGGCGTCGAAGCCGAAGGTCTCGGACTTGTTCTCGAGGATCTTGCCGACCACGATCGAGCCCTCCACGCCGGCATTCTCCGAGATCTGGCGGATCGGAGCTTCCAGCGCCTTCAGCACGATGTTGATGCCCGCCTGCACGTCGGCATTGGCGTTGGTGAGACGCCCCACAGCCTTCTTAGCGCGCAGCAGCGTCACGCCGCCGCCGGGGACGATGCCTTCCTGCACCGCGGCGCGGGTGGCGTTGAGCGCGTCCTCGACGCGGTCCTTCTTCTCCTTGACCTCGATCTCGGTCGCGCCGCCGACGCGGATCACCGCGACGCCGCCGGCGAGTTTGGCGAGACGCTCCTGAAGCTTCTCACGGTCGTAGTCCGAGGTGGTCTCCTCGATCTGGGCCTTGATCTGGCCGACGCGGGCCTCGATCTCCGGCTTCTTGCCGGCGCCCTTGACGATCGTGGTGTTCTCCTTGTCGATCACGACCTTGCCGGCACGACCGAGCATCTTCACCGTGACGTTCTCGAGCTTCATGCCGAGATCTTCGGAGATCAGCTGGCCACCGGTCAGGATCGCGAGGTCTTCCAGCATGGCCTTGCGGCGGTCACCGAAGCCCGGCGCCTTGACGGCCGCAACCTTGAGGCCGCCACGCAGGCGGTTGACGACCAGGGTCGCCAGCGCCTCGCCCTCGACGTCCTCGGCGATGATGACGAGCGGCTTGCCCGACTGCACCACGGCTTCCAGCACCGGCAGCATGGCCTGCAGGCCTGAGAGCTTCTTCTCGTGCAGGAGGATGTAGGCGTCCTCGAGCTCGGCGGTCATCTTCTCGGGGTTGGTGACGAAGTAGGGGCTGAGATAGCCGCGGTCGAACTTCATGCCCTCGACGATGTCGACTTCGGTGTCGAGCGACTTGTTTTCCTCGACGGTGATGACGCCCTCGTTGCCGACCTTCTGCATCGCCTGCGCGATCATCTTGCCGATGGCGGCGTCGCCGTTGGCCGAGATGGTGCCGACCTGGGCGACCTCGGAGGAAGCGGCGACCGGCTTGGCGCGCTTCTCGATGTCCTTGACCACGGCCGTCACCGCAATATCGATCCCGCGCTTGAGGTCCATCGGGTTCATGCCGGCGGCAACCGCCTTGGCGCCTTCGCGCACGATGGCCTGGGCCAGCACGGTCGCGGTGGTGGTGCCGTCGCCGGCGAGGTCGTTGGTCTTGGAGGCGACCTCACGCACCATCTGGGCGCCCATGTTCTCGAACTTGTCCTCGAGCTCGATCTCCTTGGCGACGGTGACGCCGTCCTTGGTGATGCGGGGTGCGCCGAACGACTTCTCGATGACGACGTTGCGGCCCTTGGGGCCGAGCGTCACCTTGACGGCGTTGGCGAGAATGTCGACACCGCGCAGCATGCGATCGCGCGCGTCTCCGGAAAACTTGACTTCCTTGGCAGCCATGGTCTGCAATCCCTGTTATGTCGTGATGTGTCTTGTTTGATGCTGTGCTGCGGAATGATGGATGCCCGGACCTGATGATCCGGGCATGGCATTCAGCGGCTGTTCAGGCGTCTGGCCTTAGGCCATCACACCCATGATGTCCGACTCCTTCATGATCAGGAGCTCCTCGTTGTCGATCTTGACCTCGGTGCCCGACCACTTGCCGAACAGCACGCGGTCGCCGACCTTGAGGTCGATCGGGATCAGCTTGCCAGCCTCGTCACGACCGCCGGGGCCGACGGCGACGACTTCGCCCTGGGACGGCTTTTCCTTGGCGGTGTCGGGGATGATGATGCCGCCCTTGGTCTTTTCCTCGGCATCGATACGTTTGACCACGACACGGTCATGCAGCGGACGAAATTTGGACTTAGCCATGACGTTTCCCTTTGGAGGCTCAGTTTTCCGAAAGTAGCGGAAGTGGGTGAGGGCGGCGCTCCCGTCCATCCTCTGCCCGAGGATCAAACGGCGCCCCTTAGCAATCGGTCTTTCCGAGTGCTAATAGTGCGCAGGGGATATGGCTTGACTGCGATCCTGTCAAGCAAAGGTGGTTAAGCGATTGGTGAGGCGGATATAGGATGGTGTCTACGGAAACTCGATTCCGGCGCGGGCGTATATTAAGACGTCATTGCTACGGCTGCGGTTTTGCGCTTGGCTGCGGGAGGGATGCGGCCATGGTCTTGTTCGGGGGAATGCCATGATCAGTTCAGCTCACGCGCGCACGGTTGCCAATCTGGCGGCGGCCTCTTGCTTGGCGCTGCTGCTCGGCGCCTGCGGCGGCGGCATGAGCCTGCCGTCCTTTTCCTCGTCCCAGCCGGCGCCCGAGGCCGAGCCGGGCACCGGGCCGGAAATGCCAGCCTCGATCCGCGGCGACGAGATCGTCGGCCGCTGGGGTCTCGCCTCGTTCCAGAACCCGGCCGACCGCGCCCGCACCGAGGCGGCCGCGCGCGCCCAGTGCAAGAATCCCTACGTGATCGGCGCCGGCACCTCCGGCGGCGTGGTCATGCATCTCGCCGACCAGGCCACGCCGCAGGAATTGCGGCTGAAGGGCTCGCCGGGCGGCAAGAATTATATCGGCCCCCCCGGCCCGACGCCGGGCGAGCAGGACCGCGAGATCGTCTCCTTCGACGGCCGCGTCATGATCACCCGCTTCGTCGACAAGGACGCCGCCACCCGCTACGGCAACATGGTCTACGTCCGCTGCGCGCCGAGGGCGTGAGGCGGGCCGAGCTCTAACCGCTCGTCATTGCGAGGAGCCCGCGACAAAATTGCGAAGCAATTTTGCGCTGGTGCGACGAAGCAGTCCAGACTGGTTCCGCGGAGGGACTCTGGATTGCTCCGCTGCGCTCGCAATGACGAAAAAACGCCGGCTTCTCGCCGGCGTTTGCTTTCCGTCTGTCGCGTCGCTTAGTCGAACAGCGCGTCGATATCGTCCTGCGAGGCGTGACCGACGTCGCCGGCGAGCTTCGGGCCGTTGAGCAGCTTGTCGTCCTCGCTGCGGGTATCCACCTGCGCCGGCACGTGGGCCTTGATCGCGTCGACGCCGCCCCAGATTTCCATCATCGCATTGATGTGCTGCTCGATGAACTTCATCGTGCCCATGACCTTGCTGATGCGCTGGCCGGTCAGGTCCTGGAAGTTGCAGGCCTCGAAGATCGAGATGACGCGTTCCTGGATGTCGTCGGCGAGCCGCTTCTGCTGATCGGCCGATTGCACCTTGGACATCGCGCTGGCCGCCTGGTCGATCGACTCCGCGGCTTCGAGGATCTGCTGGGTCGCCTGTTCGGTGCCGCCGACCACCGCGCCGAGCTCGCCATTGACCTTGGCCATTTCGCCGCCGTCAAAGCTCTTGCCGTGCAGCGTCGCGATCTCGCGCTTGGTGCGGTCGATGGCGTCATGGATGAGGTCGAGCTCGACCTTCAGCTTCTCGCACTGCTCGATCTGGGCCCGATAGGTCTCGAGCATCGTGCGTGCGTCGGAAAGCTCCTGGTTCGTGGAGGCGTCGATCGCCGCCATGGCTGCGCTGCCGGACATGGGCACAGTGCCCCTTGCCATCTGTGCGCGGATCGCGCGCAGCTCCGCCATAATCTCGGTATGCATCGGGCCTGCCTCTTCTGCTACGTCAAGAATTGGCATCTCGCCACCGGCGATATCCTCGACACGAAAACGCTTGCGGTGAACAGCCATCAGGAACTCCCCCCACCTCACTCACGCGTCTTTGTAGGCAGAAGCAATTTAACACGAGGTTCACGGCAGGAACTGTCGTGCGGCCGCGCGCGACGACATGCAAACGGGCGATTAACCATGAGGCTCCGCCCTTCATCGAAAATAAACGCTGACCGCCAAATTGTCCCGCCGCGCGCGACGTGGTGAATCGAAACGTCGATTCTGTTTACCAAACGAAACGGAGTTTGCTCTTTATTGACCACGTCGAGGACGCGGACAGCAAGCCGCGTTCGGCGGCGAATGCAACTAGACGAAACAGTACAGAGTACGTCGATGTTCAAGAAAATGTCTGTCGCGCTGCTCGGCAGCGCTTGCGCCTTCCTTGTCGGCGCCGATCGCGCCAGCGCGTTCGACAATACAGTGCCGAACGATCCGCCCGCGGTGCTCTACCAGCCGCATGTGCCGCCGGCGCCGGTGCGCGTCGCCTCCAATGCCAATATGGGCGGCGGCTTCATCGAGTTCCTGTTCGGCGATGGGCCCGGCCGCGGTCCGGCCTATGCGCCGCAGCAGCCGATCTATCAGCAGCAGCCCGCCTACAACGATCCACGCCGCCTGCCGCCGATGGGCGAGCCGCAGATGCAGGGCGGATATCAGCAAGGCGCAGGTCTCCAGCAGGAGGCAATCGATCCGCGGCAGCGTTCGTTCGATCCGAAATTCGAGAAACAGCTTGTTGACTATAGCGGCAAGGAAAGCGCTGGCACGATCGTGGTCGATTCCAACAACAAGTTTCTCTATCTCGTCGAGGGCAACGGCCGGGCGATGCGCTACGGCATCGGCGTCGGACGCGAGGGGTTCACCTGGAGCGGCGTGAAGTCGATCACGGCCAAGCGCGAATGGCCGGATTGGACGCCGCCGGCGGAGATGATCGCACGCCGCCCCGATCTGCCGCGGCACATGGAAGGCGGCCCGGAAAATCCGCTCGGTGCGCGCGCGATGTATCTGGGCTCCACGCTCTACCGCATCCATGGCTCCAACGAGCCCTGGACCATCGGCACCAACGTCTCCTCCGGCTGCATCCGCATGCGCAATGAGGACGTCATCGATCTCTACGGCCGCGTCAATGTCGGCACCAAGGTCGTGGTGATGTGAGCGCCTGACATTCGAAATGAAAACGGCCACCCTTTAGGTGGCCGTTTTGGTTTGAAGTAGCAGCCTTACGCGTAATCGCTGCCGCCATCGTCTCCGCCGCCGAAGTCACTGTCGTCGGCGAGGTCGACATTGCTGTCGCTATTGTCGTCGTCGCTTTGATCGTTGTTATCCCGATCGTTCGACGCCTGGTCGAGGAAGCCCTGACGCGAGTCGTCGCGATCACGGTTCGAGCCGATGTCGTTGAGGCCGGCATCGCGGGCAAGTGAGCCGCCCGACTGGTCGCTGCCGCCCCACGGGCTGCGGTCACCTAGGGCGTTGGTGTCGCCAAACGCCTGCTGATGCGGTCCGCCCATCATGCCGCGGATGCTGGAGAGCAGCAGCGAGCCGCCGACCACACCGGCCGCGGCCGCGGCTGCCGTGCCCAGGAAGGAGCCGCCGCCACCACCGACCGGCGGGGCGCCATAGCCTTGCCCTGGTCCCTGTCCGTAGGCCTGACCATAAGGCGGCTGGCCGTAGCCCGGCTGGGCCTGCTGCATCGCCTGGCCGCTGTTCCAGACCGGCCGCGCGTCACGCGGCGGCACGTTCGGAACCGAGCCGCGCGACGGGCTCGAGCCGAACAGCGTGTCCCGCATGGTGTCGAGGAAGCCGCCGGACTGGGACTGCTCCGGCGCATGGGCCGCTTCCAGCTCCTGGATCCGGTCATGCGCGCGCCTCAGCGCTTCGTCCTGCAATAGCGTGGTCTGCACCAGCGCATAGACTGCGCCCGGCGCCTTGCGTAAGCCGTCCGAAATCGCGGCGATCGCGTCGGGATCGCGCGGTGCATTCTCCAGTTTCGAAAGCCGGTCGAAAAGCTCGTCAACGAGCTGACGTTCCTGCGGCGTCATGATCTGTCTCCCTTGCGCGAAACAAGCGCGAGCCAGATGTAGGGTTCCATTGTGGCCCCAACAGTGGCGGCCGGATTAAATTTCGGTATGCGACAGACTGCCCCGCGGGCTCGATTTCGCCGGTTTCATTGCAATGTCACATGGTTGGTCGTGAGAAGCTGCGCAAAGGCGTCGCTAGCGAGATAGGCATGCTCGCGTTCCCTGACATCCGTCATCGGGTCGAGGCCGGTGAGGACCTCGTCGACGAAGCCGGGATGGCACATCACGAGGCCGCCCTCGGGAAGACCTTCCAGGAACTGCCGCACCAGATCGCCGAAATCGGCCGCGCGTGTGAAATCATAGGCGCCCGCAAATGCGGGATTGAACGCAAGACCGGCGCGCCTGGCCCGGCGGCGGAATTGCGCGCTGAGGACATCGAGCACCATCGCTTTCGGCGACGCCAGCCGTTGCGCCAGCGGCAGGTCGCGTCCGCCCTGGCGCACCCACGCGTTGGGCGCCGCTTCGCTGACGGCATCGAGGAAGCCGTCGCGCACCTGCGGAAACAGCTGCACATGCTGATGGCCGTCGACGAAATCGGGCGCGCGGCCGAAGGCTTCTGCGAAAGCTGCGAGCTGCGCTCTCACCTCGTTGCGAAAGAATTCGCGGTCGAGCCGCCGCAGAAATCCGGCGCGCAGCAGTTTTGGAAAGGCCATGAACATGTCGCCGTCGAGCGGCCGGAAATGCATGGTGAGGGGGCGGAACGGCGCCGACAGCGTCACATGCAATCCGATCGCGCAGCGCGGGCTCGTCTTCGCTGCGGCCTGGAGCGTATCGATCTCGCCACGCTCGATCGCGGGGCCCACCATCATCACCGAGGCCGCGTTGAGGCGGCCGCGCGCGACCAGGTCGCGGATGGCGCGATTGACACCCGGGCTGATGCCGTAATCGTCGGCGCAGAGCCAGATCGGCCGCGGCGCTGCCGCCGCACTCATTCGGCCGCCGTCCTCTTCGACGCGTCGTCGGCCTTGCCGGTCTCGAAATGCTTTTCACTGTGCTCGGCGACGAAGTAGATCGGACGCGCCTTCAGCTCCGAGAGGATCTTGCCGATATATTCGCCGACGATGCCGATCATGATGAGCTGCACGCCACCGATCGTCATCAGGCCGATCACGAGCGAAGGATAGCCGGGTACCTGCTTGCCGGTGGTCCAGACCTCCCACAGGATCGACAGGCCGAACAGGAAGGCGCCGCCGGCGAGGATCACACCGAGCAGGCTCGCAAAACGCAGCGGCGCCACCGAGAACGAGGTCACGCCTTCGATCGACAGGCCAAGCAGACGCGCCGCGCTGAAGGTCGTCACGCCGTGGGTGCGCGGCGCCGGCTCGTAGTCGACGCGGATCTGGCGGAAGCCGATCCAGCTTGCCAGGCCCTTGAAGAAGCGGTTGCGCTCCGGCAGCTGCCGCAGCGCTGCGACCGCGCGCGGCGACAGCAGGCGGAAGTCGCCGGCATCCTCCGGGATCTTCTGACGCGCGCCCCAGTTGATCAGCGCGTAGAAGCCGTGCACGGCGACCCGGCGCAGGAAGGGCTCGTTGTCGCGATGGGCCTTGGCGGTGTAGACGACATCATAGCCGTCCTCGATCCAGTGCCGCACGAGCTGCTCGACGAGCGTCGGCGGGTGCTGGCCGTCGCCGTCCATGAACAAAACCGCGCCGAGCCGGGCGTGGTCGAGGCCGGCCATCAGTGCAGCCTCCTTGCCGAAATTGCGCGACAGCGACACCACCTGGACATCGACCGCATCGGCCGGCAGGCTGCGGGCGATCGACAGCGTCGCGTCCGCGCTGCCGTCGTCGACGTAGATGACCTCGCAGGACAGCCGGTAGCGTTGCCGCAAGGTCTTGGCGATATCGCAGATGCGCTGATGCAGGACGGCGAGGCCCGCCGCCTCGTTATAGACGGGGACGACAATCGACAGCCCCTTCGCAGCGGCACTCGCTGCGGTGGCGGTCAGGCCGGAAACGTCAGAGCCCAGCGTCATCGATCAAGGTTCCAGAGGGCGTTCAAAGTCATCTCAACAGCATATGGTAGCTGCTGCTTGCTGTCGCTACGCTGAACGGACCTGAGGCTCACTGCCGCAGGAACGTTTCGAGCTTGGCGAACAGCGGGTTCTCCCGGTCGAACACGTAGTCGAGCGAGACCACCGAGACGGTCTCGGCGCCATGTTCGCGCAGGAAGCTCGCGAGCGCGTAGAGCTGTCCGGGTGGGCAGTGCAGCGTGAGCATGCCCGACGAGGTCGGTCCGCCGAACGGAGCCTCGACGCCGAAACGGCTGTGGGCCTCAGTGAGCAGGGTGGCGTCGCATTGCCGGAAGCGGGTCCGGACCTCGCGATATTTGTTGGCCCGGGCCCGGGCGGCGATGTGGTCGAGGATGACGCGGGCGGTCTCGCGGGCCTGCGGCGACCAGTCGGCCTCCTTTGAGGCGACCAGATTGGCCTGGCTGCGCAGGATCACGCCGTCGTCGAGCACCCGCAAGCCATTGGCGGCGAGCGTCGCACCTGTCGTGGTGATGTCGACGATCAGCTCGGCGCTGCCGGCCGCCGGCGCGCCCTCGGTCGCGCCAGTGCTCTCGACGATGCGGTAATCGGTGATGCCGTGGCTCTGGAAGAAGCTGCGCGTGAGGTTGACGAACTTGGTCGCGACCCGCATCCGCATGTGATGCTGCTCGCGGAAGCCGGTGGTGACGTCGTCGAGATCCGCCATGGTGCGGACGTCGATCCAGGCCTGCGGCACCGCGACCACGACGTCGGCATAGCCGAAGCCGAGCCCGTCGATCAGCGACACGCGCTTGTCGGCGTCGGCGATATTCTCGCGCACCAGGTCTTCGCCGGTGACGCCGAGATGCGCGACGCCGCGGGCGAGCTGCGATGCGATCTCGCTCGCCGAGAGATAGGCGACCTCGACATTGTCGAGGCCTGCAAGCGTGCCGCGATAGTCGCGGGCGCCGCCGGCCTTCGACAGCTTGAGCCCGGCGCGGGCGAAGAAGGCCTCGGTGTTTTCCTGGAGGCGACCCTTGGAGGGAACGGCCAGAACGAATGGCGCGCTCATGACTTAAGCTCCCACCTTGCGGCCGATCCTGGTCAGCGCGTCCACCCAGACCGAGAAGCCGACGGCCGGGATCGGCGCCGGCGATCCGAGCTGGGTCATCAGTCCATCATAGCGGCCACCGGCAACCAGTGGCTCGGCGCCGTTGCCCCTGTGATGCAGCTCGAATTCGAAGCCGGTGTAGTAATCGAGGCCGCGCCCGAACGCGGTCGAGAAGCGCGTGGCCTTCACGTCGATGCCGCGCGCCGCCATGAAGCCGATCCGGCTCTCGAACTGGTCGATTGCGCCGGCAAGGTCGAGCTTTGCGTCGGCGGTCAGCGCGCGCAGCGCGGCAATGACATCGTCCGGATTGCCTGAGATCGACAGGAAGCGCTTCAGCACGGTGATCGCCTCGCGCGGCAGCGCGCCGCCCTTCAGCGTCGACTGCTCGAGGAAGCGGTCGGCGATCTCTGCCGTGGTGCGGCCACCGACATTGGTGGTGCCGGCGATCGACATCAGATCGGTGACGAAGGCCAGCGCCGCCTTGCGATCGGAGCCGGCGAGCGCCGCCAGCACGCCCTCATATTCGCTGCGCGTGGTTGCGGTCGTGCGGGCCAGCCCTTCCAGATCCTGCTCCAGGCTGATCCTGCGATGGAAGTCCTTGACCAAGCGGCGGCGCCAGACCGGATAAAGGTCGAGCGCGTCGAGCAATGCGTTGAACAGCGCCACGTCGCCGGTGCGGATCTCGACGTCGCGCACGCCGAAAGCCGCGGTCGCCTCCAGCGCCAGCGCCAGCGTCTCGGCATCCGCGGCGGCACGATCCTGGCGGCCGAACGACTCGATCCCGGCCTGGAGGAATTCACTGGCCTGTCCGCTGCGGTAGCGGAACACGGGACCCAGATAGCTGAACCCGGCCGGCTGGCCGGCGCGGCTGGAGGCGAGATAGTCGCGCGCCACGGGGATCGTCAGGTCGGGGCGCAGGCAGAGCTCGTCGCCGGACAGGTCGGTCGTCAGATAGAGGCTTTTGCGGATGTCCTCGCCGGACAGGTCGAGGAACGGCTCGGCCGGCTGCAGGATGGCGGGCTCGGCCCTGACATAGCCGGCTTGCGCAAAGGACAACAGCAGCGTATCCGCCCAGGCGGCGGAGCCGGCAGCATTTGAGGTGGCAGTCGCAGTCATCTCGGGGTCCATCGTCCCGGCGGAACCGGGCAGGGCAAGGGGAGGCCAAGAGGAGGCCAAGGGGAGGCAAGCAGTTGGCGCAGCCCTTAGCATGGCCTGAAAGCGGTTTCGACCTCCAAAGGATCAATCGCTTAACGGTCTTCTGTCGTGCCCCAGATGTCCTGGGAAAGCCACTGGTGGCCGGGATGCGCATACGACAGAGCTGATGCTCGCGCCTCAGCCGAGATCATGCAGATCCTTGCCGAGCGGCGGCGTCAGGCGAAACGCCGAAAAAACGACCTTCAATCCGGCCCGCTCGGGCGTGCAGGCCATCGGCCCCACAAGGTACGAGTCTGCCTTGGCGAATGGCGCCAATCGCACAAGCGGCCAAAGCTTGCCATCGGCCGAAACCTGCAAGCGAAGGACACCATTGGTCACGGTTGCGCGCATCCAGAAGTCGCCGGCGTCGTGCCCATAGGGGGCTGTCGCCCAGTCTGATCGTCCGTCGGTCAGAACGCTGCCAAGCATGGCGCGGCCGTCGGAGAATTCGATTCCGGCCTTGACCCAACGTTGCGCGTCGATACGGACCATGATGCCCGCCTGGTCGTAGAGCGCCCGAAAGTCGCCCTGGACGCGCAATTCGGCGGTGAATGCCTCGGCGGTGCGGAAGCCCAGGAAATGTCCGCTGTCCCGACTGAAGCCGTAATGGGTTTCGCGCCAGAAATCGGTGGCTCGATCAGTGACCATCTCGAGGCCGTCGCCGCGCGCGGTCCACCGTTCCGGTTCATTCAGCCACACACCGTCGCTTCTGCGGAAGATCGGATCGCTCATGTCAAACCTCGATCAGCATTGGCAGCCGGTCCAGCGCCATCCCACAAGGAGGACAACCCAAACGAATGCAGAGTCCGGTTCGACCAGGTCGAACCAGACTCTGTTACTCCTGCGTCAGCCTGAAGATCAGGAGGTCAAAGCAGCCCGTTCTTCTTCAGGATCTCCGATGCGTTGTCCTTCGTAATCAACATTGTGGGCAAGGTGATGACCGGCTCCAGCTTCTCGCCCTTCAAGAGTTTGACAGCTTGCCGCAGCCCTTCGGCTCCGGGGGTCGCATAGAGGAAAGTCGCCGTGAGCTGCCCCTTGCTAACCCAGGTCACGCCTTCATCCGGCAGGCCATCGATGCCAAGAATAAACTTGATATCCTTGTCGCGGCCGGCGTCCTTGGCCGCGAGATAGGCGCCGTAGGCCATCGGATCGTTATGGCCATAGACCAGGTCGATCTTCTCGTTATTGCGCAGCGCGGTCGTCATGATGTTGTAGGCTTTGTCCTGCTTCCAGTCGCCCGACTGGTTGTTGAGCAGGTTCTTGATGCCCGGCTCCTTGTCGGTGAAAGCATGGAAGCCGTCGTGCCGGTCGTGGGCGGGCTGCGTGCCCATGCCGCCCCAGATTTCGACGACGTTGCCGGCCGCCTTGCCGGGACCGCCGAGCAGCTTCACTGCATATTCGCCGGCGGCCTTGCCGATCGCGACATTGTCGCCGCCGATGAACTGTGTGATCCGCTTGGTGTCGACGTTGCGATCGAGCACGATGACTGGAATCTTGGCGTCGATCGCCTTCTCGACGACGCCGGTCAGGCCCGCCGATTCCTTGGGTGAGATCAACAGGACGTTGACCTGCTGGACAACGAGGTTCTCGCAATCGGCGACCTGCTTCTCGGTCTTGTCCTGGCCGTCGGTGATGACGAGCTCGACGTCGGGCTGCTTCTTTGCCTCGGCCTGGATGTCCTTGTTGAACTGCACGCGCCACGGCTCGAGCGTGGTGCATTGGCTGAAGCCCACCTTCCATTTCGCGGCGGCCTTGGCGGGACTCCAGCCGGCCGGCACGTAGATCGTCATCGCGGCGCCGGCCATGGTGGTCGACAATTTTAGGAATTCACGACGCTTCATCGAAATCCTCCCTTGCAAATTGCGCCTTGGCGGCGCTTGGCAGCCGACAGGATTCGGCTGTTTTCGGATCGGCGCTGGCTTCCGGCGATCGGCTGAACCGCCATCGCGCGATGAGCTGGCCGAGATTCTGCTCCTGCACCAGCACGGTGCAGACGATGATCAACCCCTTCATCAGCAGCTGGACGTTGGAGTCGATGTTCTGAAGCTGCAGGATGTCCGAGAGCAAACCGAAGATCAGGACGCCGACGAAGGTGCCGGCGAGACCGCCTCGGCCGCCCATCAGGCTGGTGCCGCCGATCACGACCGCGGCGATGGCGTCGAGCTCGAGCCCGGCGCCGGCATCGGGCTTGCCTTGCCGGTACTGCGCGACGAACAGGACCCCTGCAATTCCCGCCAGGAGCCCGGACAGCAGATAGGCGGTGAGCTGGACCTGGGCGACCTTGATGCCCGAAAGCTTGGCGGCCTCGATGTTGCCGCCGATCGCATAGGCGTAGCGTCCAAAGGTCGTGAAACGCAGGATCGCGCCGAACAGGACGATCGCCGCGAGGAAGAAAACACTCGGCACCGGCAGCACGCCCCACAGCATCGAGCGGAGCAGCTCGAATGCTTCGGTGGCGTTGGTGCCGGTGTAGACCGGCACGACGGCATTGTCCTGGCCGGCGGTGAGACGGGCGATGCCGAGCGCACTGACCATCATCGCCAGCGTGACGATGAAGGGTTGCAAGCGCCCGGTGACGATCAGGACGCCGTTGATCGCCCCGAGCATCAAGGCGAGGCAGGGCGCGACGAGCAGAACGCCGAGAACGCCGAATTTGGTCGCGACCTGGTTCCCCGTCCACCATGCCACCGCGATCGCGACGACAAGGCCGAGCAATCCTGGAAGCCCCGTGCTGCGCCATGACGATAGCGCGATCTCGCGGCGTCGCCCCGCGCTGACATCACGGCCACGGGCGAGACCGGCAAAGATGAAGCGCGCAGCAAGGGCAACGGCAACACCGCTGACAAGCGTCGCCGCCGGAACGCCGATCACAGCGGCCGCGGTCCAGCCGGGCTTGGTGAGCAGCATCGCGCAGATCACCGTCGAAAAGCCCATGACCGAGCCGACCGACAAATCGATGCCGCCGAGCAGAATGACCATCGTCATGCCGGTGGCGACCAGGCCCGTAATCGAGACCTGCCGCAGGACATCGGTCAGGTTGCCGTAGGACAGGAAGATATTGTTACCGGACGACGTATGCGGCGAGGTGAGGGCGCCGACCAGGCAGATGAGCAGCAAGCCCCAGTAAAGCTTGGTCCGGGACAACAGCCGAAGAAGCGCCTTCATGACAATGTTTCCTGCGACCACGCTGCCATGCCCGGCGCTGCAAGGCGCATCACCGTCTCTTGCGTCGCGCTTTCGCGCCGCAGGATTCCGGTCTGCCGCCCCTCACACATCACCAGGATGCGGTCGGACAGCAGAAGAAGCTCCGGCATCTCGGAGGTGACCACGACGATGCCGAGGCCTTGCGCGGCGAGATCAAAGATCAGCCGGTAGATATCCTGCTTGGCGCCGATATCGATGCCGCGGGTCGGCTCGTCGAGCAGCAGAATCCGTGGTTCGGTGGCGAGCCATTTGCCGATCACGACCTTCTGCTGATTGCCGCCGGAGAGCGCAGCTGCCGTCTGATCGATGCCGGTGCAGCGGACCGAGAGCCGGCCTACCATGTCGGCCGCCAGCGCGCGTTCACGCGCGACGGCGCGCAGGCCGAAGCGCGATAGCGCGCCGATCGAGGGCAGGGCGATATTGTCGCAGATCGAGGCCGCGAGGTGCAGGCCGCGCTCTTTGCGATCCTCGCTCACGAGCGCGACACCGAGGCGGTAGGCCTCCGCTGGCGAGCTGATATCGACGGTCGCGCCATCGATCGCGATGGCGCCGCCCCGCCAACCGTTCGCGACACCAAAGATAGACTCCAGGATCTCCGTCCTGCCGGAACCGAGCAGGCCGCCGATGCCCAGGACCTCGCCGCGCCCGAGCTGAAAGCTGACGCCGTGCAACATCCGGCGCCAGCCATGCGGACCAAGCGTGTCCAGCGTCAGGTCATCCACCGAAAGGACGTTCGCGCCGTCTTGCACGGCCGCCCCGCGATCGCTTGTGACCATGTCGCGGCCGACCATCGCCGAGATGATCGCGCCCCGCGACAAGTCACCGATCGGAGCCGTGACAACGTGCCTGCCGTCGCGCAGCACCGTCACCCGGTCGGCGAGATCGAGCACCTCCTCGATACGATGCGAGGTGTAGATGATCGCGACGCCTTCGCTCGCGAGTTGCCGCACGATCTTGAACAGGGTCTCGCATTCCGACGACGACAATGCAGAGGTCGGCTCGTCCATGATGAGGATGCGGGCGTCGAGCGATAGCGCCTTGGCGATTTCCACCAATTGCTGCTCGCCGACGCGCAAGTCGGCGAGTCGACTTTCGGGAGCGATCCGGACGCCGAGGCGGTGAAGCAGGCGCTCCGCCGCCTTGACCATGCGGCGGCGGTGGATGAGCACGCCGCCGATCAGCGGCTCGCGACCCAGAAAGATATTGTCGGCGATGCTCAGCTCGGGAACGAGATTGAGCTCCTGGTGGATGATCGCGACGCCGGCCTCTTCAGCATCGCGCACACCGGCAAATGCGGCGGCCCGGCCACCGACCTCGATCGTCCCCAGGTAACTCGTATGCACGCCCGCAAGAATTTTCATCAAGGTGCTCTTGCCGGCACCGTTCTCGCCCATCAGTGCGTGCACCTCGCCGCAGCGCAGATCGAAGTCGACGCTACTGAGCGCCTTTACACCGGCAAAAGACTTCGAGACGCGCTCCGCAGAAAGCACAATTTGCCCGGTCGGCGCGCAGGCCCGGCCCAGCTCGACCATACGCGGGGAGCGGTGCGCGGCCCGATCATCCTCTTCTCCGAGGGCGCCGAAGCGTGTCTCCATCGGGCTACTCTCCTCCCAGCGCGCTCAAAGTCTCAGGAGACGTCGCGCGCCAGCTGTTCGTTCGTCATTTTTCTGATATGCTAGTTATATCAGTTGCCGCTCGTCAAGCCTCTTGCTGTCCACAATTGGCTTCCGCACCACTGGAAATGTGAACGTCAGCCACAGGACCACAGCATGCATTCAGTCGGCGGATTTAGCGGAGGAACGGCCGCCGCACGTCGGGCGGGCGGGTCGAAAGTCGACCAGGCCTATTTGGCGCTCAAGCGGGCCATCGTTTCGGGTGCGCTCGCGCCCGACGCCCCAATCGACAAGAACGAGTGGTGTGCAATTTTCGAAGTGTCTCGACTTTCCATAACGACCGCGATCAATCGGCTGGCTTTTGAGGGGCTTGTCGTGGTTGAGCCGCAGCGCGGCTCTTACGTGGCCAAGATCCACCTTGAGGATGTCAGGCAATGGATGTTGATGAGGCGTGCGCTGGAGATAGAGGTGGTCGGGGTCTGCGCGGCCGACATGCCGGACGATGCGATTGCTGCGCTTGGTCAGAACGTCGCCTACCAAATGGCCGCCATCACCAGCGGTGACCTCCAGGGTTTCCACGAACTCGACACCCGATTTCATCGCCAGATGACTGAGGGCTTGCGTCTGGGGCGGCTTGGCGAGGTTCTCGATCCGATCCGAACTCATCTGGAGCGCGTTCGCCGGACGCTTCTGCCGGAGCCGGGACGGCCCGAGGGAACCTTCCGCGAGCACGAAGCGATATTTCGAGCGATTGCTGCGCATGAGCCTGACCAGGCAAAGAACGAAATGGCGAACCATCTCGATCGCGTGTCGCGCGAGCTGCAGTCTTTTGTCGTGAAGCATCCCGGCTTCTTCGAAGACTAGCACCCGCGGGCCCAGCCAGTCGCAGAACTATCTCGCTTTCGCGACCCGACGCGCCTGCACCCCCTGACGTCACAATGAGATTGAGTACGGCTGACGAGTCGTCGCATACTCATTTTGGGTATGGCGGATGAGACGTTCGCTGCTGCCTTCGTTTACAAGATGAAGGTTGGTTTCCGATTCATGCGCAATGCTTCTGATATCATCCGGACGGTCTCGCGGCACACGCTGGCCTATATGCTGTTTTCGATCAGCGAGATGTTCCGGAATTACGACGAATTCGATCCGATGGACCTTCTGATCGTGCACGCGATTCTCAATGCGAACGTCATCAATGTGATGAACGATCCGTCACTGGACGAGAGGTTTTCCAGCATTCACACGGTCGAGCCGGATACGATCAAGCAGGGCGTGTCCCGCGCGGCACTGTCTCGCTTCCTCCGCCTGCCGCTGGAGACGGTTCGTCGTCGCGTGGCGGGACTGAAGAGGCGGAAGGTTCTCGCCGAGACCAAGGCCGGGCTGATCGTGACCGAGCAGAATGCATTCAAGTTTGGCAACAACCACGAGCTACAGAAGACCAACATGCTGCTGCTGACGAAGCTGCTTCGCGATCTCAAGCGCGCCGGCATCAACGGACCGGATGATCTGAGTGCCGCCAAACTGGTCGTGGCGACGAAGAAGGCGAAGTAAGCGGCAGGACATGGATCAAAGCCATCTCAACATTGCTGGCGATGGAGTTCAAAAAAGCGCTGCTGAGCGCTTGTTGTCGTTCCAGGGTCTCAAGCCATCCGCAGCGCTCGAGCTCCGGTCGTATGACATCGATCATTTCGGCGACAGCGAGAGATATGCCGGTGCGTCCAGCATGCCGTTGTCTGCCGGGTCGACCGCGATCATGCGCGCGCGGCTCAGTCTGCCGACCCTGAGCCTGTCGCTGGTGAGGACCTTCCCGCGGATCATTCGCGGCTATCAGCTGGCGCATGCCGCCGCCGTGGTGGTGCCGATGGATCATGTGACCTCGACCCGCATCAATGGGCAGTCAATCGGTAGTTCGATTGTCATCTTGAAGGGCGCGTCCGATTGCCTGGTCTATGAGCCGGTCGGCCGTCTGATCGGTGTGGTCTACTTCACGCCGCCCGCGTGCGGGCCCTGGTCTCGACTGGATGGCTATCATTTGCTGAGCCCGGCAGCGGACGTGCTCGCCTCGCTGCAGTGCCTGATCTCGGCAACGCTTGAAACCGCCGCCAACGATCCGGACTTCCTGAACGGGCCGATTTCGCGAGCGGCTGTCGAACAATCCCTGCTCGGCGCGATCGACTGCGCCATCCGGACCAGCGTGGACAGCAGGTCTGTGCATGCCACGACAGAGAGCTATCTGCGGATCGTCGCCGACATGGAAAGATCGATCCGGCACGATCTGACGATCTGGCTCAAGACGACCGAAATGGCCGAGCGGGTGGGCGTGTCGGTTCGGACCTTGCAGAGTGCGACGCAGGCCATCTGCGGCATGAGCCCGAATCGCTATAGCCGGGTCCTGCGTCTCTGGTCGGTGCGCCGGCAACTGCGCACCGGCCCGGGACGGCGCAGCGTGAAGGCCTGCGCCATTGCCCATGGCTTCTGGCATTTGAGCGAGTTCGCGGCGAGCTACAGGGCGGCGTTCGGCGAGCTGCCGTCCGAGACCCTGCATCGAGCTGTGCGGGAGTGCAGCTAGAAGGGAGATCGCGACCTAACCGGCCGTGCCGCCCCAATCGCCCAGCACCGCCTGCACCAGCGCCAGCGCCGCCACCGCGGCCGTGTCGGCCCGCAGGATCCGCGGGCCCAGCGCCAGCCGCAGAATCCTGGGCTGGCGCAGCAGCAGGGCCCGCTCTTCTTCGGCGAAGCCGCCCTCGGGGCCGATCAGGACGTCGATACCATGCCCGGATGCGCGCGCCTGTTGCAGGCTCTGGATCGGATTCTCGACCTCGGCCGCCTCGTCGCAGAACACCAGCAGGCGATCGGCGGGGCGCTGGCTGAGGTAGCGCTCAAGCGGCGCGGGCTCGGCCACGGTGGCGAGGCTCAGGATCCCGCATTGCTCGGCGGCCTCGATGACATTGGCGCGCATACGCTCGGTGTTGACGCGGGAGGCCTGGGTGAACCGGGTCTGGACCGGTTGCAGGATGGCGGCGCCCATCTCCACGGCCTTCTGGACCGTATAATCGAGCCGGGCATGCTTGAGCGGCGCAAACACGTAAGCGAGGTCGGGCAGCCGATCCTGGGGGCGGACTTGCTGGAGGATGACGAGGTTGTCGGGCCGCTTGCGGCCTTCGATCGCGGCCTGCCATTCGCCGTCGCGGCCGTTGAAGGCCAAAACCTCCGCCCCGGCGGCAAGCCGCAGCACATTGCCGAGATAGTTGCTCTGGTCCCGGTCGAGCGGAACCCTGGCATCCAGGGCCAGGGAGGGCTCGACGAACAGGCGGGGGGCGCGAAAATCGTGGGAGGGCATCGATCAAAAGTCCGATTTGCCGCCGTTCTTAACCGAAACCAGCCGTTTCGGGGGTAAATATTGCCGAATTGGTGCGTCGGCGCGCCGCGCTCTTGCCCTATTCGACGGGTTGTTAAGCGCCGGCGGGAATCGTAAAATCGCGGGCGCGCTGGTTGCGCTTCAATTGGGAAGACGCCGAACCCCGTAAGCTCCTGCCGGAGAGACTATCTTGATGATCCGTCGATTGATGGTTCCGATCACTGCCGCCATGCTGACCATGGGTGCTGCTGGCGCCTACGCCCAGGGGTTCCCGGCGCCGCTGCCGGGCCGGTCCGCACCCGATCCCGCGTTTCCGCCAGTGAACGGTTCGGCGCCGGTCGCCTCCGTCGGCGGTGCACCGCAAGCCTCGTTCCCGACCAACGGCGCAGCTCCCATCGGCGGTGCCGGCGCCTTCAGCGCGGCGCCGCCGACGCAAGGCGGTTCCGGCGAGGACTGCATGAAGGCCTTCATGCCGCTCCGCGAGGAGGCCGAGAAGCGCGGCAAGCTGATCCAGGCCGCGAGCAGCCGTCATGCGCCGCCGGATGAGGCCTGCAAGCTGATCCGCAATTTCAGCCAGGCTGAGACCAAGATGATCAAATACATCGAGGTTCATGCCGCCAAATGCGGAATCCCGCCGAACGTCGGCGCCCAGATGAAGGACGGCCACAAGAACACTGAGGCCATGGCGACGAAGGTCTGCAACGTTGCGCAGCAGATGCAGCAGCAGCAGGCGCGTCCGACCGGCCCGTCGCTGAGCGAGGTGGTCGGTTCGGGATCGGCCCCGGAAGCCAATGCCGGCAAGAAGGGCGGCAGCACCTTCGACACACTCAACGGCAACGTCCTGACCCGATGAGCGACACATCCGCCCGCGTTGCCGATTCCACCGGCAACTGGGTCGATACGCTCGCGCCGCAATGGGCGCGGCCTTATTTGCGCTTGTCTCGCTTCGATCGTCCGATCGGCTCCTGGCTTCTGTTGATGCCGTGCTGGTGGTCGGCCGCGCTCGCCAGCGGCATGGCGCATGATGTCCATCGCCTGCCGCTTGTCATCGTGCTGTTCTTGATCGGCGCCTTCGTGATGCGCGGCGCCGGCTGCACCTGGAACGACATCACCGACCGCGACCTCGACGACAAGGTCGAGCGCACCCGCTCGCGGCCGCTGCCGTCGGGGCAGGTGACCACCAGGCAGGCGCTCGCCTTCATGGTCGCGCAGGCCCTGATCGGGCTCGTCGTGCTGCTGCAGTTCAACCGCTTCGCGGTTCTGACCGGCATCGCCTCGCTTCTGATCGTTGCGATCTATCCCTTCATGAAGCGCATCACCTGGTGGCCGCAGATCGTGCTCGGGCTCGCCTTCTCCTGGGGCGCCCTGATGGGATTCGCCGTCACCTTCGGGCGCATCGACGTCACCGCACTGGTGCTCTACGCCGGCGCGATTTCCTGGGTGATCGGCTATGACACCATCTATGCGCATCAGGACGCCGAGGACGACGCGCTGATCGGCATCAAGTCCACCGCGCGCCTGTTCGGCGCACATACGCACCAGGCGCTGATCCTGTTCTACGGGTTATCGGTGATGCTGATCGGGGTCGCGCTGGCGTCAGGGGATGCGCGCTGGCCGGCCTGGATCGGGCTTGCCGCCTTCGCCGTGCATCTAGGCTGGCAGATCGCGCGGCTCCGGATCGAGGATCCCGAGCTTTGCAGGCGGCTGTTTTATTCGAACAAATATGCGGGGGCGCTGCTGTTCGCGGGATTGCTGGCCGACGCGGTGATCCGCGCGGCTTAGTTCCTTGCAGTGATCTCGCGTTCTCCGCGATGAACCGGCAGCTCGCGCGCCATGGCGGTGCGGCGGCGCATCAGGAATTTCGGACGGCGGTCGCGGATCGCGTTGCGGCGGCGACGGCGCGGTGCGGGCTTGCGGGCACCTTCGTCGAGCTGCGGCAGCGCAAATATCTCGCTCCAGATCGCCCAGGCCTCAGCGAGATCGTCGCCATCGGCACTGACCAGCAGTGGAACGGAGAGCGAGGGATCGCGATGCACCAGGACGAGGGTCTGCGCCTCGTCATTGCCGCGCAGCGCGACGCCGGTGAAGTCGCTGACGCGGACGTTGATCGCCATCTGCATGCCGCGGACGGCACGGCGCAGCACGACACGCTCGCGATGAAGCTCGATTTGCCTGGTGTAGCCGTCGGCACGCGGATCATGCGCATCGAAGCGGACCGGAAGGGAAAGAGGGTCGAGCCGCAAGCTGCGGCTCGACCCGGCGGGGTTGGCCCCGCATGTTGCTGTTTGACGCCTCACGGCTTTAGTTCTCCCCGCCAGGATTATGTTCCCGGTCGATGCGAGGACCTTAGCGCGCTCGTTTCCGAAACCGCTTAAAAAGCCTGGTTAATCCGGCGTCACCGCCCGCCATGATTGACAAGACCTTGGCGCGCATGATTGACGAGACGTTGCGCAGAAGCCGCGAATCTGAGCCTTCTGCAGGCTGATAATGCTTGAAGTCCGCACCATTTGGGCACATCTGGTGTTCAGGGCCCCGATCGCCCCGAAACCTCCCGCGTCCCAACAGGATTTCGTTTGTGAACCCTTCACCAAGCTCGACGCTTTTGCCCCAGGAAACGTCCAAAGCCAATCGCGACCTGTTCGATCAGTCCGCGCTCTCGGATCTTGCTCAGCGTCTGGTCGAGGCGGCGAAGCGCGCCGGCGCGGATGCGGCCGACGCGGTCGCGGTGCGCGGCATCTCGCAGGGCGTCGAGGTGCGCGACGGCCGTGTCGAGGAGTCCGAGCGGTCTGAGGGCGACGATGTCGGCCTGCGCGTGCTGGTCGGCCGGCGCCAGGCCGTGGTGTCGACCAATGACGCCAGCGGCGATGCCGTGACCAAGCTTGCCGAGCGTGCGGTGGCGATGGCGCGTGTTGCGCCCGACGACAAATATGTCGGGCTCGCCGATCCCGCGCTGCTCGCGCGCGATTTCCCCGATCTCGATCTGCTCGATCCCGATGTTCCCGCGACATCAGAGCTCGAGCGCCGCGCGCTCGAAGCCGAAGCCGCAGCACTTGCCGTCAAGGGCGTGTCGAAATCCGGCGGCGCCTCGGCCTCCGCCGGCATGGGCGGCATGGTGCTCGTCACCTCGACCGGTTTCCACGGCTCATATCTGCGCTCCAGCCAGGGCATCTCGGCGACCGCGATCGTCGGCGAAGGCACCGGCATGGAGCGCGACTACGACTTCACCTCGGCGCCGCACGGTGCCGATTTGCTGTCGCCGGAAATCGTCGGCCGTTCCGCCGGCGAGCGCACCGTGGCGCGCTACAATCCGCGCAAGGTCGAGACCTGCAAGGTGCCCGTCGTGTTCGATCCGCGCGTCGCGGGCTCGCTGGTCGGCCATGTCGTCGGCGCCATCAACGGCGCCTCGATCGCGCGCAAGACCAGCTTCCTGAAGGACAAGCTCGGTCAGCAGCTGTTTGCGAAAAACATCCGCATCATCGACGACCCCCTGCGCAAGCGCGGCCTGCGCTCGCAGACGTTTGACGCCGAGGGCGTCGCCGTGAAGCAGACCGCGCTGATCGACGAGGGCGTGCTGACGACCTGGCTGCTCGATTGCGCTACCGCGCGCGAGCTCGGCCTCACCACCACCGGCCACGCCCATCGCGGCGTGTCGTCCTCGCCGTCGCCGGGGCCGTACAATCTGCATCTCGAACCGGGCACGCCGACGCCGGCCGAGCTGATCTCGGACATCAAGCAGGGCTTTTACGTCACCGACCTGATCGGCTCCGGCGTCAACGGCGTCACCGGCGATTACAGCCGCGGCGCCTCCGGCTTCTGGATCGAGAATGGCGAGCTCACCTATCCCGTGAGCGAGGTGACGATCGCGGGCCATCTGTTCGAGATCTTCAAGTCGATGCAGCCGGCCAACAATCTCGAGTTCCGCTACGGCATCAATGCGCCGACGGTGCGCATCGAAGGACTGACGCTTGGCGGACGCTGACAGTCTCGACGCAAACGTTCTGACGCGCGACGCGGCGCTGCTGCAGGACACGGTGCGGGAGGCAGGTCACCTCGCGCAGTCGATGTTCCGCACCGAGCTGAAGAAGTGGATCAAGGGCGCGTCCTCGCCGGTCTCGGAAGCCGACATCGCCGTCAACGACCTCCTGGAAGCGCGCCTGCGCGGCGCCACGCCGGACTATGGCTGGCTCTCGGAGGAGAGCGCCGACGATGCCACGCGGCTGTCGCGGCGGCTGACCTGGGTGGTCGATCCCATCGACGGCACCCGCAATTATCTCAACGGCCATGACGAATGGTGCGTCAGCGTCGCGCTGGTCGAGGATGCCTTCCCCGTGCTGGCCGCGGTGTTCGCGCCTGTTAGCAACGAGTTCTTTTTCGCCGTCCGCGGCCAGGGCACGATGCTCAACGGCAAGCCGGTCCGGGCGACGGAAGGGACCGCGCTCGACTTCGCCCGGGTCGCCGGCCCGAAGCCGATGGTCGAGCGACTCAATACAAGCGGCGGCGACATCAAGCTGCATCCGCGAGTCGGGTCGCTGGCGCTCCGGCTCTGCCGGGTCGCCAATGGCGGGCTGGATGCGGCTTTTGCGGGGGGCAACAGCCATGATTGGGACCTTGCGGCGGCCGATTTGATCGTGCAGGAAGCGGATGGTAGGATGAGCGACCTCTCCGGAGATCCCATCCTCTATAATCGTCGGGAAGTGACGCACGGGGTGCTGGTGGCAGCGGGACGCGATCGTCATGCGAGCATTGTCGCGCATTTTCGAAATCGCCCCTTGCCCTGAGCGCGTCCGTTATGCTTTTCGAACACTGCTTTGCCGGGCAGCCCGTTAGGAGAACCCATGTCTGATAGTGCCCCGCAACAACTGCTCCATCTCGTCATCGGTGGCGAGCTGCTCGACCTCGAGCACAACACCTTCAAGAATCTCGACGACGTCGAGATCGTCGGCCTCTATCCGAACTATGCGTCCGCCCACGCCGCCTGGCGCGCCAAGGCGCAGAGCACGGTCGACAACGCGCAGATGCGCTATTTCATCGTCCATCTCCACCGGCTGCTCGACCCGAATCAAGAAACGAAGGCGCGTTGAAAAAACTGCTTCGCAATACGCTACGAAGCAGCTGGTTTCAGCGTGCCGTCGGGGTCCTGGCGGCCGAATATCTGCGTCTGGTCTGGCGGACCAACAGGTTCACGTTCGATCCGCCCGACGTCTATGACATCGTCGAGCCGCAGATCCCGGCGATCTTCGCATTCTGGCACGGCCAGCATTTCCTCACCCCGTTCATCAAGAACAAGGATTCCTACCGGGCCAAGGTGCTGATCTCCCGGCATCGCGACGGCGAGTTCAACGCGATCGCCGTCGAGCGGCTCGGCATCGGCCTGATCCGGGGTTCCGGGGACCACGGCGGCGCTTTCCACCGCAAAGGCGGCGTCGGCGCCTTCAGGGAAATGGTGTACACGCTCCAGGACGGTTGTAATGTCGCGCTGACCGCCGATGTCCCCAAGCGTTCGCGCGTGGCCGGCCTCGGCATCATCATGCTGGCACGGGAATCGGGGCGGCCGATCATGCCTTTCGCAATGGCGACCAGCCGCTTCATCCGGCTCAAGAACTGGGACCGCACCACCATCAACCTGCCGTTCGGGCGGGGCGCTCTGGTCGGCATCAAGGAGATCCACGTGCCGCCGGATGCCGATGCCGCCACCATGGAAGCGCTGCGGCAGGAGCTGGAAGACACGCTGAACGAAGCGACCCGCCGCGCCTATGCGCAGCTTGGTCGTCCGGGACCTGCAGATGGCTAATTCGCTGCCTCATGGGCTGCCGATGACGCTGCGGATGTATCAGCGCCTGGCCACGGGCCTGGTGCCGCTCGCGCCTGCGCTGATCAAGCGGCGGCTGAAGCAGGGCAAGGAAGATCCCGCGCGCGTTGGCGAACGGCGGGGGCTCAGCCGGGACGTGCGTCCGCATGGCCCGCTGGTCTGGATTCACGGCGCCAGCGTCGGCGAGGTTTTGGCCGCGGCCGCGCTGATCGAGCGCTTGCGCGACCTCAATTTGCGCATCCTGCTCACCTCCGGCACGGTCACCTCGGCCGCCGTGGTGGCAAAGCGTTTTCCGCCCGACGTCATCCATCAATACGTGCCGTATGATTCCCCGCGCTACGTCGCGCGCTTCCTCGACCATTGGAAGCCCTCGCTGGCACTGTTCATCGAATCCGACCTGTGGCCGAACCTGATTTTAGCAGGCGCGGCGCGCCGGGTGCCGATGGTGCTGATCAACGGGCGGATGTCGCAGCGCTCCTTCCCGCGCTGGCGCCGGATGCACGGCACCATCTCGGCGCTGCTGTCGCGGTTCGACATTTGTCTCGCACAATCCAACACCGATGCCGAACGTTTCTCTGCGCTCGGCAGCCGCGACGTCGTCACCACGGGCAATCTCAAGCTCGACGTCCCAGCACCGCCGGCTGATCCCGCAAGGCTCGAACGGCTGATGACGATGACGCGGGGGCGTCCGATCATCGTCGCAGCCTCGACCCATCCGGGCGAGGACGAGATGCTGGTCGCCGCGCATCGCAACCTCGTCGGTTTCTTCCCGCAGCTTCTGACCGTGATCGTGCCGCGGCATCCCGATCGCGGCTCGTCGATATCAGGTCTGATCACGGCGTCGGGCCTGAAGCCGGCCCTGCGCTCGCGCGAGGAGCTGCCGACGGCCGCGACCGACATCTATGTCGCCGACACCATGGGCGAGCTCGGCCTGTTCTACCGTCTCTCGCCGATCGTCTTCATGGGCGGATCGCTGATCCGCCATGGCGGCCAGAATCCGATCGAGGCGATCAAGCTCGGTGCGGCCATCGTCCATGGTCCGCACGTCTTCAACTTCGCCGACGTCTATGAGGCACTCGACGGCCGCGGCGGTGCGCGCCAGGCCGACACGCAGGAGGCGCTGGTCAAGCAGCTTGGCCAGCTGCTGGCCGATCCGGCCGTACGCGACAAGATGCAGCGCGCAGGAACAAGCGTGGTCGAGCAGCTCGGCGGCGCGCTCGATCGCACCATGACGGCGCTCGAGCCGTATTTGATGCAGTTGCGGATCGAGATGGGAGCCGCCAATGCGTGAGCCGGCCTTCTGGTACCGGCCGCGTTCCCCGAACTCATATCTCCTCAGCCCGTTGGGCGTGCTCTATGGCGCCATCGCTGCGCGCCGCATGGCGCGCAATGGATTTGATGCCGGCATCCCCGTGATCTGCGTCGGCAATTACCACGCCGGCGGCGCCGGCAAGACGCCGACCGTGCTGGCTCTGACCAAGCTGCTGCGCGAGCTCGGCGAGACGCCGGTGGTGCTCAGCCGCGGCTATGGCGGACGCTTGCACGGCCCGGTGATGGTCGATCGCGAACGTCATACCGCCGCCGATATCGGCGACGAGCCGCTGATGATGGTGCGCGACGTCCCCGTCGCCGTCGCACGCGACCGCCTCGACGGCGTCGCGCTGGCCAAATCGCAAGGCGCCACCGTGATCCTGATGGACGACGGCTTCCAGAACCCGCTTCTGTTGAAGGACGCTTCGCTGATCGTGATCGACAGCGCGCGCGGCCTCGGCAACGGCAAGGTGTTTCCTGCAGGTCCGCTGCGCGCCCCGCTGCAGGCGCAGCTTGCGCGCACCGACGCGCTGGTGCTGATCGGCGACGGCCATGCTGCGGACGATGTCGCGGCGAAGATCTCCGCGCGCGACAAGCCGGTGCTACGCGCGCGCCTGAAGCCGGACGCGGCTGCCGTCGCGCAACTGTTCGGCAAGCGGGTTTTGGCTTTCGCCGGCATTGGCGATCCCGAGCGTTTCTTCCGCAGCTTGGCAGCCTGCGGCATCGAGGTCGCACGCGCGCGTCCCTTCGCCGATCACCACATGTTCTCGCGAGGGGAGCTTGCCGCGCTGGCAGCCGAGGCCCGGCGCGAGCAGCTCATCCTGGTGACGACGGAAAAGGATCTCGCGCGCCTCCGCGGCCGCGACGGCGTGCCCGACAGTGTCGTGCCGTTCGCCGTCCAGCTCGAGTTCGGCGATCCGGCCAAGCTCAAGCAATTGATCAGCGACCATCTCTACAAGGCCCGCGAGCGGCGCTTTTCAAGCCGCTGAAATTTCCGCGAACGATCGTCTCGTAGGGGTGGGCAAAGCGCAGCGTGCCCACCCTCTATGTTCGCGTCCGGAGTGAGGTGGTGGGCACGCTGCGCTTTGCCCACCCTACAGCAGTCCGCCATTCAGCCAACGTTCATCGCAAAACCTCTATCGATCCCACCCGATCTCGGAGAATGCGATGAAACTGCTTCTCGCGGCCCTTGCCGCCGGCCTTGTGTGTCTGATCGTTGCGCCCATGTTTGCGCAGACGACACCGCCGCCCGCGGCTCCAACCGCCACGGTGCCGGTTCCCGCGACCAAGCGCGTGACCTGTCTTGCAACGACGCAGAATCTCAAGGGGCAGGACAAGCGCGACCAGATGCAGCTCTGCATGGCGCAGGCGCGGCTCGATTGCCTGAAACAGGCGATCGATCAGAAGGTGGTCGGCGAAGCGCGCAAGAGTGCGATCAAGACTTGCGTGGGCACGGATGGTCCCGAACAGGAATAGCCGCGCGGGTGAGGCCTCACGCCTGCGGCTTCGGCGCGTTGGGGAAATGCCGCTGCAGCACGGCGGTGGGCGTGGCGTAGGCTTCCTGCAGATCCACGCTCCAGTACTTCAATTCGTCGAGCGGGATCCGCGTGTCGGTGATGGCGCAGCGCACGAATGTCCCCGGCGAGATCACGCGGAAATCGCCGTCGAGATATTGTACCTGCGCTTCGCCATGGCCCGAAGGGCCGAACTTGTTCAGCACGGTCGAAAGTCTCCGTGGATGGGCCCTGTTCGGAAAAACCTTGCAGGGCACGATGTGTTGGACTGGATGTAGCATAAATAGGGTGGCTTGTCCGCCCGTTAAACCCACCGGTTTGTGATGTTTTGCCGCCGTTACCGCATGATAGTGCTTGAGGCCGTGCGCCACCTCCAACAGAGTCCGATGCGCCTTCCGCTGACCGCCCTGTTCCTGACGGTTCTGATATCCGCCGCGCACGCCGCGCCGGCGCCTGCGCCTGCGCAGATCGAGATTCCGCTGTCGTCAGGCGTCCTGCATGCGCAACTGTTCAAGCCCGAGGGCGAGGGGCCGTTTCCGACCGTGATCGCGCTGCATGGCTGCGGCGGCCTCGGCAGCCATTCCGATTCCGTGCAGCCGCGCTATCGCGATTGGGCCGAGCGCCTGCTTAGGGCGGGCAATGCGGTGCTGCTGCCGGACAGCTACGGCTCGCGCGAGCTCGGGCCGCAATGCCGCGTCAAGGAGACGCACGTCAAGGCGCGGCGCGAGCGCGTCACCGACATCGCGGCATCGCGGGCGTGGCTGATGAAGCAGAGCTGGGTGGCGCGTAACCGTGTCAGCCTGATGGGCTGGGCCAATGGGGCCAGTGCGCTGCTCTGGGCGGTGCGTCCGCAGAGCGTGGCCCGTGATGCGGGACCGGATTTCCGCGCCGCGATCGCATTCTACCCGGATTGCCGGATCTCCGCCGGTCTCGGCTGGAGCACGCGGGTGCCGACGCTGGTGCTGATCGGCGCCAATGACGACGTCTCCTCGCCGCCGGCCTGCCGCCAGATGGTGGATGGCGCGCACGGCCGCAGCGCGCTCGCGCGCATTGTGGTCTATCCCGGCGCCTATCACGATTTCGACCGCGCCAACACGCCGCTGCACGCGGCCGCCAGCAGCACCGACGCCGCCGCACCCGAGCATGGCCATCTCGGCACCGATTCCGAGGCGCGCGCGGACTCGCAGAAGGAAGTCGCGGAGTGGCTGGCGCGATAGTGGTGCCTTAGTTCGACCATGATGTCGGCTAAACGCATCTCTCATGCGCAATCGCTTCGCTCTCTTCTCCTCCGCACTGGTGATCTTCACCGTCGTGATCTTCCTGTTCGAAGCCCACGCCGGCTCGACCCAGCTCGCCCCGGACCATTGCGGCTTCTGGACCACGATCGACGCGGGCTTGTCCTGCCGGTAGGGGCGGGGGGAACTACGCACTGCCTCCACATCGTCATTGCGAGCGCAGCGAAGCAATCCAGAATCTTTCCACGGAGGGACTCTGGATTGCTTCGCTGCGCTCGCAATGACGAGATTGGGGCTGCACGCGCGCCACATCCTCGCTGTCATCGTCCGGCTTGACCGGACGATCCAGTATTCCGAGACGTCTGTGATTCACCGAGAAGCCGCGGCGTACTGGATTCCCCGCCTTCGCGGGGAATGACAGCGGGGGCGAGGCGCCGTCATCGCACCTCAGAACAAACTGCCCTGATCCACCGGCTTGCCCACGCGCTTCGGCGCGGGCTTTGTCTCCTGCGCCGCGGGCTTCGGCTGCGCTGGTGCGCGCTTGGCCACGGGCGCCGGGACATCGGCATCCGCCGTCGCGTTCACGCGTCCATCCGCAAACTCGATCGCGAGCCGCGCATTCGGTCCGACGCTATCAGCCGAATGCAGCGGATGCCCTGCGTCATCCCGCACCAGCGCAAAGCCGCGGGCGAGCACGCCGCGATAGGACAGTGCGGAGAGCAGCTTGCCGCTGTTCTCGACGCGGGCGTCTAACCGCTGCAGCAAGGTGACGAGTGCGCGGTTGGCGCGCTCGGTGAGGCGATGCGTGCGCTCGCGCTGGCGGACAATCGCGTTGCGCTGGGCCTGCGCGTTGGAGAGCTTCGAGGCCCGCAGGCGCACTTCAAGCCCGGCGAAGCGGTCGCGCCGTCGCCGCAGCAGCGAGCGCGCCGACAGCCCGAGCCGTTCGCCGCACACGGTGAGGCGGTGGCTGGCTTGTGCGATCTGGCCGTGCAGCACCCGCAGCGTCAGTTTTGAGCTTGCCGCGGTAAACCTGCGGAAATGCGCATGCGTGTTGGCCTTGAGCCCGCGGGGTAGGGAGGCGCCGGCTGAATCCAGCCGCTGCCGCGGGATCGCGAGCAGATCGGACGCGGCGGGAAGCGCGCGTGCGGCGGCGCGCAATTCGCTGCGGCGGCTCTCGTGGGCACGCTGCCAACAGGCGCGCGTGCGCCGCGCCAGATCGGCGACCTCGACGAACAATTCGCTGCGCACCGGCACGGCCATCTCGGCCGCCGCCGTCGGCGTCGGGGCGCGCTTGTCGGCGACGAAATCGATCAGCGTGATGTCGGTCTCGTGGCCGACCGCGGAGATCAGCGGGATCATGCTCTCGGCCGCAGCGCGGACCACGATCTCCTCGTTGAACGACCAGAGATCCTCCAGCGAGCCGCCGCCGCGCGCGACGATCAGCACGTCGGGCCGCGGAATCTTGCCGCCCGGGGCAATCGCGTTGAAGCCGCGGATCGCAGCTGCAACCTGCTCGGCCGAACCGTCGCCCTGAACTTTTACCGGCCACACTAGCACATGACGGGGGAAGCGGTCCTCGAGCCGGTGCAGGATGTCGCGGATCACGGCGCCGGTCGGCGAGGTCACGACGCCGATCACCTCCGGCAGCCAGGGCAGCAACTGCTTGCGCGCCTCGTCGAACAGGCCTTCGGCGGCGAGCTTCTTCTTGCGCTCCTCCATCAGCGCCATCAGCGCGCCGATGCCGGCCGGCTCCAGCGCCTCGATGACGATCTGGTATTTCGAGGAGCCCGGATAGGTCGTGAGCTTGCCGGTGGCGATGACCTCGAGCCCCTCCTGGGGCTTGAAGCGCATCCGGCCGTGCACGCCCTTCCAGATCACCGCCTCGATCTTGGCGCTCTCGTCCTTGAGCGCGAAATAGCAATGGCCGGAGGAATGGGCGCCGCGGAACCCGGAGATCTCGCCGCGGACCCGGACGTGGCCATAGGTGTCCTCCACCGTCCGCTTCAGGGACTGCGAAAGCTCGGAGACGGTGAATTCGGGCGTATTGGGCAGGGGTTCCGCAGGCATCGGCAAACGATTCGGCATGTTGGGATCTAGCCCGACGTTAAGGATTTTCGCCGCGCGGCGCCAATCCGGGGATTGATTTGGAGAGTACTCTGTAGTATAGAGTTCTCTATTGATGATCTGGTGAGGGAGTTTGGACCATGGCGATGCGGTTGCTGCGAGGTGCTCTGGGCTTGCTGAAATGGGGTCTGTGCGCGACCGGCGCAGTGGCGCTGATCTTCATCGCCTTGATCGCCACTCCGTTGGAGCGGCCCGCCGAGATGCGCTCCGTCTCGGATTCCGCCAAGGGCATCGACTGGTCCACTCTCCCGCCGCTCGAACGCTTCCAGGCCCGCGACGGCACCTGGCTTGGCTTCCGGCGCTACGCGCCGAAGGGGGCGGACACCGGCCGCGGCGCGATCTTCATCCACGGTTCGTCCGGCTCCTCCGGCACGGTCAATCACGCCCTGACGGCGGCGATGGCGGCACACGGCGTCGAGACCTGGGCACTCGACACGCGTGGCCACGGCGCCTCCGGCACGCGCGGCGACATCGGCTATGTCGGCCAGCTCGAGGACGACCTCGTCGACTTCGTCGCCCATGTCCGCAAGAGCGCGCCGGATCTGCCGCTCACTTTGGTCGGCCATTCCGCCGGCGGCGGCTTCTCGCTGCGCGTCGCCGCAACGCCGATCGTGCAGGACCTGTTCGTGCGCACCGTGCTGGTCGCGCCCTATCTCGGCTATGACGCGCCGACCAACAAGCCGCATTCCGGCGGCTGGGCCAATGCCGACATCCCGCGCTTTCTCGGGCTCGCCGCGCTGCGCAAGCTCGGCGTCGATTGCTGCGCGCAGCTTCCGGTGCTCGCCTTCGCGGTGCCTGCGAATTCGGAGCGGATCCTGACGGCGACCTATTCCGACCGCCTGATGCGCAATTTCGCCACGCACGGCTATCGCCTCGATCTGCCTGATGTGACGCATCCGATGACGATCTTCGGCGGCGGAGAGGACGAGATGATGATCTCCGACAAATATGCCGAGACCGTGCAGGCCATCAAGCCGTCCGTCGACGTCAAGCTGATCGAGGGCGTCAACCACATGGGCATGGTCACCAACCCGAAGGCGGTCAATGTGATCGCCGAGGACGTGGCAACGCGCGGGAGCGGGCAGTCATGATCGACAGCAAGCAGGCCTCCGAAGCGCTCGCCGACATCGACGACATCGTCCAGCGCGTACGGCAGTCGCGCATCTACGATCTCGCCAGCCAGATGATGATCATGTGGGGCGTGCTGGTGTTCGTCGCCAACATCGCGACCTGGCTCTGGCCACGTGAAGCCTATTATTACTGGCTCGCGGTCTATGCCCTCGGCATCGCCGGCTCGTTCGCGATCAGCTCGGCGAACCAGACCGCGACGGGAGTTCGCAGCTTCGACCTGCGGATGCTGCTCGCCTTCCTGATGTTTGTCGCCTTCGGCTTCCTCTGCGCGCACGTCCTCGGCCATTTCACGCCGCGCCAGCAGGGCACGTTCTGGACGATCTACTTTATGCTGTTCTATGCGCTGGCGGGGCTGTGGTTCGGCACTGCCTTCGTCGTGATCGCGCTCGCGATCACTGCGCTGACGCTGGTCGGCTATTTCCTCGTCACCGGCGACGCCTTCCTGCCGTGGATGGCCGTCGTCAACGGCGCCGGCCTGATCGTCGGCGGCCTCTGGATGCGACGGAGCTAGCGCCATGGCCGAGCTCGACGACATCATCCACCAGCCGCTGCGGCTCAAGATCATGGCCGCGCTGAATTCGCTGCCGGCCACGGCGGCGGGTCTCGAATTTTCCCGGCTCAAGAAGCTGACCGGCGCAACCGATGGCAATCTCGGCGCGCACATCGAGACCCTGGCCAAGGCCGGCTACGTCTCGGTCGACAAGGCCTTTGTCGGCAAGAAGCCGCAGACGACGGTGACCGCAACCGCCACCGGCCGCGGCGCCTTCGCGCGGCATGTGGCGACGCTGCAGGAGATCATTGCGGGGAAGCAGGGGTAACGCCGATCGTCATCTCGGGGCGTTGCGTAGCGACGCTTGCTTCAGATCGCGGCGCCGATTGCTGTTCCCTCTCCCCTTTGCCCCTTGTGGGAGGGGGCAGTGAGGACGGTGCCACAAACTCAATCGGGTGAGGGGTTTGAACGTGGTCGCGCTGTGCAAGCTGGACTTCGCGGAGCCGTTCAAGGCTGAGGCTGTTCGGGCGCTTGGGGTCTTCGTGCCGCCGGTTGGCGTTATCGCCGGGTACGTCACGTTCGACGAGGAGCGGCACTAGTGGGGCGCCGTTCGTGGTGCTCTCATCTACTTTCCGCCACAGCAAGTAGGTGAGCGGGCCGTTATCTAGACGGGACAGAAGTGGACCCCGTTGCTCAACCAAGGCAAAACCTGAACTATTTCAGATAGAAAAGAGAGGGGCGGGACGTTAGTTCCGCCCCTTGTCGTTTGGGCGGGGAAGTATCCATCTTTGCGTTATAATAGCTTCTGAGAGGCTGAAGAAGTTAACGCGATTCAAACTGCCCTAGTTTTAAAGGGGTGTTCGAGTCTCGGGATATTAACCATTCTGCCTTAGGCTGATTAGCAAACATTCGAACCCCTCATTGTGAGGACAGGGACATGGCGACTGAGAAACTGCCCCAACGGGCGGGTGATAAAACTCGGCCTGAATCTGAGCTGAGCCAGATCCTGGCTCGGGCGCCTGAGCTTATCGCCGCTGCTGGCCCGCGGTATGGCTGCTTCCTGGTGTTTGCGGCCATCATGAGGAGCCGGGGGCCGTGGGGCATGGCCATCGGTTCGGTCGCTGTGCTGCTGTACAAGTACGGGCTGCGATAGCTGATGGTAGCGCTACGCCCAAAGGGGTGTTGACCGGAATCCCCGTAATTACTATCCATATACGCACTGAAGCCCGCCTCGGGTTGGATTCGAGAACGGGCTTCAGCTCTTACCCCTTGTGGAAGGGGGCAGTACGGGGTGGGTGACCGAGGTCACCTATTCGGTAATGTCCGGCTGATGATCCACATCAGTCTCCTCCTCTCCCTTCGGGTGTTGTGGACTGCTCCTTCGCTTTGCAGGGGACGGAGCCTTCCGAAGTTTAGATGCGGCGCGGGCCTTCTTGGCCGGCGCCGTTTTCTTTTTGGCCTCCTCCTTCGGCTTCTTCGCGTCAGGGTACCAGGCGGCGAGGCCCCAGGTTCCTTGCGGCAGCCGGTGGAAGACAAGCGGTTGGGTGCGCAGCAGGGCGCGCATGCCGACCATGGCGATGTCGGGCGTCTTGGATTCGAACTGATAGCCACCCTGGACAAGAGCGTCGTAGATCTCACGGGTGTTGGCTGGACCGAGGCCCTGTGCCTTTCGCATCTCCAGATACGCGCGCATCGCCGGCGTCTGCTTCATGCCGTAGAAAGTGTCGTCGCTGATCTGCGTCACCTTGGTGGCGTTGCTGGCGGTTGCCTCGTTGTAACGGGGAGGGTAGCCGGCCTCCTTGCACAGGTGGTTGATGGTCCGCTCCAGGTCAGCAACACCCGCTAGCGCCTCCTCGCGGCGGCGCTCCATGGCGGCTATTGCTGGGTCGAACTCAGAAGGCATCGCAAATCCGAACAGGTGAAGTTGGCCGCAATCTAAATGGGTTCCCTCGGAGTCCACAAGGGTTTGGTGGAGATTTTTTCGGGGATAGGTGAAATTGGCTTGTCGCGTGTCCGTTCTGGCAAATATCAGATATCACTTATTGAGGCATTTGATAGTTATTACAATAGGTTGAATGGAAAAAAAGTTTCACAGAAAGTTTCACATGAAACGAACATCGAAGCGACCATCGCTGTAAAACACCGGGATAACACCGATACAAAACGTAGCGCGATCATCGCAAATCATCATCGAAAACCATCCGGGCAGCGAATCGCGCGCTCACAGACCGAATTTAACAACCCCGATTCGCCGAAAACTTTGCGGTAATGAAGTGGCACCACGGGGGAGCCGCGCTTAAGCAGTGGATGGCGCTGCGGCTCTGGAGTATTGGCTTCGCGCTATGGTTGAAATTGGAGATCTTTATGGCCGTGAATATTGCTCACTGGGCGGAGACGTTTAGTCAGGGCGGACTTCCACCCTTTCGTTGTCCGACCTGCAATCAGGGGTCGTTAGCGGAAGTAAAGGGCAGCCGAAAGCTTGTTCAATCTGAGCGATCGAAGAAGGCGCGCACTCACGAAGATTGGGATCCGACCTGGGTCCAGGAGCGGTTCTCCCTGTTTTTGGAATGTTCGAATGCTAGCTGCGGAGAGCTTGTTGTGGTTAGCGGTGATACGACGGTTGATGAAGAAGAAGACATAGATCTCGGACGCGTTTGGGTGTCACAGTTGCGGCCAAAGAGTATGTACCCGGCGCCGTACATTATTGAGTTGCCTGAAGAGATTCCTGATGAGGTCCGATCCGAGCTAGAGCAGGCGTTTGCTCTGTTTTGGACCGACCTGAACGCCTCCGCGAATAGGCTTCGCACGAGCCTAGAGCGCGGGCTCGATGTGGTCGGCATCAAAAAATTCAATAAGACAGGAAAACGCGTAAGCATTTCGCTGGCTCGTAGAATAGCGTTCTTCGAAACGGCTAAAGGAAGCGACTTGTCGGGGATATTCACTGCGCTGAGACACGTCGGAAATCTAGGTACGCACGCAAGTGTTTCCCGCACCGCGCTGCTTACTGCATTTACATTATACGAACATGCCTTGGCGGAACTGTTTGGCGGCCACAAAAAGAAGATCGCCGCGCTGACAAAGAAATTGGTTAAGTCAAAGGGCAAAATTAAGTAGAGGCCGTATCACGAGTTGTCTTGACCGCGGCTGCTGTGAGTATAATGGGCCGTCCTGCTCAAGCGAGCACACCGCACAGGAAAGTCCGAAGTCGGGAAACGGCGACGAGGGTATTTCCCCCGGCGTAGGCTGAGACCAGGCCACCGTGTCCAACAACGGAGCCGCGGGAAGGGTGTCAGGAGGTGTTTGGCCGTTTGTGTTGCCGTCACCCCGAACGAAAAAGGCGGCTTCGCCGCGCCCCGGAATGACGGGGAGTTCGGGGCCAGCCCCCTTGAGGCCCGGAATTACGGTGAACTAAATGATATCAACCGCGCTGGCTTTGGAAATTAGTCACCGTAATACCCGCAACGGCTGCCGGCCGCGGCGCGTTTGCAAGGCACGTGGCGACGTTGCAGGAGATTATTGCGGGGAAGCAGGGGTAATCTTCGGTGATGCCGAGTACTGTGCCTCTGCCCTTGTTGTGGGAGAGGGCATGAACCCTGACTGCCTCGAGCGCACTTGGGTGAGGGGTCTTTCTCCGCGGATGCATGCCCTTCATCCGGCGCTTCGCACCACCTTCTTCCACAAGGGGAGAAACTGAAAGTTGCTGCCTCATGCGTCCCTTGTAAATCCAGCGAACACCCAGCCGATACACCAGAAGGCCAGATAGGCCACGACCGCGAGCCCGCCGGTGATCACGAGCCCCCAACCGAGGATGGAACTAGCTTCGCTTGACAGAAACATCGGCGCCGGCGCGTCCGCCATGGCAATTACATCATTGAGCGACTGATACGAGAGACTCCACCCAGAACAACCACCGACGCTGTAGTCGAGGTCGCTGCTGTAATCGTATTTCTTTTTGAAGGTCCAGCCAGCACGCGCGAGGCGCGTGACACACAGGGCATCTTCATGTTTGCGAACATCGGAATTGTATCGATCGACACTGACAAAAATTGCGATTGCGATCCCGGTAAACACTATCAGCACAGCAACGACCGCGCCGATCCGAGTGAAGCCGCGAATGAAGCGCGCGCCACCGGTCAACAGTGCGTCAGATTTCACGCGATAAGGTTTCAGCTCACCCATTGACGTTAAATCCCGATGTTCAGTCCAAAGGCAGGGCTGCGGCACTGGCGAAGGTTGAGATGGACAAGCTGAACCCCGATTGAGACTTAGAGCGAACGCAGTGTACACGTCATCTGAGAACGGCAAACCACCTAAACGCCACTGCGGCCCATCGGGCGAAGTCGATCAGCGAGAGTTCGGCGCGCCAGCCATTGCGCCCCTTGCTTCCATAAAGGTAGAGGCGCGGTTGGTAGTAAACGCCTTCCTCATCCGGGTTGTTGGCAGCATCGGGAATTTCAACATCAAACCGAATGTCGGTCGCGTGAATGATCTTGTTGCAGGCCTCGCGCAGGGTGAGAACCTCGGCCTGGTCTCGATCAGTCGCCCAGTTTGGAAACAGCATTCCGCAATCTGATTTCGCCTCGTCTGCTGGTCCCTGCGATTGATCGAACTGGATTCGCACGCCCGCCGCACAAGAGATCAAAATTCGCGTTGCCTCGGACTTGAAGTAGCCCGCCTGCATCATCGCGATGGCAGACGAAGTAAGGCCAAGCGTCGCCACGTCGCGTGACGCTGAGACCATGCAGACGAGTCGGTAAAGGTCCAGCAGGAATGCGCCCGGCTCAATCGCGTGAGGCTGCTTCTCGTCAGTGAAGTAGAGCTTTTCCTCGGCCATCGGGGCAACATAAGCGATTCGTCTAAAGCTCGCGGGTTTGGTCGCCAACGACCTAAGCTCGTTTGCACGAAAATCCGAATTCGCCGCAGTGAGACACCGGTCTTATCCAGGCCAGTGTCAGCGGATTTCTAGTTTTTACACCGACCATACACTCTGGCGATTGCCGATTGATTTTGCTCGGCAATTCCCAACATTGACTTTCCCGCGAGGGGGGCGGAAGAGGACCTCGACACGCCCCCGAATGACGGGAGTTCGGGCCGTTTCCCCTTGAGACCCGCCGCGATTCGTGCGACCTCCGCGCCCAGCCAAACCCCTCATTCTGAGCCTTCGATGCACATTCTCCTGCTTGGTTCCGGCGGCCGCGAACATGCCCTGGCGTGGAAAATCGCGGCCTCCCCCCTGGTGACCAAATTCTGGTGCGCGCCCGGCAATGCCGGCATCGCGCGCGAGGCGGAATGCGTGGCGCTCGATGTCGCCGACCATGCCGCGGTGATCGCCTTCTGCAAGACCAACGCGGTCGAGCTCGTGGTGGTCGGCCCGGAGACGCCGCTGGCGGCCGGCATCGTCGATGATCTCACCGCCGCCGGCATCAAGGCGTTCGGGCCCAACAAAATCCCCGCCCAGCTCGAAAGCTCCAAGAGCTTTACCAAGGCGCTCTGCACCGAATTCGGCATTCCCACCGGCGCCTACAAGCGCTTCACCAACGCCAGCGACGCGCGTGCCTATGTGCAGAGCCAGGGCGCGCCGATCGTGGTGAAGGCCGACGGCCTTGCCGCCGGCAAGGGCGTCGTCGTCGCCAAGACCGTGCGCGAGGCCGAGGACGCCATCGCCATGATGTTCGAAGGCGCGTTTGGCGAGGCCGGCACTGAGGTCGTGATCGAGGAGTTTCTGCCGGGCCGCGAGATCAGCTTCTTCGCGCTGTGCGACGGCGAGACCGCCATTCCGCTGGCGTCCGCCCAGGACCACAAGCGCGTGTTCGACCACGATCTCGGCCCGAACACCGGCGGCATGGGCGCCTATTCGCCGACGCCGCTGGTGACGCCGGCGATCCACGACGCGATCATGGCCAAGATCATCCTGCCGACGGTCGCCGGCATGAAGCAGCGCGGCACGCCGTTCCGCGGCATTCTCTACGCGGGCATCATGCTGACGACGCAGGGCCCAAAGCTGTTCGAGTTCAACGTCCGCTTCGGCGATCCCGAGTGCCAGGTGCTGATGCTGCGCATGATGTCGGACATCGTGCCGGCGTTCCTCGCGTCCTGTGATGGCCAGCTCAAGAATTTCGATCTGCGCTGGTATCCGGAATCCGCGCTGACCGTGGTGATGGCCGCGAAGGGCTATCCCGGCGACTATCAGAAGGGCACGCGGATCGAGGGGCTCGATGACGCCGCCAACGTCGAGACCGTCGAGATCTTCCATGCCGGCACGGTCGAGAAGGACCGCGCCATCTTCGCCAATGGCGGCCGCGTGCTCAATGTCTGCGCGCTGGGGGCGACCGTGACGCAAGCGCAGGCGCGCGCCTATCAGGCCGTCGACCGCATCAACTGGCCGGAAGGTTTTTGCCGCCGCGATATCGGCTGGCAGGCGGTGGAGGCGGAGAAGGGCAGGGGCTGATAAAGCGCTGACAGCGTTTTTTGCCGTTCGCTGCGCAAGGTCTGGCCGCTGCCCGTCGGCGCTCCGAAAATGTGCAGGCAGGTCTTGAACTTAGCTACTGTGCATGGGGTTGTTTCGACATTCTGGGAGGAACCGATGTCCGATCTCGCCGATCTCTATCCCGGCTTCGCCTCCGAATGGATCAACACCTCGTTCGGCCGCATCTTCGCCCGCGTCGGCGGCAAGGGACCGCCGCTGCTGCTGCTGCACGGCTTCTCCGAGACGCATGTGATGTGGCACCGCGTGGCGCCGCAGCTGGCCGACCGGTTCACGCTGATCATCGCCGACCTGCCGGGCTATGGCTGGTCCGACATGCCCGAGAGCGACGCGCTGCACATGCCCTACAGCAAGCGCGCGATGGCCAAGGCCATGGTCGAGGCGATGGAGCAGCTCGGTCACGTGCACTTCGCGCTCGCCGGCCACGATCGCGGCGGCCGGGTGTCGTATCGGCTGGCGCTCGATCATCCCGGCCGACTGTCGAAGCTCGCCGTGCTCGATATCCTGCCGACCTATAATTACTGGGAGCGGATCAACCGCACCTATGCGCTGAAGATCTATCACTGGACGTTTTTGGCCCAGCCCGCGCCATTGCCGGAGACGCTGATCGCAGGCCAGGGCGAATTCTTCCTGCGCTTCAAGATGGCGAGCCAGACCAAGTCGAAGACGCTGGACGCGATCGACACGCGCGCGCTCGATCACTACATCGCCCCGTTCCGCGATCCCGCTCGCATCCATGCGATGTGCGAGGATTACCGCGCCGGCGCCTATATCGACTACGACCTCGACAAGGCCGATTTCGAGGCAGGCAAGAAGATCACCGTTCCCATGCTGGCGCTGTGGGGCGGCGTCGGCATCGCCCAGGCCGCGGCGACCCCGCTCGACATCTGGAAGCAATGGGCGACCAATGTCGAGGGACAGCCGGTGGACTCCGGCCACTTCCTCACCGAGGAGAACCCGGACGTCACCGCGAAGGCGCTGCGGGAGTTTTTCGCGGGCGGTTAGCGCCGCTCGCGAAAGAACTCCTTGAGCAGCCGCGCCGCCTCGCTCTCGCCGACCCCGGAATAGACGTCCGGGGTGTGGTGGCAGGTTGGCGATGCGAAGAACCGCACGCCGGACTCGACCGCGCCGCCCTTGGGGTCGGCCGCGCCGTAATAGAGCCGGCGGACCCTTGCAAAGGAGATCGCGCCCGCACACATGGTGCAGGGCTCCAGCGTCACGTAGAGGTCGCAGTCGACCAGGCGCTCGCTGCCGATTTTGCTGGCCGCCTCGCGCAGCGCAATGATCTCGGCATGGCCGGTAGGGTCGTAATCGGTCAGCGTCCGGTTTGCGGCGGCGGCGATCACCTCGTAATTGCGGACCACCACGCACCCGATCGGAACTTCGCCCGCCTTTCCGGCATTTTCGGCCGTTTTGAGCGCCAAATCCATGAAGGAGGGGGCTTTCAAGCCTCGTATCATCCGAAGAAACCTGCTAGTAGCTGCGCCTTCAGCAGAAGTGCTTACTGAATTTGCCTGAGCATGCGGCTCGACATGAGCGCGCACAATGCTTTTTGGCCACCCCCTGAGTGAGATTATTCATGCCTCGCGACAGCGACAAAGACAACGATTCCCGCGGCCGGCGAGGCCCGGCCAAAGGCGGCCGCAGCGGCAAGCCGCGCGGTCCCGACAAGAAATTCGCCAAGCGCGGCTTTGAGACCAAGGGCGACGGCGACAAGCGTCCACCCCGTGGCGACCGCGACAGCCGCCCGCCCCGTGGCGACCGTGACAGTCGTCCGTTCCGCCCCCGCGCGGATGGCGATGCGCCGCGCCGCGATTTTTCCGACCGTCCCCGCTTCAAGCGCGACGAGCGCGGCGGTGAGGGCCGCGGCGAGCGCAGCTTCAAGCCGCGTGGCGACCGTCCGTTTTCCGATCGTCCCTCGCGTGATGGCGAGAAGCGCCCGTTCAAGCCGCGCGGTGACCGTCCGTCCCACGGCCGCGACGACCGTCCGCCGCGCAGCCGCGATCGCGACGACGCGCGTCCCGCCGGTCGCTTCGGCGACAAGAAGTTCGGCGACAAGCGGCCGTATGCGCCGCGTGGCGATCGTCCGGAGCGCAAGTTCGACGGCGAGCGGAAGTTTTCGCGCGATCGCGGCGAGCGGGACGATTCAAAGCCGTGGCAAAAGCGCGATGATCGTCCGCGCGGCGACCGGCCGCCGCGCAAGGACTTCGGCAAGGGTCCCCGCAAGGATTTCGGTGGGCGTGACCGCAGCGAGGACAAGCCCTGGCAGAAGCGCGAAGGCGGTGGTGAGGACCGTCCGCGCTTCTCGCGCTCACGCGACGATCGCGCATCAGGTGATCGTCCGTTCCGGGAGCGACCCAAGTTCGATCGACCCAAGTTCGATCGACCAAAGTTCGATCGCCCGCGTGAGGACCGTCCGAAATTCGATCGGCCCCGGCGCGATGGCGATGGCGACCGCGGTGCGCGCGGCGGCGACCGCCCGAAATTCGACCGCCCGCGCGAGCGCTCCGAAGGCCGCTCCGACTGGCACGAGCATCCCCGCAACGAAGGCCGCTTCGGCGACCGTCCGCGTCGTGAAAACGAGGACGAGAGCAGGATCTTCGAGAAGCGTCCGGCCTTCGGTGGCCGCGGTGCCTATCGCCAGCGCGATCGCGATTTCGAGGGCCGGCCGCGCCGGGAAGAAGCGCCGAAGCCGAAGAAGGCCGGCGAACGCATCGCCAAGGCGCTGGCGCGCGCGGGGCTCGCTTCGCGCCGCGATGCCGAGGAGATGGTCACGCAGGGCCGCGTCACCGTCAACGGCCGCGTGATCAACTCGCCGGCGCTCGACATCACGCGCAATGACGTCGTTTTGGTCGATGGCAAGCCGTTGCCGGAGCGCGAGCGCACGCGGCTGTTCCTCTATCACAAGCCGCGCGGGCTGATGACGACGCATGACGACCCCGAGGGCCGTCCGACCGTGTTCGACAATCTGCCGGAAGGGCTGCCGCGGCTGATCTCGATCGGCCGGCTCGACTTCAATACCGAAGGCCTCTTGCTGCTCACCAATGACGGCGGCCTCGCACGCACGCTTGAGCTGCCGGACACCGGCTGGCTGCGGCGTTACCGCGTTCGCGCCCATGGCGACGTCACGCAGGCCCAGCTCGATCAGTTGAAGGAAGGCATCGAGGTCGAGGGCGTCAAATACGGTCCGATCGAGGCGACGCTGGAGCGCGACCAGGGCGCCAATGTCTGGCTGGTGTTTGCGATCCGCGAAGGCAAGAACCGCGAGGTGCGCAACGTCTGCGCTCATCTCGGCCTCGAGGTGAACCGGCTGATCCGCGTCTCCTACGGTCCGTTCCAGCTCGGCGAGGTGCCCGAGGGCCAGGTCGAGGAAATCCGCGCGCGCGTGCTGCGCGATCAGCTCGGCGAAAAGATCATCGAGAAGTCGGGCGCGCAGTTCGACGTGCCGCAGAAGTCATCGTCGAGCGACGACGCCGAAGCGCCGCGCGAGAAGAAGCCTGCCGCCAAGCGCGATGTGATCGCTGACCGCAAGGGCCGCCGCGTGCTGGTGCAGCGCACCGGCAGCGACGAAGCGCGCGAGCGCAACGAGGCCGAGGCGAGCGGCTACGGCCCGCCGCGTCGTCCCAAGCGCGGCTATCACGGCAAGCGCGATCTGACGCCGCGGGAGGACTAGCTTGCGCGTCGTCGGCGGTCGTTTGAAGGGGCGCAATCTCGCCTCACCGTCTTCGCGTGACATCCGTCCCACGGCGGATCGCCTGCGTGAGTCGGTGTTCAACATTCTTGTGCACGCCTATGACGATCCGATCGAGGACGCACGCGTGCTCGATCTCTTCGCGGGCACCGGCGCGCTCGGCATTGAGGCGTCCTCGCGCGGGGCGAAGTTCACGCTGTTCGTTGACAACGGTGCGGAGGCGCGCGCGCTGCTCCGCAACAACGTCGAGTCACTCGGCCTCGGCGGCGTCGCAAAAGTCTATCGCCGCGACGCGACCGATCTCGGTCCCGCACATCCCGTCGAGCCGTTCTCGCTGGTGTTTCTCGATCCGCCGTACGGCAAGGGTTTTGCGGAGAAGGCGCTCGCGTCCTTGCGCGATGGCGGCTGGCTGACGCCGGGCGCGCTGCTGGTGGTGGAAGAGGCCAAGGCCGCGCAGTTCGCGACGCCGGACGGGTTCGAGGAGCTGGAGCGGCGGGCTTACGATGACACGGAGTTCGTGTTTTTGAAGCGCAACCCGTAACTCACCTTCGCCCGAACAACTTCTCCACATCGGCCAGCTTCAGCTCGACATAGGTCGGCCGGCCGTGATTGCACTGGCCCGAGTTCGGCGTTTCCTCCATCTCGCGGAGCAGCGCATTCATCTCCTCCGGCCGCAGCCTTCGGCCGGCGCGCACCGAGCCGTGGCAGGCCATGGTGGCGGCGACGTGCATCAGGCGGCGCTCCAGCGGCAGCGCCTCGTCCCATTCGGCCATGTGCTCGGAGAGATCGCGCAAGAGCGCGCCCGCATTGGTCTTGCCGAGCAGCGATGGCGTCTCCCGCACCGCCACCGCGCCGGGACCGAAGGATTCGATCGCAAGACCAAATGATCCGAGCTCTTCGCTGCGTTCAAGCAGCCGCTCCACCGTGGCCTCGTCCATCTCGACGATCTCGGGGATCAGCAGGATCTGCCGCTGCACTCCGTTCTCGGCAAGCGATGCCTTCAGCCGTTCATAGACGATGCGTTCATGCGCGGCGTGCTGGTCGACGATGATGAGACCGTCGCGGGTCTGCGACACGATATAGGTCTCGTGGAGCTGCGTACGTGCAGCGCCGAGCGGACGGTCGACGAGATCGGCCACGGGCTGCGCCTCGAACCGAACGTCGGCGCTGGGCGCGCCAACATCGAACGCGGCCTGCGTGCGCTCGGCGAAGGCGGGCGCAGCGGAGCCTTCGAACGACGGCATTGGTGCGATCGGCGCGGATGGCGAAGCCCGCCAGTCCCAGCTTGCGGGGCGCGGCGTGAAAGCAGGCCGGAACGATGACAATACGGTCTCGCCGCTGTTGGCGGCGGTACGGCGGCCCTCGCGCGCGAGACCTTCCTTCAGCCCGTGCACGATCAGCGCACGCACGAGGCCGGCGTTGCGGAAGCGCACCTCGGTCTTGGCCGGATGCACGTTGGCGTCGACTTCGCGTGGATCCAGCGTGACGAACAGCGCCAGTACCGGATGCCGGTCGCGCGGCAGATAGTCGGCATAGGCCCCGCGCACAGCGCCCAAGATCAGCTTGTCGCGCACCGGACGGCCGTTGACGAAGAGATATTGGCCGAGCGCGTTGGCCTTCGTCAGCGCAGGTGCTGCAGCATAGCCGGCGACGACGACGCCCTCGCGCTCGGCATGGACCTCGAAGGCATGGCTGCGGAACTCCGTGCCGAGGATATCGCCGAGCCGCGTCAGCCGCCCGGCGGCACCGGGCAGCGCGGCGGCCCAGGTCACCGGTGCACGCTCTTCACCCGCAAGTGTGAAGGCGACATCGGGCCGTGCCATGGCGAGCCGCCGCACCACCTCGCGGATCGCTTCCGCCTCGGTGCGGTCGGTTTTCAAGAATTTCAGCCGGGCCGGGGTCGCATAGAAGAGATCGTTGACCTCGACGCGGGTGCCGTGCGCGAGCGCGGCCGGCATGATCTCGGATTTCTCGCCGCCCTCGACAGTGAGCGCCCAGGCATGCGGCTCGCTGGCATGCCGCGTCGTGATCGACAGCCGTGCGACCGAGCCGATCGAGGGCAGCGCCTCGCCGCGGAACCCGAGCGTGCGGATCTGGAGCAAGTCCTCATCGTCGAGCTTGGACGTGGCATGGCGCTCGACCGCGAGCGCGATATCCTTCGCCGTCATCCCGCTGCCATCGTCGGTGATGCCGATCCGCCGCCGCCCGCCGCCATCGGTGAAGACGTCGATCCGGCTCGCGCCGGCATCGATCGCGTTCTCGACCAGTTCCTTGACCACGCTCGCCGGTCGCTCGACCACCTCGCCGGCGGCGATGCGGTTGACGACCTGCTCTGGCAATTGGCGGACGGGCATGGGGCTCGGTCTGGGGATTCGCTGGACGCGCTATTCTATGCCGTGTTGCGTCAAAAGCATGTGCCAAGCAACAGGATCGTGATCCAGTGGGGAAGGTTGTGGACCATTGTGTTGAAGCCATTGGACATTCGAGCAAATCGCGCGCGGGCCGTCCTCCTCCCTCAGTCCTGATTGTGAGACCCGGAGAGCAGGTGCTGCGGCGTGCGCAGATTCTAGGCGGCGTCAAAGATGCGGCGGTAGTAGCGGGCTGTTTTGCAGGAAGAGAAGGTGCTCGGTCTACGGACTGTTCCGCGTTGCCTTATATGCGGAGCACAATTCCGCGAAACCGCCGCCAAATCCCTAAACGATGACCACATGATCCGGATTGCATGACGATCGCGTCGCTTGATTTCTTTGCGAGATGCAATGGCCCGGTGCAGACGAGCGGCGCAGGGAACGGCCGTGCCATTCATCGCGAAAAAATCCAGGAGAGATGGATGAAGTTGGTGAAGACCTCGATGATCGCATGCGCTCTATCGGCTCTTGTTGCCGCGCCCGTACTCGCGCAAGGCGCACCGCCCGCCAAGACAGGCGGCACCGTGCAAAGCAAGCCCATGCAAGGCAGCACGATGGGCAGCGGCGACGAGGAGATGAGTGGTCAGCCTGGCGCAGCGGGTGAGAAGACCGGAATGAAGTCGACCAAGAGCACCAAAGGTACGGGCGGCACGACGGGCAACGCTGTGCACAAGGGGACCGCCGACGATACCGCGACGGGCGGCGCAGCCACGGGCAAGCGTTACTAGACTAGGACGGTAGAACTCCGGTCGCGCCCCTGCGACCGGAGTTTCTTCAGGCTGCGTCCGTCTTGCTAATCGTCGAAACCGCGGCCGCCTCCGCGTCCGGCCTTGATGTCGCTGCGGCGCTTCTTGCCCTCGAGGCGGCGCTGCTTGGAGCCAAACGTCGGCTTTGTCGCACGCCGCGGCGTCGGCCGTATCATCGCCTCACTCAGGATATCGACAAGCCGGTCAATGGCGTCCTGGCGATTGCGCTCCTGGGTGCGGAAGCGCTGGGCGTGAATCACGATCACGCCGTCCTTGGTCATGCGCTGGCCGGCGATGCGGGCGAGCCGGATCGCCGCATCCTCCGGGATGGTCAGCCTGCGCGTGTCGAAGCGCAGCTGGGCCGAGGTCGCGACCTTGTTGACGTTCTGCCCGCCCGGGCCGGAGGCGCGGACAAAGCCGATCTCGATGTCGTCCTCGTCGATGACGAGATCGCGGGATATCCGCAGCATGATGGCACCATTCGTGATGCCCGGACATATCTCGGACGTCCATTTTCGGCAATGGTGCAGCTGGAAATGCAAATGGCCGGGCGAGCCCGGCCATTTCAGGAGACGTCAGTCCGACTTGTCAGTCCGACTTAGTCGCCGGTGCTGCAGCCGGCTGTGCGGCAGCCTGCGGGGCGCGGCCGACGATGACGGTCAAAAGCCCCTGGCCCCACAGCCGCTTGGCGGCGGCCTTGGCGTCGTCCAGCGTCACCGCGTCGACGATACCGTTGCGCTTCTCGATATAGTCGATCGGCAGCTTGTCCTGCTGATACTGCAGCAACGCCTGCGCGAGCTTGGAGGAGGTGTCGAGCGCCAGCATCTGCGAACCCTTGAGATAGGACTTGGCCTCGTCGAGCTCCTTCTGCGTCGGGCCCTCGTCGGCGATGCGGCGCACCTCCTTCTCGATCGCATCCATGGTGTCGCCGGCACGGTCGGCGCGGGTGCCGGTGTTACCGATGAAGATCGCCGAATGCTCCATCCAGAGCAGGGATTCGAATACCGAATAGGCCAGACCGCGCTTCTCGCGGACCTCACGATAGAGCCGCGAGGACAGGCCGCCGCCGCCGAGGATATGGTTGACGACATAGGCCGCCATGAAGTTCGGATCGCTGCGCATCACGCCGGGACCGCCGAAGGTGATGACGGTCTGCGGCACGTCGAGCGGCACGAAGGCGCGCTGCGGCGGCTTGGCGGCTTCGACGTCGGGGACCGGCGTCAGGGTGGCCTTGGCAGGCAAGCTCCCAAAAGTGTGGTCGAGCAGCTTGCCGAGGGTGGCCGGATCGACATCGCCGACGACGGCGATCTTCAGCGTGTCCTTGGCGAGGATACGGCCGACATAATCCTTCATGTCGGCGACCGTGATGGTCGGCACGCTCTCCAGCGCGCCGGCGGTCTGCTGCCCGTAAGGGTGATCGCCGAACGCCATCTCCAGGAATTTGCGGCTCGCGAGCGAGCTCGGGTTGGTGGTGTCGCGTCGAAGGCCCGAGATCACCTGCGAGCGGATGCGTTCGACATCGGCGGTGTCGAAATGCGGCGAGGTCAGGGCCGAGCGCAGCAGGTCGAAGGCCTCGTCCTTGTTGTCACGCAGCATGCGGAGGCTGCCGCGGAAGGTATCGCGGGTCGCGCTGAAGGAGAGCTCGATGGCGCGGCGGTCGAGCCGCTCATGGAACGTCTTGGAATCGAGATCGCCGGAGCCTTCGTCGAGGAGGTCGCCGACCAGATTGGCGACGCCGGGCTTGTCCTTGGGATCCTGCGCCGAGCCGCCGGCAAAGGAATATTCCATGGCGATCAGCGGCACGGTTGCGTCCTGGACGAACCAGGCCTCGATACCGCCCGGCGAGACCAGGTGCTGGATTTTTGCCGCCGCCTGCGAGGGCGAGACCGAGGCAAGCGCGAGTGCAGCGCCGGTGGCGACGGACAATACGAAGTGACGTGTGCGTAGGAAGTGTCTTGCGCGAAGGAAGGAATGGGTCACGAACGCTTCTCCTCGCGCTTGGCGGTAGCGGTATCCTTGATCAGATAGCCGGTCACCGAGCGCTTCTTCTCGAGCCATTTCTGTGCAGCTTGACGGACCTGTTCGGCGGTGACGGCGCGGATGCGGTCGGGCCAGCTTCGGATGTCCTCGATCGACAGGCCCGTGGTCAGCGCACCGCCATACCAGCGCGCCAGCACCGCCTGATTGTCCTGGGCGTAGATCGCCTCCGCGATGAGCTGGGTCTTGACCCGCTCGAGGTCCTCCGCGCGGACCGGGTTGGCAACGATGTCCGCGATGACGCCGTCGATGACCTGCTCGATGTCTGCGAAGGTGACACCGGATTTCGGCGAAGCCGAGATCGTGAACTGGGTCGGGTCGAGTGAGATGCTCGAGTAGCTGGCGCTCGCGGAGACCGCGAGCGGCTTGTCGACGACGAGCGCGCGGTAGAGATAGGAGTTGCTGCCGCTGCCCATCAACTGCGCCAGCACGTCGAGCGCGGCGCTCTCGCCGGCCGCAGCCGTCGTCGCCGAGGGCACCAGGTAAAAGCGGCGAAGGCTCGGCTGTTCGACGCGCGGGTCGGACAGCGTGACGGTGCGCGGTGCCGCCGGCTCCGGCTCCTGCGGGCGGATGCGCCGCGCGGGGATCGCCGGCTGGGCCGGGATCGGGCCGAAATTGCGTTCGACCAGCGGGCGCACATCGGCGGCCTCGACGTCGCCGGCGATCACCAGGATCGCGTTGTTCGGCGCGTAGAAGCGGCGGTAGAAGGCGAGTGCGTCCTCGCGATTGAGCTTCTCGATCTCCTGGTGCCAGCCGATCACCGGCCGGCCATAGGGATGGTTGAGATAGAGCGCGGCCATGACCTGCTCGTTGAGCCGTGCGTCCGGGCTGTTGGCGACGCGCATGTTGTACTCTTCGAGCACGACGTCGCGCTCGGGCAGCACATTCTCGTCCTTGAGGATCAGGCCGGTCATGCGATCGGCCTCGAACTCCATCATGCTCGGCAGTTGCTCCCGCGGCACGCGCTGGTAGTAGTTGGTGTAGTCGACCGAGGTCGAGGCATTCTCGTTGCCGCCGACGCGGAGTACGGTCTGCGAGAACTCACCGACCGGGTGCTTCTCGGTGCCCTTGAACATCAGGTGCTCGAGGAAGTGGGCGAGGCCGGATTTGCCCGGCGTCTCGTCGGCCGAGCCGACCTTGTACCAGATCATCTCCGTGACCACGGGCGTGCGGTGGTCCGGGATCACCACGACCTGGAGGCCGTTGCTGAGCGTGAAGCTGGCGGGCGGCGCCGACGTGACCGTCGTCTGGGCGGTTGCGCTGCCGACGTCGAGGGCAGATGTCGAGAGCAGCGCGGCGAAGAGGCAGGCAACCGATCGGTGTGAGGACATCACGATCCTTGTGAAAGCCCGGACCCTGAGGTCCGGGCGTGAAAGCACGGCATGCTACACCGCGCGGCTTTGAGCTTCGGGTCACGAAGCAGAGAATGCGGTCAAGTTGTACTTAAAAATAGGTCATCTGCCGCGTCCGGCCTACACCGGACGATTGCGGCGGGTCCACGCCTGCGTGCGACGGGCAAGGAGCTTATTGCTCCTTTTCCTTACCCGACCTGACGTCGAAATAGGTCCGCCGCGACTTATCCTCGCCGGTACCATAGGCATAGCTCGACGAAGGCGTCTGATATCCCGGCGGCGGCTCGGTCAGAGACTGGCGCGGCGGCTCGGACGTGAATTGCTTGCTCTCGTCCTTGTTGTTCGAAAACATCTTGAACAGGCCGCCGGTGTAACCGAGCTCGGCCGGGCTCATCGTCGGGTGGTTGGTGTTGCTGCCTGGCTGGATCGGATCATTGGTGGTTTTGTCCGGGGCGGCCGTCTTATGGGCGTCCAATTCGGCCGGCGACAGCGGGCGGGCGTTTTGCAAGTACTCCGCTGCTTTGTTGCCCGCCTTCTTCCGCTGAGCGATGGCCTCCTTGCGGCGCTTCTCGTCGGGATCCTTGGGCCAGTTTGGCGCATCCTTGGCGTCAGCGCTGGCGGGCGGCGGCAGGTCGAGCTTGGGCGGCACCACCAGCGGCGACCGCTCGCGGTACTCGATGCCCTTCTTTTCCATGCTCTTGGCGCCGATGCCGGACATCAGATTGTCGATGAGCTTCTCTTCGAAGGTCATGTCGTCATCATCGTCGCCGTCGTCACCGGCGCGGACCGGGCCTGCCGACATCACGAGACCGATGCCGAGGGCGACGGCTGACAATTTCAGCGCCAGCCAAAGTCCCCGCCGGGCGTCTCGGCCGATCGAACCGCTGGTCTCGGAGCTACCCATGCCTATACCTGTTCCATACTGTGGCAGTCTTGATCGTGCCGGTCTCGCCGCGTCTCGCGCGACCACCCCTCGCCAAGCAAGGTTCCGCCTCCGGTCCGTATCAGCCGGGATCAGGGCGCTTTTGCGGCGGGTACCCCGAGGAAGGAATCATACAATAAGGCCGCCACCCCAGCAACGATCGCCACGTCCGCCAGGTTGAAGACGTACCAATTATAGGTATTTCCGGCGATTTCGATGTGGAACAGGGCGAAATCGACCACCGCGCCATAGGCCAGGCGGTCGATGCCGTTGCCGATGGCACCGCCGATGATCAGTCCCAGGGCCACCGTGGCGAGCCGGGTCTGTGACCGCGCCATCCAGATCGCGAGTGCAATCACTGCGACGACCTTCACCGCCATCAGCGCGAGTTGCGCGGCCCGATCGTCATTCTGGAGCCAGCCGAAGCTGATCCCGATGTTCCAGGCCAACACCAGGTCGAAGAACGGCATCACCTTCACCACGCCGCGACGGGCAAGGTCGAACCCGTTCAGCAGCCAGAGCTTTGAGGCCTGGTCGGCCACGAGCGTGGCCACGGCTGCGAGAATGCCGGCGCGGAGCGGGGTCATGGCCGGGGATCAGACGCTCACGCCCAACGCCTTCCATTCGCGCAGCGCCTTGGCGTCGCGCGGGGTGACGTCGGGATATTCAGGGTCTTCACCCACGGTCGGCGAGATCTTCCAGGAGCGGGCGCATTTGGTGCCGACGGCCTTCTCCACGACGACCGCGACGCCGGGCACGGCATCGAGACGGAATGCAGAGGCTGGTGCCGCGCCCTCATGCACCTCGTAGTTCGAGGTGATGCAGATTTCGGCGAGATCGGTGTCGAACAACGTTGCCAGCATGTCGCGGTCGGCGACATAGATCACCGGCGAGGCTTCGAGCGAGGAGCCGATGTTCTTGGCGGCACGTTCGAGCTCCAGCGCGCCGGTGACGACGCGGCGGACGTTGCGGATGGTCTCCCACTTGGCGGCGAGCTTGTCGTCGCGGAATTGTTCGAGACCTTCCGGGAACAGCGTCAGATGCACCGATGCTTCGGCTTCCGGCCTGTACATCCGCCAGCCTTCTTCGGCGGTGAAGCTCAGGACCGGGGCCAGCCATTTCAGGATTGAATTGCACAGCAGGTCGATCGTGGTCAGGGCCGCCTTGCGCGTCAGCGAGGACGGCGGGTCGCAATAGAGCGTGTCCTTGCGGATGTCGAAATAGAATGCCGAGAGCTCGCTGTTCAGGAAGGCGGACAGCGTTGCGACCACGTTCTTGAAGTCGAACGTCTCATAGGCCTTGCGGACCAATTCGGCGCGGAGCGCAAGCTCGTGCAGCATCAGCCGCTCGAGCTCCGGCATCTCGGCAGGCGTGACCGCGTCGGCCGGCTTGTAGTGATGCAGCGTGCCGAGCATCCAGCGCACGGTGTTGCGCAGCTTGCGGTAGGTCTCGACCGTGTTCTTCAGGATCTCGGGGCCGATGCGCTGGTCGTCGGTGTAGTCGCAGGACGCGACCCAGAGTCTCAGGATGTCGGCGCCGGATTCCTTGATGACGGACTGCGGCTCGATGGTGTTGCCGAGCGACTTCGACATCTTGCGGCCGTCCTCGGCCTGGGTGAAGCCGTGGGTCAGCACGATGTCGTAGGGCGCACGACCGCGCGTGCCGCAGCTCTCCAGCAGCGAGGAATGAAACCAGCCGCGATGCTGGTCCGAGCCTTCGAGATACATCACGGTGTCGGTGCCACCGTCGACCTTGCGCTTGATGCCGGCGAGACCGGGGAATTGCTCGGGGTCCTCGAGCACGAAGGCGTGTGTCGAGCCGGAATCGAACCAGACATCGAGAATATCGTCGACCTTCTGCCAATCCTCGTTGGCCCGCGGCCCCAGGAAGCGCTCGCGCGCGCCGGTCGCATACCAGGCGTCCGCACCTTCCTTTTCGAAGGCGTCGCCGATGCGGGTGTTGACGGCCTCGTCCTGCAGGATCTCGGCGGAGCCGTCGCCCTTCTCGCGGACGAACACGGCGATCGGCACGCCCCAGGCACGCTGGCGCGAGATCACCCAGTCGGGGCGGGCCTCGATCATGCCGGTGATGCGGTTCTCGCCTGACGGCGGCACCCATTGCGTCACCGAGATTGCGTGCAGCGCGCGGGCGCGCAGCGTATCGCCGGATTTGGTCTTGCCATCAGTGGCAATGTCCTTGTCCATCGCGATGAACCATTGCGGCGTGTTGCGGAAGATCACCGGCTTCTTGGAGCGCCAGGAATGCGGATATTGATGCTTGAGCCGGCCACGCGCGAGCAGCATGCCCTTGTCGACGAGCGCCTTGATCACGGCCTCGTTAGCATCGCCTTTCTCACCCTTGTCGGTGATGACGCGCTTGCCCGCAAAGCCCGGCGCGTGGTCGGTATAGGCGCCGTTCTCGTCGACGGTGTAGGGGATCGCGCTGTTGATACCGCGGGCATCGAGCTCGCGGGTGCTCGCCGTCCAGACGTCGAAATCCTCGCGGCCGTGGCTGGGCGCGGTGTGCACGAAGCCGGTGCCGGTGTCGTCGGTGACGTGGTCGCCGGACAACAGCGGCACGATGAATTCGTAGCCGCCGGCGAGCCCCTTGAGCGGATGGGCGCATTCGATCGCGTCCATGGTGTCGCCGGGGATGTCGCGCACCTTCTCGTAAGCCGTGACGCGTGCCTGCTTGAGCACTTCTTCAGAGAGCGCGTCCGCCAGGATCAGGAGATCGCCGGTCTTGGCCCAATTGTCCGCGGGCGCGTCCGTCACCTTGTAGAGGCCATAGGCGATCTTCGGCGAGAACGAGATCGCGCGGTTGCCCGGCAGCGTCCAGGGCGTGGTGGTCCAGATCACGACGCTGGCCGAGGCCAGCGCGCCATGCGCGGGCGAGGTGATCGGGAATTTCACCCAGACCATGTCGGACGTGTAGTCCTCGTACTCGACCTCGGCTTCGGCCAGCGCGGTCTTCTCGACCACGCTCCACATCACCGGCTTGGAGCCGCGATAGAGCGTGCCGTTGGCAGCGAACTTCATCAGCTCGCGCGCGATCTGGGCTTCGGCCGGATAGTTCATGGTGGCGTAAGGATGAGCCCAGTCGCCGATCACACCGAGACGCTTGAACTCCTCGCGCTGCACGTTGAGCCAGTGCGTGGCGTAGGCGCGGCACTCTTTGCGGAAATCGATCATCGCGGCTGAGTCGCGGAAGTCGGGCTTCTGCTTGCCCTTCTTGCGGTAGTGCTCTTCCTCAACCTTCCACTCGATCGGCAGGCCGTGGCAGTCCCAGCCGGGCACGTAGTTGGAATCGAAGCCGAGCATCTGCTGGCTCTTGGTGACGAGATCCTTCAGGATCTTGTTCAGCGCCGTCCCGATATGGATGTTGCCGTTGGCATAGGGCGGGCCGTCATGCAGCACGAACTTGTCGCGACCCTTCGCGCCCTCGCGCAGCTTCTCGTACAGGCCGATCTCGTACCAGCGCTTGAGGATTTCCGGCTCGCGCTGCGGCAGGCCGGCGCGCATCGGGAATTCGGTCTGCGGCAGGAACAGGGTTTTCGAATAGTCTTTGACTTCGGATTTTTGGGACTTTTGCGGCTTTTCGGACATGAGGCTGACTGGCTCGGAATGGCGCGGGAACGGATGGCGATGCGGAATCGCGGGGTGAAACGACAAAATCCCGGTCTTGCGCCGAGCCGAAGGCTCAGGCGGAAGCCGGGCTGCTAATCCCTATGATGCGCCGCGCAAACATGGGCTCTCCATAGCAGGGGGCTAAGGGAAGCGCAAAGGTCCGGCGGGCCGGCTTTGGGCCCTCAATCGACGGTCCCGAGCCGCGGAAACGCGTCCGGGGCGGCGGCCAGCATGGCGCGGGCGCGGACGGAATCGTCGTCCATCTGACGGATCAGGGCCTCCAGGCTGTCGAATTTCAGCTCCTCGCGGATGAAGCCGATAAAGGCGCAGTCCAGCGCCTGCCCGTAAAGGTCGCCCTTGAAGTCGAACAGGAAGATTTCGAGCAGCGGCGCGCCATTATCAAAGGTTGGCCGACGGCCGAAGCTCGCCACCCCGCTCAGACGCTCAGGCCCGCGGCCGACCCGCACGGCGTAGATTCCGTGCTTCAGGCCGCAATTGGCGTCGAGCCGGATGTTGGCGGTGGGATAGCCGAGGTCGCGGCCGCGCTTCTCGCCATGGATGACCTTGCCGGTGATGAACCAGGGCGCGCCCAGCATGGTGGTGGCCTCGTCGATCTGGCCCTCGGCGAGCGCGATCCGGATCGCGCTGGAGGAGACCGGGCGTTCGTCGATATCGACATGCGGCTGGACGTCGACCTCGATGCCGAGCCGGGGTGCCTCGTTCACCAAAAGGCCGGGCGAGCCGACGCGGCCTTTGCCGAAATGGAAGTCGTAGCCGACCGCGATGCCACCGATGCCGAGGCGCCCGATCAGGTCATGGTGAATGAAGTCTTGCGCACTGGTGCCGGCGCGGGCCTTGTCGAAGGTCATGACCACGGCACCGGCAAGCCCGGTCCCGGCCAGAAGCCGCAGCTTGGCGCGTTCGTCCGTCAGACGGAATTGTGGGGTGTTGGGGCTGAAGAACCGGCGCGGATGCGGCTCGAAGGTCAGCGCCAGCGCAGGGCGGCCATGCGCCCGGCCCATCTCCAGGGCTGCGGCAATGACGGCCCGGTGGCCGAGATGAACCCCGTCGAAATTGCCCATGGCGACCACGGCCCCCTTCAGGATCGCAGAATCCGGCGTGGTATCGCGGATAACGGTAAATTGCGGGGCCATCAGGGGAATTCTCGAGCCGGCGGGACCGGCCGGGACCGTGGCTTGACCCGACCGGCGAAGTCAAGCCGGAGGGGCGGATGCACGGAACGGCGATTTCAATTCAGCGGGTGCGGCCCCAGTTAACGCGCTGTTTAACGCCTTGGTGCTAGTGCTTGAAACGTGGAACCGCGGGCTACGGCCGGCAGGTCCGATCGTAATATTTCCTGGGTTTGCGTTGGGGGAGTCGAGATGGCGGTTGATTTGTCGATGTCGGTTCTGGTGGTGGACGATTACAGCACCATGATCCGTATCATCAGGAATCTCCTGAAGCAGCTTGGCTTCGAGAACATCGATGATGCCAGCGACGGCTCGGCGGCTCTGAACAAGATGCGCGGCAAGAAGTACGGGCTCGTGATCTCCGACTGGAACATGGAGCCGATGACGGGTTACGACCTGCTCCGCGAAGTGCGGGCAGATCCCAATCTCGCCACCACGCCTTTCATCATGATCACGGCGGAATCGAAGACCGAGAACGTGATCGCGGCCAAGAAGGCCGGCGTGAACAACTACATCGTCAAGCCGTTCAATGCGGCGACGCTGAAGACCAAGATCGAGGCGGTCTTCCCGGACATGGCGAGCGCGTAGGCGCACTTTGGTGTCCCGGACAAGGCGCGTTACATTAGTAACGCGACGCTGAGCCGGGACCCAGTCCATCCACGACATCACTTGCGGCTTCTGGTCCCCGGCTCTGCAGCGCTTCGCGCTGCGTCCGGGGCGCGATAGTTCCTACCACTTCAATTCGCGCATCAGCGCCTTCGGCGGGTGGCCGAACAATTCCGTCACTGACTTGGGATCGAGCTGGTCGAGGCCCTCGAACTCCTCGGCATGGATGCCGCGGGTGACGAACAGGCAGTCGACGCCGAATTCACGTGCGCCGGTCAGGTCGGTGCGGACGGAATCGCCGATCGCCAGCACCTTTTTCCGATCGATTGGATGCCCCTGGCGTTCGCCGGCGAGCGCCATCGCGCGCTCGTAGATCGGTCGGTGCGGCTTGCCGTAGAAGATCACCTCGCCGCCAAGCTCGCGATACAGCTCGGCAATCGCGCCGGCACAATAGATCAGCCGGTCGCCGCGCTCGACCACGATGTCGGGGTTGGCGCAGATCAGCGTCAGCTTGCGCTCGCGCGCCTTGAGCATCATGCCGCGATAATCTTCCGCGGTCTCGGTCTCGTCGTCATAGAGACCGGTGCAGACGATGTAGTCGGCCTCTTCCAGCGGCGCGGTTTTCGCATCGAGGCCGCGATAGATCGAGTTGTCGCGCTCGGGGCCGAGCCAGAACATCTTGCGGCCGGGATGCTCGGCGACATAGTGCCGGGTCAGATCGCCCGAGGAGACGATTGCGTCATAGGTCTCGTCGGCGACACCGAGCTTGCGCAGTTGCCGCTGCACGGAGGCGGCCGGGCGCGGCGCGTTGGTGATCAGGATCACCGTACCGCCACGGCTGCGATAGGTGTGCAGCGCCTCGCAGGCCTCGGGGAAGGATTCCAGCCCGTTATGGACCACGCCCCAGATGTCGCTGAGCACGACGTCGACCCCGCCCACGAGCTCGCGCAGGCTTTGGGCGAAATGCAGCGTGGTCATGATGCGTGCGGCCGATCAGATGCGGCGCGCCAGCGCCGCGTTGCCGGTGATGCGCGATGACGGGGCGGCAGGCGCCGCAGCTGATGTTGCGCCTGGGCTGGGTGTTCCGGAGCCATTGGATCCCTGAATGTCCTGCGCCGGGTTCGACGCGGCCCCGCCGGTAGCAGATGCCCCCTCGGGCCGCAATGGCCGGGGCGGTGCGAACAGAAAGCCCTGGCCGAACCGCACGTCATAGTCGAGCAAGTCGATCACCGCGCGCTCGCCCTCGATCCGCTCCGCGATCAAATCGATGCCGAAGCGGCCGAGCAGGTCGGACAGGTCGGAGGGATGAATATCCGAGGTCGACGCCTGCTTGGGGTCGAGCAGGAGCGAGGCCGGGACCTTGATGAAGCGCACGCCGCGGTCGGCGAGCTCGCGCGGCTCGATCCGCAAGTCGGTGACATGGTCGATCGAGAAGCGGAAGCCGCGCTGCGCGAGTGCCGCGAGATTCTCGGTCTCTGCAGGGCCGAGGCCGCGGAAGGTCGACTGCTTGAACTCCAGCACCAGCGATGGCGCGAGCGCCCGGTTGGCTTCGAGGAAGTCGAGGCATTGCGCGAAGGTGGTGGAATTGCCGAGCGTCGAAGCCGCGACGTTACAGAACACGCCGACATCCTTGTTGCGCACCATCAGCCGCCGCAACACCTGGACACAGCGCAACAACACCATGTTGTCGATGCGTCCGATCAGCCCCGAGACCTCGGCGATGCTGATGAACTCTTCCGCGGCAATCAGCTGGTCGCGCTCGTCGCGCACCCGGGTCACGGCCTCGTAGAAGCGGACCTTGCGCTGCGGCAGCGTCACCATCGGCTGGAGGAAGATGTCGATGCGGTTCTCGTCGATGGCGTTGCGCAACGTCACCAGCATCTGGGTCTGGTTGCGGCCATTGACCGTCGAAACGGCACTGGCGGTGTGGGTCTGGACGGCCGGCGGCGGCGTCGGCCGCGGCGGTGCGGGAAGCGGCGGAGGAGCGGCCGCACGTTCCTCGAAGGGCGCCATCAGGTCGATCGGTGCTTCCGGCTCCAGCCTGGCGACCGGAGCGGGGGCCGGCGCCGGCGCGTGACCGGCCAGCAGGTCCTCATGGGTCGACACGGTGGCGGCAAGCTGCCTGACCAGCCCGCCGAGCTCGTTGATCTCGCCGACCACCGACTGGACACGATCGGAATTGGTCGAATTGGACGAGGCGATACGGCCCTCGATCGCGGCGAGCCGGCGGCCGTACTCGGCCACCTGGCGGGCGAGATCGGCGGTGCCGCGCGACAGGTCGGCGATCTGCCCGCCGACGTCACTGCGGTCGCGCAGCCGCATCGAGACTGCGTTGTAGAGGATCAGGAAGGTCAGCGCGGTCAGCGCCACGATCGCGGATTCGGTTCCGCTGATGCCGACGACCGCGTAGAGCACGAGCCCGAGCGAGGCCGCGACCAAAACCATGCAGATGGCGATGAAGATCGTCGAAATGCGAATCATGCCGCGCGTTATGCCTCAAGAGCTGACTGCCTCACCCGGGAAAACACGGGCCGCAATTCGCACCCGTCACGCCTCATGCTTCCCAAGCATGCACGACCCTAACATCATTGTTGATTCGAGGGGATAGCGGCCGCACGCGGCGAGTGCCGGGTCAGGACGGCGCGGCGGCGCCGACCGTGTCGGCCGAAACGGCGTCGCGGCTGCCGAGCGGCTTGGGCCGTCCGGTGGTCGTATCGCGCAGGGTCTGCCGCTCGACCTCCGAGTTCAGCTCGGCCCCGAACATGATGACGATGGCCGACATCCACATCCACATCATCAGGCCGATCGCCGCGCCAAGCGAGCCGTACGTCGCGCTGTAGTTGGCGAATTCGGACATGTACCAGGACAACAGTGCCGAGCCGGCGATCCAGAGGATGGCGGCCGTCACTGCGCCGAGGCTCAGCCATTGCCAGCGCGGCGCATCCCGGCTGGGCGCGAAGCGGTAGAGGATGGCAAGCGCTACCAGCAGGAGGACGAACAGCAGCGGCCATCGTGCGAGAGCGATGACCAGCCTGCTTTCTGGCGCAAGCCCGAGATGGTTCAGCGCGAGCGGGAAGGCGACCACGGCGCCGACCATCAACAGCAGCGCTGCGATGCCGCCGACCGTGAAGGCCAGCGACACCAGGTTCAGGCGGATGAAGCTGCGCTTTTCACGCTCCTCGTAGGCGACGTTGAGCGCGTCGAAGACGGATTTGACGCCGGCGTTGGCGCTCCAGATCGCAAGCACAAGGCCGAACAGGAACGTGGCCCCAAGTGCTGTATTGCCTTTGGACACCACGCGGACGACCTGGTCCTGGATGATCTGGAACGTACCCTCGGGCAGCATCATCGCGAGGGTCTGCAGGTTGCCGGCGATCGTCGAGGGATTGGCGAACAGGCCGTAGAACGAGACGAGCGCGGTTATCGCAGGAAAGATCGCCAGCAACCCGAAGAAGACGACGCCGCCCGCGGTCGCGAGCAAGCGATCTTCATCGATGCGCTGATAGGTGCGCCAGAAAATATCCTTCCAGCCGGCCCACGGAATTGCGAACGGATCGTTGGAGCGACGGCCGCGTCCGGGCTGCGCGGCCGCACGCCCGGCGCTCGTCTCCGGCGAATTCGCCTCGTTATGGCGGTGGTCCTGCGGAGGCCCCGACCGGATCAGGCCAGACTCCTTGAAATACCGTTCCGCGCTCAGCACGAACACGGCACTGGCTGCCATCAGCAGCCACTTATCGAACTGCTCGGAGCGCCGCGCGGGCATCACGCGTCCGATCCATGCCCGTGCCGCCTTCGCCGCGCGGCAGTGAACCCCAAGACACCTATCGCCGCGAGCATCAGGCCAAGCTGCACCGGTCGGTTGGTGTGGATGGAGCTGGGTTTGCCGCCATTGCCGCGTTCGCCCGGCGCGAGCGGCACTAGGGGAATCGTCGTCGCGACCTCCTTTACCGCCTCCTTGACGGTTCCGAGCGGAATGCGCGGGGTGGCAATCGCCACTCGAAGCCGGCTGGCGAGTGGCACGATCGGCTTGGGCTTGCGCTTCATCTGCACCATGGCGACGCCGGCGCAGGCGACGGCCAGTACCAAGAGCACCGCCCCGACGGCCCCAAACCCCCAGAATTGTCCATAGGTGATCGCAACCCACCGGTAGAGAGCGATCAGGCCGACAAAGAAGGCCGCAATCAGGAACAGCCCGGCCACTACGAACAGTCCCACCGCGACCGCGTAGGACGTCACGCGTCCGGTGGTCTGGCTGGTGCGGTCACGCAGATACGACCGCGCCGCGCGCTTGAGATGATTGAGTTTCAGCGCCATGCCGGCGCGCAGCAATTCGCCCGATGGCGCGAGCATGCGGATATCCTCCGAAAGCGCGTAACTTCGTTGGGGGATGAACGTGGCGGAATTTGACTTGTTCCGCCGCGTGCTCGATCAACCGAGATCGGCGGCCGCGATCCAGAACACCTCGCCCTCGGAGTCCTCCGTGTCGAGCCAGAGCAGGGGCAGTTCCGGAAAAGCCTCGTCGACCAGCTCGCGACCGCGGCCGATCTCGCAGAGCAGGCCGCCGTCCGGTGTGAGATGGTCTGGCGCATCGCGCAGGATGCGACGGACGACGTCGAGGCCGTCGGCGCCACCGTCGAAGGCAAGCTTTGGCTCGGCCCGGCATTCCGGCGGCAGCGCCGCCATGCCTTCCGCGTCGACGTAGGGCGGGTTGGTGATGATAAGGTCGTATTTGTTGGCGCCGAGCGGCGCGAACAGGTCGCCCCGATGGAGCGTGATCCGCTCATCCAGCCGATGTTCCCCAACATTGCGCGCCGCGACTTCGAGTGCGCCCTTGGAGATGTCGACGGCGTCAACCATGGCATTCGGAAAGTGATATGCGGTGAGTATCGCGAGACATCCCGATCCCGTGCAGAGATCGAGCACGCGCTCGACGGCCGTGGGATCGTCGATCAGCGAACCCGCTTCGCCGTCGCCGCCGAAATGCGAATCCAGGAGCTCGCCAATGAAGGAGCGCGGAACGATGACGCGCTCGTCGACATAGAACGGCAGGCCGCGCATGTAGATCTTGTTGACGAGGTAGGCCGCCGGTTTGCGTGTGGTCACGCGCTTATGGATGAGATCGAGCAGGGTCTTGCCTTCAGCGGCGGTGACGCGCGCATGGCCAAAAATCTCGAACTGGTCGGGATGCAGGTGCAGGGCTTCGCAGACCAGGAAGACGGCTTCCGCCACCGGATCGGTCGTGCCGTGGGCAAAGGCAAGTTTCGCCTCGACGAAGCGGCTGACCGCATAGCGGACGAAATCGATCAGCGTGAGCAGCTCGCCGCGGCCGACCTTCGTGAGTTTTGGCGCAGCGCGGCCGCGCGTGGTCTTTCTCACGGCTCTTGCCATCAGGATCGGGTCCAGCGGGCGGCGGCCTCGTCGTCACGGGCGTGGGCCTCTACCCAGCCGGTGCCGGTGTCGCGCTCTTCCTTCTTCCAGAACGGTGCGCTGGTCTTGAGATAATCCATCAAGAACTCGGCCGCCTCAAACGCCGCCCGGCGGTGTTGCGAGGCGGTGAGCACCAGCACGATGTTCTGGCCGGGCATGAACCGCCCGACGCGATGGACGACCGTGACGCCGTTGAGCGGCCAGCGCGAGATCGCCTCGTCGACATGGCGCTTGATCTCTTCTTCCGCCATATCAGGATAATGCTCGAGCGTGAGCGCCGCGATCTTCGAACTGTCCTCGTCGGCGCGACAGATGCCGGAGAAGCTGACGACCGCGCCGATATCGGTGCGGCTCTCGGTCAGGACCGCGATCTCGCGCGCTATGTCGAAATCGTCTTGCTGGATGCGGATCGTGACGGGGCAGCTGGTCATAGGGGGAGTCATGGCCTAGCCGCCGGTCATAGGCGGGAAGAACGCGATCTCGCGGGCGCCAGCGATCGCGGCGTCGGCCTTGACGTGGGCGTGGTCGATCGCGGTGCGGATCACCTTCGGCTTCTCGAACGCATAGGCATGAGCCTCGCTTTGACCGGACAGCCAGGCGATCAGCTCCTCGACGGTGCGCACCGTCGCGGGCGGCTCGATCGTCTCCTCGGCCTTGCCGACGCGCTCGCGCACCCAGGCGAAGTACTTCACCCTCATCCCTCGTCCTCCTTGATGAGGTGGTGGATGCCGGCGCGGAAATAGTCGTAGCCCGTGTACATGGTCAGGATCGCCGAGGCCCATAGCAGGACGAGGCCGATCAGCGAGACCATAGGAACGACCTCGTCGCCGGCCGGACCGGCGAGCAGAAAGCCGATCGCGACGAGCTGAACCGTGGTCTTCCATTTGGCGAGCTTGGTCACGGGCACGCTGACACGGAGCGCGGCGAGGTATTCGCGCAGGCCCGAGACCAGGATCTCGCGGCACAGGATCACGATGGCGGCCCACAGCGACCAGCCATGGATGATACCATCGGCGGCCAGCATCAGGAGGCAGGAGGCGACCAGCAGCTTGTCGGCAATCGGGTCGAGCATCCGGCCGAACGCCGATTGCTGATTCCAGATCCGCGCGTAATAGCCGTCGAGATAGTCCGTCACCGCGGCGCCGATGAAGATCGCGACTGCGACCCAGCGCAGCCACAACGGGTAGTCCATGATCGACTGCGCATAGATGCATCCGACCACGACCGGGATCGCTGCGATCCGGCCATAGGTCAGGATGTTCGGGAGGGACATCGCGCGGCTGGTCGTCCCTCGTGTCGTGGCGATGTTCATCGGTCCTACCAATACCGCTCCAGCCTGAAGGTCAACCGTCCGCCCCCAATTGGGGCGCGGGATGCGACGACCATATGACTATAGCTTCGGCCCCTTTAGTTCACCCCGGCTGGGGATGGAAATAGTCGAAAATCCTGCGGGCGCTCTCGGCACTCACCCCAGGAACCTTGCCGAGATCGGCGATCGAGGCGCGTTCGATCTCCTTCAGGGTTCCGAAATGGTGCAGCAGGGCACGTTTGCGTGACGGGCCGATGCCCGGAATCTCCTGCAAACCGGCCTCGCGGATGTCCTTCTTGCGCAGCTTGCGGTGCGAGCCGATGACGAAGCGGTGGGCCTCGTCGCGCAGGCGCTGGATGAAATAGAGCACGGGGTCGCGCGGCTCCAGCTTGATCGGCTCGCGCTCCGGCATGAACAGGGTCTCGCGGCCGGCATCCCGGTCCGGCCCCTTCGCGACCGACATCAGCGACACCTGGGTCAGGCCGAGATTGGTGAAGATCTCCCTGACGGCGTTGAGCTGGCCGCGGCCGCCGTCGATGATCACGAGATCGGGCCATTGCGGGAAATCGTCGTCCTTGACCTTGGCAGGGCTCTCTTCGGGCGGGCTGATCAGGCGCTTGAAGCGGCGCTCCAGCACCTCGCGCATCATGCCGTAATCGTCGCCGGGCGTGAGCCCTTCGGACTTGATGTTGAACTTGCGGTACTGGTTCTTCACAAAACCGTCCGGGCCGGCGACGATCATGGCGCCGACAGCGTTGGTGCCCTGGATGTGGCTGTTGTCGTAAACCTCGATGCGCTTGGGCGCATGCGGCAGGCTCAGCGTCGTGGCCATGGCGTCGAGCAGGCGGCTTTGGGTCGCAGTATCCGCGAGCTTGCGGCCGAGCGCTTCGCGCGCATTGGTCAGCGCGTGGGTGACGAGCTCCTTCTTCTCGCCGCGCTTGGGCGTGGTGACCTCGATCTTGTGGCCGGCCTTGATCGACAGCGCGTTGGCGAGCAGGTCGCTCTCCTCGATGTCATGCGAGAGCAGGATGGTCTTCGGCGGCGGCTTGTCGTCGTAGAATTGTGCGAGGAAGGACCCCAGCACTTCCTCCGGCGTAAAGGTCTTCTCCGCGCGCGGGAAATAGGCGCGGTTGCCCCAGTTCTGGCCGGTGCGGAAGAAGAACACCTCGACGCAGGAGAAGCCGCCTTCCTGGTGGATGGCGAACACGTCGGCTTCCTCCACCGTGCGCGGATTGATGCCCTGCTGCGACTGGATCGCCGACAGCGCGGCGAGGCGGTCACGATAGAGCGCCGCGCTCTCGAATTCGAGCTCGCCGGAAGCCTTCTCCATCTCGCCTGCGAGCTCCTGCTTCACCGCCTGGCTCTTGCCGGACAGGAAGTCGGTCGCCTCGCGCACCAGCGTCGTATAGCCTCCGAAGTCGATCTCGCGGGTGCAGGGTCCGGCGCAACGGCGGATCTGGTAGAGCAGGCAGGGCCGCGAGCGGCTCTCGAAGAAGGAATCCGTGCAGGAGCGGATCAGGAATGCGCGCTGCAAGGCCGTGATGGTGCGGTTGACGGCGCCGGCGGAGGCGAACGGGCCGAAATAGCGCCCGGGCCGGGTCTGCGCCCCGCGGTGCTTCAGGATCTGCGGCGCCCAATGGTCGCCGGTGATCAGAATATAGGGAAACGATTTGTCGTCGCGCAGCTGCACGTTGAAGCGCGGCCGCAGCTGCTTGATGAGGTTGGCTTCCAGCAGCAGCGCCTCGGTCTCGGTCGTGGTCGAGACGATCTCCACGGTCACCGTGGCCGCGATCATGCGCAGGATGCGCGCCGGCAGCGGGGCACCCTGGCGGGCGTAGTTGGACAGGCGCTTTTTGACGTTCTTGGCCTTGCCGACATAGAGCACGTCGGCATTCGCGCTGAGCATGCGATAGACACCGGGCGAGGTCGGCGCGAGCCGGACCGCGCGCTCGATCGCCTCGTGACCGGTCGCCAGCGGCTCCTCGCCGATCGCGCCGCTCTCTTCCAGAATGTCGGGCAGCCGTGCATCGTCCTCGTCGTCGCCGCCCATGGTGGCGGGATCGAGGTCGGGCGGCGCCGTCTCCTGGGGCTGTTGGAGCGGGGCGTCGGCGGTCGCAACTCGCGGCGATTTGCGCGCGCGTGCGTCGTCCGGATCGTCGGTGGAATCGTGAACCATGGTGCGAATTTAGGCGCTGGGGGAGCCGATTTGAAGTTCCGGCCGTGCCGCACGCACAGAATGGCAGCGCAGCTCCCGGTAACGCTTCCTTAAGTCTGTTAACAGCGCGGTAACGGGTCTTAACAGCCCTTTAACTTAAAACTCTCGATAAATCTTACGCGAAAAAGTGGTGGTTCCGTAACCATGCGGTCTGGCCTTGCGCGGCGGTGCGGGCCTCGCACCCGGTTGCGGCAGTTGCGTTGGAGTGTGTGATGAAGGGGCTCGTTGTGGGCGCAGCCGCGTTGGTTGCAGCCGGCTGGGCGGCTTCGGCAGGGGCCGCCGATCTCAGTTACGGGCAGCGTGCGCCCTATACGGTCAATCAGCCGCTCAATGGCTACAGCTGGGCCGGCCCGTACCTCGGCGCCAATCTCGGCTATGAATGGGGCTCGGTGAGCAACACGCCCGTGAAGCCCTCCGGCTTCGTCGGCGGCGTGCAGGCCGGCTACAATTTCCAGAACGGCCCGTGGGTGTTCGGTGTCGAGGGCGACATCCAGGCCGCAGGCGCCGACGACACTTTTGCGCCGTGGAAGTTCTCCAATCCCTGGTTCGGCACACTGCGTGGTCGCGCCGGCTATGCCTTCAGCAACATCCTGTTCTACGGCACCGCCGGCCTCGCCTTCGGCGAGCTGCGCGCGCAGACCTTCGGCTGGACGGAATCGCACACCACCGCCGGCTGGACCGCCGGCGTCGGCGCGGAAGTCGGCTTCGCGCCGAATTGGAGCGCGAAGCTCGAATATCTCTACATCGATCTGTCGTCGAGCCAGTTCGCAATTACAGGCGTGTCAAACGGCTATAGCGCCAGCGTTGTTCGCGCAGGCGTGAACTATCACTTCTGATAGCCAAATAAGAAAATACCGGACTACAGCCTCCCGGCCGCTCGCGGCCGGGACTTTTTTGCGCCAGGCTTCTTGGGGCAGGTTCGCTACGAAAGGATCACGAGATTGACCGCCTTCGGCCCCTTCCCCTTCTTGTCCGGTTCGACTTCGAATGTGATACGCTGTCCTTCGGCAAGGTCCTTCAGTCCCGCCCGCTCAACCGCGGTGATGTGAACGAAGACATCGCGACCGCCGTCGTCCGGCTTGATGAAGCCGTAGCCGCGCTCGCCGTTGAAGAACTTAACCGTTCCCGTATTGGCCATCGGGAAACTCCCCCTCATTGCTCCTCCGTCGCAACGCAGACGCGCGTCGCGACATGACCGGGCATCACGTAGCCCGGGAGAGCTGGCCATCCTTGGGCAGACCCTTCGGTCCGACTGGATCTTTGTTAGGCCTTCACTCCGCCGCAACCATTCGCGGAAGCGGAACGTAAAGCCAGTCACGCCAACAGCATAATACGGTTCTTTGCAGATTGACTACCGCTACTGCATCTTTTTCCCAAGAATGGCGGCGCTTTAGGGGTAAGGCTTTGGTACTTCCAATCGGAATCTGGCAGCGCCGCCTTGGCCGAGCGGCATTTCCAGCTCGGGCAGGATCGTCTTGAGCTCGCCCTGCAGCGTATAGGGCGGATTGACGATCAACAGCCCGGCGGACGTGAGAGGTGCGCCGTCCATCTGCGGCGCGGCGCTGAATTCGAGCCGCAGACATTTTCCCGGAGTCTTTGCTGCAGCCGCGATCCGCGCCACCAGTTGCGCCAGCGCGTCGGTGGCGCGCCGGCTCTTGGCGGGATACCAGATTACATAGATACCGGTTGGCCATTTCGCATAAGCGGTGGAGAAGGCCTCGCCCAGTCTCTCGAACTCGTCTTTCGCCTCAAACGGCGGGTCGATCAGCACGAGCCCGCGCCGCTCCTTCGGCGGCACGAACGCCGGCAGCGCCATCCAGCCGTCGAGATCGACCACGCGGGCCTGTTCGTCGCGCCGCAACACGCCGATCAGCGCCTTGCGTGCCTTCGGCTCGAGCTCGCAGGCCACGAGGCGATCTTGCGGCCGCATCAGGCCGCGCGCGATCAAGGGCGAGCCCGGATAGGCCTTGAGTTCGCCCTTCGGATTGACGGCGCGGACGATGTCCATGTACGGCTTGGTCAGCGCGACGGTCTCGTTCGAAAGGCGCGCCTGCATCAGCCGCGCGATTCCCGTCAGCCACTCGCCGCTGCGGCGGGCCTCGTCGCTGTCGAGATCATAGAGGCCGGCACCCGCATGGGTGTCGATGACGCGGAAGGCGGCCGGCTTGTCCTGCAAATAGGTCAGGATGCGCGCCAGCACGATGTGCTTGATGACATCGGCGAAGTTGCCGGCGTGAAAGGCGTGGCGATAGTTCATGCAAGAGCACTACGCCACGCGATGGCTTGAGCAAAGAGGCACGACAGCCCGAACTACCCACCCCTGATCGGCGGCATCGTCACCTGGTCGCGGCGGCAGGCGCGGCGGTCGAGTTCTTCGCAGGCGCGGAACTGCAAATCCTTGCTGAGGCAGATGCGGACCTCGGAGAGCCGGGTGCGGTTGCAGGTGACCGAGACGGCTGCGTTGCTCAGGCCCGGATTGGCCTTGACGAAGGCTTCTTCCACCTCGCCCGGCGCCACGGTCTTGGCCTGCGACAAATCGAGATATTCGGCCGGAATCTTGATCGCGGCGCGCGCCCTGCGGATCGTCTCGAAGTAGCTGCGGTCGGTCAGCCCCGAGCAGGTGCCGTGCTTGTCCCATTCGTTGAAGATCAGCCCCGGCGCCGGCATCAGATCGAGCATCGAGGAGACGATGTTGCGGTTCAGCCGCGGCGACGGCCGCTGGCAATATTCCGGAAAGCCGTTCTCATATTGCGGCCACAGCCCGTGCACCACGAAGGAATAAGGCCGTCCCTCGCACTGGATATTCGAGCGTCCCCCGCCGCGGCCGCGCTCGGCCGCTTCCTCACAGAAGGACGGTGACCAGGATAGCGACAGCACATAGAAATCGAATTCGCCCGGCGCGTTCTGCCGTTTGTCCTGCGCCTTCGCGCCGCCGGCCAGCGCGATCAGCCCCGCGGCAAGGGTCAATGAGATCACAAGGCGGGAGAACGAATGCAATCTAAAATGAAACATGGCGACGTCCCTCAACTAGACTGTGCAATAAGCCTAGCAGGCAACAAGAACATTTCAAGAACAAAATTCAGGCGGCCGTCGATCGGCGGCTGGATCGTTCGAATCAGGGATCTTCGACTTAAGGCTTGGCGGCGCGGCAGGCCGGATTGTAGGCCCAGTTGCGGTCGAGCCCGACCACGCACCATTCCACGCCCTGGCCGTAACCGGCAAAGCCGCCGTCCTCGACGATCGAGAAGTGCACCCTGCGCATCTTGCCGTCGTTGAGCATGGCCTCGCCGGTGCAGTAGCGGCGCGGAATGTTGTCGGACGCCCAAGGCCGGAACGCGGTCTCGTGAACGGCCGAAAAGCCCTCGATCTTCAAAGGCGAATTCCAGAACGAGCTTTCCTTCTCCCAGAACTGGTTCGCGATCGTCGGCAGTGCCTTCTCGCAATCGGCGACGCTGCCGTCATAACGGGGCCCGCTCAGCCAGAAATTCAGCTCCAGCGGATTGGCGGCCCTTGCCTCACCGAGCGACAGCGCTCCGAACATGAGGCCGAGAACGGCGGCAAGGCGAAGCGATTTCAGGGAGGTTGAGGCGCGCATGGGCAATCCAGACAGCATGATCCGCGAAGGCAGGACGGTGACGCGAAGGGCGGGAGAGGTCAAGTGCAGCGCGGCAACACTCGGCCACGAGTTGACCATAAGGTCGCAGCCAACGGCCTATCCGTTCTTTTCACCGGCGGTCCGGCACCGTAAAGTGCTGCCAGCCAATCGGAGTGACGGGAATGCGAATCATTGCGGCCGCGGGCCTTCTTGCCTTGGGGATCATGGCGAGCCAGTCGGCGCGCGCCGACATCCTTCCGGTGCCGCCCTTCAAGGGCAACGACACCGGCGGTATCATCGCCTATTCCATGGCGACGCAGACCGATGCGCGCCAGGTCGCGGTGGATCATTGTGCGCGCTACGGCAAGGTGGTGAAATTCCTCGCCGTGCAGGCCTACGAGGGCGGCTACCTCTCCTTTGCCTGCCGCTGGGTGCCTTATGGCGCCGCCGATCGTCCGATCCGCACGCTCTACTGAGGCGTTTCGGGACGCCAGAGGTTGCGCACGACATCTCAGCCGGAGTCCCTCGCATGACGCGCAAGCTTGCTTTGCTCGGATCAGTCGCTTGTCTCGGGTTGTCGGCGGTTAGCGCCTCGGCCGACGATTTGCCGGTACGCAAGGCCGGTCTCTGGGAATTGAAGATGGTCAGGACCGGCTCGGCGATGCCGGAAATGACCATGCAGCACTGCACCGACGAGGCTGTCGACAAGCAGATGAACAGCAACATCTCGCCGATGGCCAAGCAGGCCTGCTCCAAGCAGGACGTCAAGAAGACCGCGACCGGCTATGTCAGCGATTCCGAGTGCAGCGTCGCCGGCATGTCCACGACTTCGCACGCCGAGATCACCGGCGATTTCAATTCGGCCTACACGGTGAAGACCTCGTCGCATGCGCAAGGTGGCGCGGTCGGCGCCGCGGGGCGTGACTCCACCATGACGCTCGAAGCGAAATGGCTCGGCGCCTGCAAGCCGGACCAGAAGCCCGGCGACATCGTGATGCCCGGCGGCTTCAAGATGAACGTCCGCGATGTCGATAAGCTGAAAGCGCTGCTGCCGAAGTAGGCGGGGGGCTGCTGCAGCTACACCGGAATCCGCACGCTCGCCCTTAATCCGCCCATCGGGCTGTCGCCGAGCGTGATGTCGCCGCCATGCGAGCGGGCAATGTCGCGGGCGATGGCGAGGCCTAAGCCCGTGCCACCTTCGTCCTGGTTGCGGGCGTTGTCGAGCCGCAGGAACGGCTTGAACACTTCCTCGCGCAGATGGACGGGAATGCCGGGGCCGTCGTCGTCGACGGTCACGGTGAGATAGCGGTGATCGCGCTGGCCGGAGATGGCGATGGCCTTGCCGTAGCGCGCGGCATTGGTGACGAGATTGGCGAGGCAGCGCTTGAACGAGGCCGGCTTCACCGTCACCACGGGCAGGCCGCTGAATGTCACGGTCGCGATGTGGCCGTGGCGTTCGGCATCGCTGCGCAGCTCCTCGAGTGCCTGCGCCATGTCGGTCGGCTGCGACTGCTCGCCGGAATCGCCGCGGGCGAACGCAAGGTAATCCTCCAGCATCATCGACATCTCGTCGACGTCCTTGCGCATGCCCTCCATCTCGGGGCTGTCGCCGATCAGCGCCAGCTCGAGCTTGAAGCGGGTGAGGATGGTGCGCAGGTCGTGGCTGACGCCGGCGAGCATCGCGGTGCGCTGCTCCATCGCACGTTCGATGCGCGACTTCATCTCGAGGAAGGCGCCCGCCGCGCGCCGCACCTCGCGCGCGCCGCGCGGCCTGAAGTTCGGCGCCTCGCGGCCCTTGCCGAAACTTTCCGCGGCGTCCGCAAGCCGCAGGATCGGCTTGATCTGGTTGCGCAGGAACAGCACCGACACGATCAGCAGGATCGACGATGTCCCGACCATCCAGAACAGGAAGATTTCCGAGTTCGAGGCGTAGGCGGCGCTGCGCTGCGCGAACACGCGCATCACGGCATCGTCGAGCTGGATGCGGATCTCGACGAGGTTGGAGCGGCCGACCGTATCGATCCAGAACGAGCGCCCGATCTGGCGGCCGAGCTGCACCGACAGCGTCTGGTCGAGCAGCGAGAAGAACGGCTTTGGTCCCGGCGGCGGCATGTCGCCGGCCGGCAGGAAGTCGACGACGAGACCGAGGCGCTGCTGCGCGATGCGGCGGATCTGGTCGCGGTCCTTGTCCTGCGGATAGCCCTTGTAGACGTCGATCAGCCCGGCGATGTCCTGCACCACCGCGGCCGACAGCCGGCGCGTCACCGTATTCCAGTGCCGCTCCATGAACACGAAGGCGACGACGGATTGCAGGATCACCATCGGCACGATCATGATCAGCAGTGCGCGGGCATAGAGGCCGGTCGGCATCCAGCCCTTGAACGCGTTGCCCATCCAGCCATTGGCGGCAGAGACGCGTCCGGCGGCGCTCTTGAGCAGCGTCAGGCCGGTATCGATCGTGCTCATCGGTCGTGCTTCACTGCTTTTATGGCGAGGCTACCAGCCGATAGCCGATGCCGCGCACCGCCTGAAGGAACAGCGGATTGGCGGGATCGGTTTCGATCTTTCGCCTGAGGCGGTTGATCTGCACGTCGACGGCGCGCTCGTTGACGCTGCCATTGCCGGTCAGCGCACTGCGTGGCACGGTCTCGCCCGGCGTCTCCGAGAGAATCCGCAGCATCTCGCGCTCGCGGTCGGTCAGGTGGATGACCTCCTCACCCTGGCGCAACTCGCCGCGATCGAGATGGTAGACGTACGGACCGAATGCGATCTTCTCGACCGTCACGGCCTGCGCCGGCGGCGCGGCGCGCTTGAGGATGTTGTTGATGCGCAGTGCCAGCTCACGCGGCTCGAACGGCTTTGCCACGTAATCGTCGGCGCCGATCTGAAGACCCTCGATGCGGGCCTCGGCTTCATGGCGCGCCGTCAGCATCACGATCGGGACCGAAGAAGACGTGCGGATGAAGCGGGCGAGATCGAAGCCGGTCTCGCCGGGCATCATGACGTCGAGGATGAGCAAGTCGAAATGCAGGCCCAAAAGCTTTGAACGCGCATCACCCGCGCTTGAAGCGGTGGTGACGCGATAGCCTTCGGCCGCGAGGAAGCGCGACAAGAGATCGCGGATGCGGCGATCGTCGTCGACCAGCAGAAGATGCGGGGCGTCGTCAGCCGGTTCTACCGGCGGACGGGCGAGCGTGGCAGCGAGCGGCACGGTCACTCCTTTTCGTCTTGATGGCTGGTGGCGAAGATCGTCTCGAGCACCTTGTCCGGATCGTCGCGGTCGATCATCGCGCGCAGGAAACGCTTGACGGTCTCGGCATCCTGCGGCGCCAGCTCGGCGAGCGCCTTGGTGATGCGCGTGGTCTGCAGGCCGGCGAGCTTCTGCACCAGTGCCTCGCCCTTCGGCGTCGCATAGAGCAGCCGCTGGCGGCGGTCATTGTCGCCGGTCTTCTGCAAGATGTAGCCCTCGTCCAGGAGCTGCTTGAGCACGCGGCCGAGCGATTGTTTTGTGATGCGCAGGACGTCGAGCAGATCGGCGACCTTCAGGCCGGGATAGCGATAAACGAAGTGCATGACCCGGTGATGGGCCCGGCCGAAGCCAAAAGCCTCCAGCTCCTGGTCGGGGTCGCCGACGAAATCGCGATAGGCGAAGAACAGCAGCTCGATGATATCCCAGCGCAAATTGCCTCCTTCGCCTGCCGCCGGCCGTGGCTCGGCAGCGTCTTGAGAGGGAGTCGCGAAATTTATGTCAGGCATATTGACGTATCTTGGGTTCAATGTTACAAAACGATTGGCCCACACGAAATTTTAGATCGTCTCGTGTCGGGTGGCATTTTCAAGGGCGGCCGGAGCGAGCCGGACAGGCGGCAACGGCCGGATCAGATCTACCGTGCGATTGTCGAGCGGCATTTCGGCAAAACATACTGGACTTCCGCCTTCCGCAAAAGCATGTCCTCGACGGACATGCTGGCCACGGAAACCGGCCGTAACAAGGCTGGCGGTGGTTCGGCCAGAAACCACATCAAGTCAGCCGGGCCCGGAACGGGCAGGCGGACGGCGGAACAGCGCAGCCACCGGCAGCGGGAGCCAAGGACATGAGCATGAAATTCGACATCCAGCCCGCATCCAATCCGACGCCTGAGAAGGACCGGGTCGCCAAGCTGGTCGATCCCGGCTTCGGACGCGTTTTCACCGACCACATGGCGGTGGTCCGCGACAACCAGGCCAAGGGCGGCTGGTATGAGGCGCGCGTCGAGGCCCGCGCCAATTTCCAGATCGATCCGGCCGGCGCGGTCCTGCACTACGCCCAGGAGATCTTTGAAGGCCTCAAGGCCTACAAGCGCGATGACGGCGGGGTGAATCTGTTTCGTCCCGACGCCAATGCGCGGCGCTTCAAGGACTCCGCTGATCGCATGGCGATGGCGCAGCTCCCCGAGGACGTCTTCATCGAGGCGGTCGAGCAGGTCGTGCGCATCGACCGCGCCTGGATCCCGGGCGGCGAGGGCAGTCTTTATCTGCGCCCCTTCATGATCGCGAGCGAAACCTTCCTCGGCGTCAAGCCGTCGTCCGAATACATCTTTGCGGTGATCGCTTCGCCGGTCGGCTCCTATTTCAAGGGCGGCCCCGCGCCGGTCTCGATCTGGGTCTCCGAGAATTACACGCGTGCCGCGGTCGGCGGCACCGGCGCCGTCAAATGCGGCGGCAATTACGCGGCGAGCCTGCGTGCGCAGGCGGAAGCCATCCAGCACGGCTGCGATCAGGTGGTGTTCCTCGACGCGATCGAGCGCCGCTACATCGAGGAGCTCGGCGGCATGAACGTGTTCTTCGTGTTCGAGGACGGCTCGCTGTCGACGCCGCCGCTCGGCACCATCCTGCCCGGCATCACCCGCGACTCCATCATCACGCTCGCCCGCGATGCCGGCAAGACCGTGCGCGAGGAGCCGTATTCGATCGATCAGTGGCGCAAGGATGCGGCGAGCGGCAAGCTGAAGGAAGCGTTCGCCTGCGGCACCGCGGCCGTGATCTCGCCGATCGGCAAGGTGCGCTCGGTGAGCGGCGATTTCGAGATCAGCGGCGGCGCCGCCGGCCCCGTCGCCATGGGCCTGCGCAAGCAGCTCGTCGACATCCAGTACGGTCGCACCAACGATCCGCACAGCTGGATCAAGAAGGTGATTTGAGATCTCGTGTCCCGGACGCGGCGCAGCGCTTCTTCAGCGGTGCGCTGCAGAGCCGGGACCCATGCCGCCGCGGATGGACCCCGGATCAGCAGCGCACCACGCCGCCAAGAGGCGGCGCGCTGCGCAGCATCCGGGGAACACCATTAGCCGGCAGTTGCCGCATCGCGCCTCGGCTGGTAAACGCCCGCATGGCCGAAAAACCCAAAAAACCCCAGAAGCTGAAGGCGCGGCTGCCGCGCGGGCTCGAGGATCGCGATCCCGCCGCGATCCGGGCGACGCGCGAGATGGTCGAGAAGATCCGCGCCGTCTACGAGCTCTACGGGTTCGAGCCGGTGGAGACGCCGGCGATGGAATACACCGACGCGCTCGGCAAATTCCTCCCCGACCAGGACCGCCCCAACGAGGGCGTGTTCTCGTTCCAGGACGATGACGAGCAGTGGATCAGCTTGCGCTACGATCTGACCGCGCCGCTCGCGCGCTATGTCGGCGAGCGCTATGGCACCGATGGCCTGGTCCTGCCCTATCGCAGCTACCGCGTCGGCTACGTCTTCCGCAACGAGAAGCCCGGCCCCGGCCGCTTCCGCCAGTTCATGCAGTTCGACGCCGACACGGTCGGCTCGGCGACGCTGGCGGCGGATGCCGAGATCTGCATGATGGCCGCGGACACGATGGAAGCGCTTGGTGTCGCGCGCGGCCAGTATGTGGTGAAGGTGAACAACCGCAAGGTGCTCGACGGCGTGCGCGACGCGCTCGGGATTATCGACGATAGCCAGTGGCTCACGATTATGCGCGCGATCGACAAGCTCGATCGGCTCGGTCTTGCCGGAGTCCAGCAACTGCTAGGTGAAGGTCGAAAGGACGAGTCTGGTGACTTTACAAAGGGCGCGGGACTAAAACCTGCTGATATTGTCTTGGTCACGAGTGTCATCGAGCAAGTTGATGATGCCGACGAGAAAATTGCTCAGATTGACTTGCGGCTGCGTGACAGCAAAGTCGGTCAACAAGGCCGCGAAGAGTTGGAGGAAATAGAGCGGCTTGTGAAAGCTTCCGGTTATGGTCCGGACCGCATCAAGGTCGATCCCTCTGTCGTCCGCGGACTGGAATACTACACCGGTCCCGTCTACGAGGTCGAACTGCTGCTCGACACCAAGGACGAGAAGGGCCGCCCGGTGCGCTTCGGCTCCGTCGGCGGCGGCGGCCGTTACGACGGCCTCGTCTCGCGCTTCCGCGGCGAGCCGGTGCCGGCGACCGGTTTCTCGATCGGCGTGTCGCGGCTCCAGGCCGCGCTGACGCTGCTCGGCAAGCTCGACACGCGGCCCGAAGTCGGCCCCGTCGTCGTCACCGTGTTCGACCGCGACCGCGTCGCCGACTACCAGAAGATGGTCGCAAGCTTGCGCACCGCGGGCATCCGCGCCGAGCTCTATCTCGGCAATCCCAAGAACATGGGCAATCAGCTCAAATATGCCGACCGCCGCAACTCACCCTGCGTGGTCATCCAGGGCTCGGATGAAAAGGCGCGCGGCGAGCTGCAGATCAAGGATCTGATCGAGGGCGCCAAGGCCGCCGCTGCCATCGCCTCCAACCAGGAATGGCGCGAGACGCGCCCCGCGCAGTTCTCGTGCAGCGAAGCCGACCTCGTCGCAAAAGTGCGCGAGGTGCTAGCGCGCCATGACGTCAGCTGGGGCTAGCCATTCGTTTCGATCGTCGTGCCCGGGCTTGTCCCGGGCACCCACGTCTTGTTTGATAGCGATGTCCGTGGATGGCCGGGACAAGCCCGGCGATGACGGAGAGGCGAGAGGGAGAGATAATATGCCTGAGATCACCGTCAGCATGGCCGAAGGCCGCACCGACGAGCAGAAGGCCGGCATGATGCGCGACATCACGCAGGCATTGGTGAAGAATCTCGGCGTCGACGCCGATGCCGTCGTCATCCAGATCAACGAAGCCCCGCTCCGCCACAAGATGAAAGGCGGCAAGACCTTCGTGGAACGCGCCGCGGCGGCGAAGAAGTGACGCGTTAGCGTCATTCCGGGGCAGCCCCTTGGGGCTGAACCCGGAATCTCGATCGATAATTTCTGGATTCCGGGTTCGCGCTTCGCGCGCCCCGGAATGACGAGCAAACACCATGGACGCACGCGACTTCATCACAATCGGCATGAGCGCCGAGCGCACGCTGGTGGTGCCGGCCGAGCGCACGGTTGGGCATTTCGTGCCTGATATGCCGATGGTCTATGCGACACCGATGATGATCCTGGAGATGGAGATGACGTCGGGCGATGCGATCCGCTCCGCGCTGCAGCCGGGCTGGGTCACTGTCGGCACCGAGGTCGATATCCGCCATCTCGCCGCCGCCCTCGTCGGCGCGACGGTGCGGACCACCGCGAAAGTGACCGCGGTGGAGCGCCGCGTCATCCGCTTCGAGGTCGAGGCATTCGAGGGCACGCGCAAGCTCGGCGAAGGCCGCCATGCGCGCGGGCTCGTCAATGTCGCGATGTTCAACAAGCGGTTGGGAGCGTAGCGGCAAACGCTGCGCTACTTCGCCAATTCCTTCGACCGCTTCGTCGCCGCCGCAATCGCGCGGATCATCAGATCGCGCAAGCCTGGCTCGCCCATCAGCACGCCGAGCGCCGCGGCGGTGGTGCCGCCGGGTGAGGTGACGTTCTGGCGCAGCGTGCTGGAGGGAAGATCCGACTGATGCAGCAGCTCGCCGGAGCCCGCGACCGTTTCCCGCGCGAGCTTTGTCGCCAGCGCCTCGGGCAGGCCAGCTTCGACGCCGGCGCGTGCGAGCTCTTCGGCGAGCAGGAACACGTAAGCGGGCCCGGAGCCGGAGACGGCAGTGACGGCATCCATCAGGCTTTCATCCTCGACCCATTCGACCGAGCCGGTGGCGCGCAGCAATGCATCGGCCACCGCGCGCTGCGCGGCGCTGACGTTCTTCGCAGCGACGGCCACGGTGATGCCGCGGCCGATCGCGGCCGGCGTGTTCGGCATCGCGCGCACCACGGCGCCGCCGCAGACCTCCTCGAGCGAGGCAATCGTGGTTCCCGCCATGATCGAGACCACCGAGGTGTTTTCCGAGACGAACGATTTCAGCCTGGCGCCGGCCTCGCGGAACATCTGCGGCTTCACCGCGACCACCATCGTCTCGACGCGGCCCGCCGCCTTCACGTCGGGATTGAGCGCAACGCCTTTGGCGGCCAGCGCGCTGATCTCGGGCGAGATGTGCGGCTCGACCACCGCGACGCGGCGCGGATCGAGCCCGCCCGCCAGCCATCCGGTCAGCATCGCGCCGCCCATCTTGCCGGCGCCGGCGAGCAGGATGGTGCCGGTGATGTTTTGGAGAGTGTTGTTGCTGGCCACTGCGGTCACCATGAACAAAGGTGTCGTCCCCGGCCTAGTGCGCAATTGCGCATGGGGGGCCGGGACCCATATCCCACGAGTGGTTCTAGTGGATCGAGGTGTTGGCAACAAGCCGCGTGCCACACGGGCATCACGCGGTACGGGTCCCGGATCGGCGCTCCGCTTCGCTGCGCTTGTCCGGGACGACGGTGGAGAGGAAGGGCGCGGCCTACGCCTCACCCGCCGTATCGAACATCGCGGCGTCCATGGCCTGCGCGGTCGTCTTGCCAGCCCACACCACGAACTGGAACGCCGGAAAATAGCGTTCGCAGGCGTGAATGGCGCCGGCGAGCATGGCTTCGCATTGCGCGGTCGAGGCGGTGAGTCCGCCCGGCAGCACCAGCGCCTGACGGTGCATGATCATGCCGGTGTTGGTCCACAGGTCGAAATGGCCGATCCACAATTGCTCGTTGACCGCGGCGACGAGCCGCTGCACCTCGCCTCTGCGTGCAACAGGAATCTTCATGTCGAAAGCGCAAGCCAGATGCAGCGCCTCGATCTCGCCCATCCAGGTGAACGAGATCTGGTAGTCGGTCCATTGCCCCTTCGAGACAATGGTCAGCTCGTCTTCGCCGGAACGTTCGAACGGCCAGTTGTTGCTGGCAGCGATATCCTCGACCACCGCGAGCGGATGGCTTTTGGAATCGATGGTGCCTTCGAGCAGGGACATGCCGTCTCGACCTCTTGCCTTCTTGTTGTCTTTGATACGCACGCGGTTGGTCCGGCGCGCTCCCTTAATGTCGTTAAGGCGATCCCTTCGGAGTCGCTCTCGCGATCTCGGGATCAGCGCGGGCTTGTCGCGGATCAACTGATGTGATTTGCGGAATCTGCGCAACCGGCTGCCGAGTCCGTCCACAAGCCAGGACTCGTTCGTCCACAGCTCATCTCGGCCACAATTATTAACGAAAAGAACAAACCGGAATCGGACTCCCGGACCGCGTACCGTTAATTCCGCCCCGCGAGGGCCAGTCCGCCATGGGCGGCATGGGACCATGCGGTTTTCCCATGCGGAACACGCTTGCTGCGGCGCCGGACCGGCGTCATATTTCCCTCAGGTCGCTCAATCCCGAGCGGCCGATGTTCTCAGGGCGGGGTGAAAGTCCCCACCGGCGGTAAGGGTTGAAAGGCCCAAGCCCGCGAGCGCCTTCCCCAAGGTTTTTGTCCAAAGGGAAGGGTCAGCAGATTCGGTGCAACTCCGAAGCCGACGGTTAAAGTCCGGATGAAAGAGAACGGTCGGTGGCAGACGCGTCGCAAGATGCGGCTGTCTGTCGTTCCGTGTGCCCTGATTCTGGTCCTTAACTGAGGAAAGCCATGAATCAGATGTTGCAAGATCCCCAAACCGAAACCTCCCAGACACAACCGCCGCCGGTTCCACAGGACCCCGCGACCGAGCATCCGCGCTTTGCGAAACCGCAGCGGGTAGCCTTCGTGCAGGCCTGCTGGCACCGCGACGTGGTCGCGGAGGCCCGCATCGCCTTCATGAAGGAGGCGGAGGCGCGCCACCTCACTCATGTCGACGTGTTCGAGGTGCCGGGCTCGTTCGAGATCCCGCTGCATGCGCAGGTCCTCGCCAAGACGCGGCGCTACACCGCGATCGTCGCGGCGGGGCTTGTCGTTGACGGTGGCATCTATCGCCACGAGTTCGTCGCCGACACCGTGATCAAGGCGCTGATGGACGTGCAGCTTCGCACCGAGGTGCCGGTGTTCTCCGCCGTGCTGACGCCGCAGCAATTCCACGAGACTGAGGTGCATTACGATTTCTTCCGCAGGCACTTTGCGATCAAGGGCGTCGAGGTCGCGGCCGCTTGTGCGGAGACGTTGCACGGCCTGGAGCGCCTGCGCGGCCAGGTCGCGGCGGGAATTGTGTAACTGTCCCTTCACACGCCGCTGATCGTCAGTCCCGCCGCCGTTCCATCAGGTCGGCGGCGGGAGGAGGCCGTGTTGAGACGGGGCGGCCGGCAAGATCGGAAGCCGGCTGAAACTCACGGCTCGGTCCGGTCCGGCTTGAGCAGCCGGTAATGCAGCCGGGCATAACCGCCGAGCCACCGGACGGCGGCATTGAGTCCCAGCGCCAGCAACGCAGCGAACCCTGCGCCCGTGGTTACCAGCGCGACGCCTGCGAGCCCGCGCAAGATCAGCTCGACAATCCGCCCGTCGCCGGAATGCTTGTAGACGCTGATGAGCAAGCCGATGCCGACGATTCCCAGCACGCACATCACGAAGGCGATCACGAGCAGGATCAGCAGCACGGCGAGCAGCAGCGGCAGCAGCAGGACGATGTCGACCACGGCGAGGCCACTGAGCGCGAACAGCGCGGCCGTGGAGTTGCGGAAGGAGTGATGGTTCTCCCACCGGCGCAATCCCGTCTCGGCGCGCAGCTCGCGTGCCAGCCGTCTGGGGTCGCCAAGCGCGGAGGCGACCTCCTGCTCCGTCCGCCCCGAGGCGCGGGCCTCCTCGAAATGGGCGGCGTAGTCGGCCAGGATGTCGTCGATCTCGGCCGCGGGCAGTCCCGCGAGCCCATCGCCGAGCATCTGAAGGAAGTCGGCGCGGTTCATTTGGCGTCTCCGAGCAACCGGTCCACGGCATCCGAAAAGGTTCGCCATTCGCGCTTCTGCGCGGTGAAGGCGGCGCGGCCGGCGGCCGTCAGCCGGTAATATTTGCGCGGCGGGCCGCTATTGGATTCCTCGAGGCGGGTGTCGACCAGCCCATCATCCTGCATCCGCCGCATAAGCGGATAGATCGTTCCTTCACCCATGCCGACGCCGGCCGACAGCGTGCTCGCGATCTCATAGGCATAGCTCTCGCCGCGTGCGAGCAGGGCGAGCACGCAGAGCTCCAGCGCACCCTTCTTGAGCTGAACCTGATTCGACGAGTCGGCCATTTCCTCCTTGACTACACCGCTTTCGGGGGAGCTTATATAGCAAGGTACTGTGTATTACAAGGTACCTGTGTATACCCCATTCCGGAGGAAATCGACCATGGCTTATCTCAACCGTCGTCATCTGCTGGCAGCCCTCGGTGCGAGCATCGTCCTTCCGGGGGCCATGCCTGCGATCGCCGCATCGTCCGACACCGCCTCGCGCCTCGCCGGGCTTATGCAGACCGGAAAGGTGCCCGGTCTGCATGCGTTCCTGGTCAGCCAGGGCGGCAAGCTCGTGTTCGAGCATTACGGGCAGGGCGCGGACGAGCGCTTGGGCGCTCCGCTTGGCGACACCGTCTTTGGCCCCAACGTGCTGCACGATCTGCGCTCTGTCTCCAAGAGCGTCGTCGGTCTCGCCTATGGCATTGCGCTCGCGGAAGGCAAGGTGCCGCCGCCGGACGCAAAGCTTTACGCGCAGTTTCCGGAATATGCCGATCTCGCCGCGCAGCCCGGCCGCGACAAGATCACGATCCACCATGTGCTCTCGATGACGCTCGGCTTGGAATGGGAGGAGCTTGCGATTGTTTACGGCGATCCACGCAACGCCGAGACGGCGATGGAAGCCGCGCCCGATCGCTACCGCTTCATCCTCGAGCGACCGATCGTCGGCGAACCAGGCGCGAAATGGACTTATTGCGGCGGCGCGACCGCGCTGCTGGGCCGGCTCATTGCCAGGGGTACCGGCGAAGCCCTGCCGGCCTATTGCCGCCGCGTGCTGTTCGATCCCCTCGGCTTTGGTCCGTCCGACTGGAACGTTGGCCGTGACGGCGAACCGCGTGCGGCGTCAGGGGCGCGTCTCCTGCCGCGCGATCTCGTCAAGATTGGTCAGCTCATGCTGGCGGACGGCAGCTGGAATGGAAAGTCCGTCGCTCCGTCCGACTGGGTGAAGCGCGTGACCACACCGGTCGTCCCGACCCGGGTTGGCCGCGATTACGGCTATCACTGGTACATGGGCGATTTCGCCACGGCGCAACCCCTGCATTGGTTCGGCGGTGTCGGCTGGGGCGGCCAATATCTGTTCGTGATGCCGGCGCGCGATCTCGTCGTGGTGATCCACTGCGGAAACTATCAGCGATCCGGCCAGGAGCAGACCGCCGTGATGCTCGCGCTGATGAAGGAGGTGGTGCTGCCGGGCTTTGCGGCGTGAGGGGCGGTAGGGTGGGCAAAAGCGAAGCGTGCCCACCACTTTCTATCGCAACCGCGGAGAGATGGTGGGCACGTCGCTTTGCGCCTTTGCCCACCCTACGAGACAGAGCGAACAAAAGTCAGTCGAACAGGCTCGACACCGACTCTTCCGCCGCGGTGCGCGCGATCGCGTCGGAGATCAGGCTCGCGATCGGCAACGTCCGGATGTTCGGGGCCTTGGTCACCGCTTCCGTCGGCAGGATCGAGTCGGTGATGACGAGCTCTTTCAGCTTCGAGCCGGCGATACGGGCCGCCGCGCCGCCGGAGAGCACGCCGTGGGTGATGTATGCGGAGACGTCCTTCGCGCCCTTGGCGATCAGCGCATCGGCTGCGTTCACCAGCGTGCCGCCGGAGTCGACGATGTCGTCGACCAGGATACAGCTGTAACCGGCGACGTCGCCGATCACGTTCATGACCTCGGACTCGCCCGGACGCTCACGGCGCTTGTCGACGATGGCAAGCGGGGTGTTGATGCGCTTGGCGAGGCCGCGGGCGCGGGCCACGCCGCCGACGTCGGGCGATACCACCATCACCTTGCCGAGATCGAAACGTTCGCGGATGTCGCGCACCATCAGGGGGGCAGCGAACAAATTGTCGGTCGGGATATCGAAGAAGCCCTGGATCTGGCCCGCATGCAGGTCGAGCGTCATGACGCGGTCGACACCGGCATGGGTGATCAGATTGGCGACGAGCTTGGCCGAGATCGGCGTGCGCGAGCCGGAGCGGCGGTCTTGCCTGGCGTAGCCGAAATAGGGGATCACTGCGGTGATGCGGCGCGCCGAGGAGCGGCGCAGCGCGTCGGTGATGATCAGCAACTCCATCAGATTGTCGTTCGCCGGAAACGAGGTCGACTGAATGATGAAGGCATCCGAGCCGCGGATGTTCTCCTGGACCTCGACGAAGATCTCCATGTCGGCGAAGCGCCGGACCACCGCTTTGGTCAGCGCCATGTCGAGGCCCTGCGCGATGGCCTGCGCGAGAGCCGGATTGGAGTTGCCGGCGACGAGCTTGATGGAGCCGTTTTTGGCCGACATGGACGCTTCCTCCCGCGCTTTGCTGGATACGACGTTCAACATCAGAGAATACCCACTGGCAGCACGGTTACGACGGGCGAGGAAATATCAGGCCAAAGCCCGCAATGGCAACCCGGGATGCTACGTTTTCCCTCTGAAAATCCTGAGTCGGGCCAACGGCTTGGCTGGTACTTGGGCCCGTGGTTTAGCGGTGGTTATTGCTGGGCATAGCCGAGCGCCGAGGCCTGCCTCTCCGGCGCCCCAGCATCGGGTGCCACGCTTGCCACGGCGGGTCCGCGCAGGCCCGGAACCGAGCCCGGCGAGTCCGCCGGCGCTCCGTTGATCATATTGGAAAGTCCGCTGAATCCGGCCTGGGCGATCTTCCGCAGCACGAGGTCGTCGGCCGCCCGCCAGGGATCACGCGCCGTGTCCCGGCCGCCCTTGGCCGCGGTCGGTTCCTCGCCGGAGAGGCGCAGCGCCCGCTGCTGGTTGGCGTCATAAACGTCCCAGACCCAGGCGATGACGGTCTTGCCGCGCACCACCTGGGCGGAGAGGTAGCTGCGCACCCGGTAGGCAGCCGTCGCCTCGCGGGAGACCACGGACAGACTGCGAAGCTTGGATTCGCTGTCGAGCACGCCGACCATGCGGTCGAACACCTGCGGCGGCGGCCCGTCGATCGACTCGAAGGCGACCGTCGCCCCGGAGCCGGCGCTCGGCGCCATCGCGTAGGAATTGGCAGCACTGCCACCCCCGGCGCAGCCGCCAAGCGCGCAAGCGATCACGATCGATGCGGCGGCGATCGCGGCGCGCATTATTATCCGGGTTTGGAGCAGGCGGGTTGACGCTTCCCTCATTGCGCCTTGCGATATCGTTAAAATCGCTTAACGTCTAGGGCAGGCAGAACACAGGGCTTAACCGATCAGGCCGATGTGGATGGGGAGCGGTCGATGAGGGGCCCGGCTTTTGGCTTGATCATCGCATGCCTTGCCGCAGGCCCGGCCGCCGCCGCAGAGAGCGCTGCCGAGGTGATTCGGTCCTTCGGTTTGGTTGGGACGTGGTCGGTCGATTGCAAGCGGGATCCAAATCAGGCTTGCACGAGCAACGGCTGCGGCGCGCGGATGACATACATTGTGCCGTCCTCGGGATCGCCGACAATCAGGAACGTGATAGGAACGTTTTCACCCGGGCAGGTGCGGACATTCATCAGCACTATCTATGCGGCGACGCGCATCGCGGACGACAAGATCAAGTTCGTGTCGGTTCAGGATCCTCCGCCGACCGTCGCGGCGGTGTGGTGGCGTCAGCCTGGCGAGCCCTGGGAGATTGTCCTGCTGAAGGCTGGCGAGAAATATCGAACATTTTCCGCGCATCGCGAGGACAGGAAGAAGTTTGACGTCGAAGAAGGCTTTTACGTCCGACCTCCGCCGCCGCCCCCACCTTCCAAGCAGTACGAGGAGTTGCCGACGCAATGGGATCGCACCCAGCAGCAAACACCGCTATTCGAGAAGTGTAACGACTGACACTTACCCCTCCAGCGCGATCGCGTGAATGTGGCGGCCGTAGTCCGGCTCCTTGCGATGAACTGAACGGCGATAGCTGAAGAAGCGCTCGTCCGCATACGTGTCCAGGCCAAGATCGTCGATCATCAAAATGCCGGCGGCTTCCAAACGCCTACGGATGAAGCCGGCGAGGTCGAACATCGCGTGGCCCTCGCGCACCGACGGGATGAAGAACACAGCGTTGTCCACATCGGCCTCGATGAAGCGTGCGACGAACTCGTTACCGACCTCGTAGCTGTCCTGCCGGATCAGCGGGCCAATCGCGGCGACGATGCCGCTGCGCGTGGCGCCAAGTGTCTCCATCGCCAGAATCGTGGATTCCAGCACGCCCGTGAGCGCGCCCTTCCAGCCGGCATGGGCGCCGCCGATTACGCGCGCATGGGGATCGACGAACAGCACCGGACCGCAATCGGCGGTGGAGACGCCGAGCGCTAAGCCGGGCGTCTTGGTCACCAGTGCGTCCCCCTTCGGCCGCGGGCCGCCTGGCCAAGGCGCGTCGGCGACGAGGACGTCGGGCGAATGGATCTGATGCAGGCTGAGGAAGCGCTCCGGCGCGACGCCGACATGCTCGGCCATGCGGCGGCGATTCTCTGCAACGAGGGCCTGATTGTCGTTGGAGCCGAGCCCGCCGTTCAGCGCGGCATAGATACCGTTGGAGACGCCGCCTTCACGCGTGAAAAAGCAATGGCGCAGACCCGGCACCGCCGACAGCAGCGACGAAGTGAGAGTCATGAACGGCCTCCGGCCCGATCGAGATCGCTGAGGCCCGCAAGGCCCGTCAGTCGCGGCTCGGAGATGCCGAGCACCTTGAACATCGCGCCCATGCCGCCACGCCCGGTGTCGGTCAGCCGCTTCAGTGCCACGGAAATGTCGGTCGCCACCTCCGGCGTCGCCTTCTGCATCAGCGCGGCTGCGCGGGTGTCGATGCCGACACGCTTGAGGAAATCGCCTTGCGTCACCGGTCCGTGCACGCGAGCGCCGACGTCCTCGGCCGCGCGCGCGAGCGCCTGGAAGTCGACATGGGCGGTGAGGTCGGCCTGGCCCGGCGCCTTCAGGGGATCGGTGAAGGAGTGACGTGCGATGGCCTGAAAGGTGTCGCCGGCATCGCTGCGCAGATGGCCGTAGTCGATGACCAGCGCCGCACCATCCTGGTCGCGCACGCGCGTGGCGAGCTTCATGATCTCGGTATCGGGCCGCCATTCGAACACCGCGCCGACCGGCGCCGCGCGCACCAGGGGCGGCAGCAGCACGTCGAAGCGTGGAGTCGGCTCGGCGGCCGCGCCGAACTGAAGCTTGCCGTTGGGGTCGATCTCGACCACACGCTCGTGCCAGCCGGTCTCGCGCTTCACCATCTGGTGGATCGGCAGCACGTCGAAATATTCGTTGGCGAGGATGATGCTCGGTCCCTCAGGCACGTCATCGATGCTGTCGTGCCAGGCGATATTGTTGCGCACGCCCGACAATGTCGCACTCTGCCGCTCGCGCAGGACCGGATTGACCTCGACCAGATGAATGCTCAGCCCTTGATAGAGCGGCGGCAGCACGCGCAGTGCGCGCAGCGCGTCCGCCATCATGGTGCCGCGGCCGGGGCCGATCTCGATCAGCCGCAGGAATTGCGGCGAGCCCATCTGCTTCCAGACCGAGGCGGACCACAATCCCAGCAATTCGCCGAACATCTGGCTGACTTCGGGCGCGGTGGTGAAGTCGCCCTCTCGTCCCAATGGATCGCGCGAGACATAATATCCGTGGCGCGGATGCATCAGGCACGTTTCCATGTATCGCCAGACCGGCATGGGGCCTGAGGATTTGATCAGCGCCTTGATCTCGTTGAGCAATGGCTGTTCGGTCACGATCTGTCTTCTCGAAATGAATTAACGAATGGGATCGAGCGCCTTCGGCGCACCGCGCCTGACAGCCCATACAATAAGTATACCTCCGACGATAAGCATCGGGATCGACAGCAGCATACCCATGGTTAACCCGCCCCAGAGGAAGCCGAGCTGCTCGTCCGGTTCGCGAAAATGCTCGCCGGCGATCCGCGTCAGCCCATAGATTAGGATGAAGCTGCCGAGGATCATACCCGGCCGTTTCAGCGCGCCGAAGCGGATCATGATCGCGAGCACCGTGAACAGTAGGATGCCCTCCATGCCGGCTTCATAGAGCTGGCTCGGATGGCGGGGCAGGTGGGTCGGATCGTGGGGAAAAATCATCGCCCAGGGCAGGCTCGCATCGGTGGCACGGCCCCATAATTCGCCGTTGATGAAATTGGCGATGCGCCCGAGCAGCAGCCCTACGGGAGCGACCGCGGTGGTGATGTCGCCGAGCGACAGGATCGAGATGCCGTTGCGATAGGCAAACCACATCACCGCGACGACGCAGCCAAGGAAGCCGCCATGGAAGGACATGCCGCCCTCCCACAATTTGAAGATCGCGGCGGGGTTATTGATGAAGAAGGGCAGATTGTAGAACAGCACGTAGCCGGTGCGGCCGCCCAGGATGATGCCGAGTGTAACCCACAGAATGAAGTCGTCGATCTGCACCAGCGACATTGGCGCGGGGCCGTCCCACAGCCGCTCGTTCTTCAGCAGCGAGCGCGCATACAGCCAGCCGATGACGATGCCGCCGATATAGGCCAGCGCGTACCAGCGGATCGCGAACGGCCCGATCGCGACCGCGATCGGGTTAAAGGACGGAAAGTCGATGAGCAGAAAGGGCATCGTGCCTTCTATGACTGGACGAGATTGCGGCGATAGAGCGCCAGCAGGCGCTCCCAATGCCGCTCGGCGGCGTCGCGGTCATAGACCGGGCGCTTGGGAAAGGCGAAGCCGTGATGGGTGCCGGGATAGATCTCGACCTCGGCTTTCGCGCCGCTCATGCCCTGCTTGACCCTCTCGATGATCTCGGTCGGCGCGTAGATGTCGGTCTCGGCGCAGGCGAAATAGAGCTCGGCCTTGGTCTTGCTCGCGGCGAGATGCGGGCTGTCGTCCTGATCGGTCGCGAGCTGCGTGCCGTAGACCGAGGCGGCCGCCTTGACGCGATCGGGGAAATGCGTGGCGGCGTTGACGGCGTAACGGCCGCTCATGCAGTAGCCGACGGTGCCGATGATCTCAGTGTTCGCGGCCGTCTGACCCTCGGCATAGGTGAGCAGCGCACGCGTGTCGTCCATGATCATGGGAATCGTGAGCGAGCCCATCAGCGCGAACATGCGCTTGCGCTCCGGTGCGTTCGGATCGGCCGGCAGCGCGCCGAGCTCCATCACGCCGGAGCGGTAATAGAGGTTCGGCAGCATCACGTAATAGCCCGATGTCGCGAGCCGGCGCGCCATGTCGCGCAGCTCTTCGCGGATCGCCGGCGCGTCCATGTAGAACAGGATGACCGGGAACGGTCCGGCGCGCTCGGGATGAACGATGAAGGTCGCGGTGTGGCCGTCCCTGGTGGGAATTGCGATCTGCTGCTCGATCATGTCTTGCGTTCCGCTTTGTGATTCTTGTTATGCAGGGACGTTGAATACGATTGCAAGGAAACCGGGGCATGACAAGGTTACCGCCGTGCGGCCCTTGAACCGGCCTCCGCGGATTGCCATTGTCTTATCCGCCGTTCGCGCAAAGTTTATCGCAGGCAGCCAAGAGACTGATCAGGAGACCGACATGACCCAGACCACCAACCGGTTTTTCGACGAGATCGGCCGCTTGATGAACGACGCCGCCGGAGCTGCTCAGGGCGCCAAGCGGGAGTTCGATACGGTGCTGCGCAATCAGGCCGAAAAATTCCTGCGCGACATGGATCTGGTCAAGCGCGAGGAGTTCGAGGCGGTCAAGGACATGGCCCGCCTCGCTCGTGAGGAGAACGAGGCCCTGAAGGCGCGTATCGCGGCGCTGGAGGCCAAGCTCGGCGGGTGAGGTCGCTTACCCTCCCCTGAAGGGTGGGAACCCGGGCGGGCAGCCCATTCTCCTTGTCATTTCTGCATCTTCCGGGTAAAAGCCCGGCAGTTCGTGGCCCCCGCACCCCTGGAGGCTTGCTGCGAACGATGCCATGGGCCGCGCTGCGGCCCATTAACTTTTGCAAAAACAAGGACTTAGACTATGGCGACGACCGTCAAGGAATTGAAGGCGACCGCACGTCCGAAGAGCGGCAAGGGGGCCGCCCGGGCTGAGCGTCGCGCCGGGAAAGTGCCCGGAGTGATCTATGGCAACAAGCAGCCCCCGCTCCCGATCTCGGTTGACGATCGCGAGCTGCGTCAGCGCATCCTCGCCGGCCGGTTCCTGACCACGCTGGTCGATATCGACCTCGAAGGCCAGAAGCACCGCGTGATTCCGCGCGACTACCACCTCGATCCGGTCAAGGACTTCCCGATCCATGTCGACTTCATGCGGCTCGGCGAAGGCGCCACCATCCGCATCAGCGTGCCTCTGCATGTGGTGAAGGCGGAAGGCTCGCCCGGCGTGAAGCGCGGCGGCGCCGTCAACATCGTCGCCCATGCGATCGAGCTCGAATGCGGCGTCGAGAGCATCCCGCAATACATCGAGGCGGATGTCGGCTCGCTCGAAATCGGTCACTCGCTGCATCTGGCAGACATCAAGCTGCCGGCCGGCGTGAAGGCGCTGACCCGCGAGGACGCGACCCTCGTCACCATCGTGCCGCCGTCCGGCTACGCCGAAGAGCAGAAGGCCGCGGCTGCGGCTGCTGCTGGTGGCGCGGCTCCGGCGGCTGGTGCAGCTGCTCCGGCGGCAGGTGCTGCTCCGGCTGCGGGTGCTGCTGCTCCGGCGGCCGCTGCCAAGGCTCCCGCCGGCGGCGACAAGAAGAAGTAATCTCTCATAGCTGGCGCGCGGTCTCTGATCGCGCGCCGAGCGAGGGGCGCGCCGCGTCATGCGACTCTTTGTTGGGCTCGGCAATCCCGGCGCGAAATACGCACGTAACCGGCACAATATCGGCTTCATGGCCGTCGACGAGATTGCGCGGCGTCATGGTTTCGCACCATGGCGCCGTCGTTTTCAGGGCGAGACCTCGGAAGGCACGCTCGGCACCGAGCGCGTGATCCTGCTCAAGCCGACGACCTATATGAACGAGTCCGGCCGCAGCGTTCAGGAGGCGGCGAGCTTCTTCAAGATCGCGCCGGGCGACACCACGGTGTTTCACGACGAGATCGAACTGCCGCCGGGCAAGGTGCGGGTGAAGATCGGCGGCGGCATTGCCGGACATAACGGCCTGCGCTCGATCTCCGCCCATATCGGCAACGAGTATCGCCGTGTCAGGCTCGGCATCGGTCATCCCGGCGTCAAGGACATGGTGCACGGCCATGTGCTGTCGGACTTCGCCAAGGCCGACAACGACTGGGTGACGACGCTCTGCGACGCGGTGGCCGAGCATGCCGCACTGATCGTCAAGGGCACGGACGCGACCTTCGCCAACAGGGTGCATCTCGCGATGCAGGCGAAGGGATTTTTGACCAAGGACGAGAACGGCAAGGAATAACGCTCGTGGGATTCAAATGCGGAATCGTCGGATTGCCCAATGTCGGCAAGTCGACCTTGTTCAATGCGCTGACCGAGACGGCCGCGGCGCAGGCCGCGAACTATCCGTTCTGCACCATCGAGCCGAATGTCGGCGAGGTCGCCGTGCCCGATCCGCGGCTCGACAAGCTGGCGGCGATCGCCAAATCGGGACAGATCATTCCGACCCGGCTGACCTTCGTCGACATCGCCGGCCTCGTGCGCGGCGCCTCCAAGGGCGAAGGCCTCGGCAACCAGTTCCTGGCCAACATCCGGGAGGTCGACGCCATCGCGCATGTCGTGCGCTGCTTTGAAGATTCCGACATCACCCATGTCGAGGGCAAGATCGCTCCGCTCGCCGACATCGAGACCATCGAGACCGAGCTGATGCTCGCCGATCTGGACAGTCTCGAGAAGCGCGTCGACAACCTCACCAAGAAGGCCAAGGGCAACGACAAGGATGCCAAGGAGCAGCTCGACCTCGTCAACCGCACGCTGGTGCTGTTGCGCGAAGGCAAGCCCGCGCGCCTGGTCGAGCGCAAGGCGGAGGAGGAGCGCGCCTTCGGCATGCTCGGCCTGCTGTCGTCGAAGCCGGTGCTCTATGTCTGCAACGTCGAGGAAGGCTCGGCCGCCACCGGCAATTCGTTCTCGCAGGCGGTGCAGGACCAGGCCGCCAAGGAAGACGCGGTCGCCGTCGTCATCTCTGCCAAGATCGAATCCGAGATCGCCACGATCTCGCGTGACGAACGCGCCGACTTCCTGGAGACGCTGGGTCTCGAAGAGGCCGGGCTCGATCGCCTGATCCGCGCCGGCTACACGTTGCTCGACCTCATCACCTATTTCACGGTGGGACCGAAGGAAGCGCGCGCCTGGACCATCTATCGCGGCACCAAGGCGCCGGGCGCCGCCGGTGTGATCCACACCGATTTCGAGAAGGGCTTCATCCGCGCCGAGACGATTGCGTATGAGGATTACGTCGCGCTGAACGGTGAAGCCGGCGCCCGCGATGCCGGCAAGCTGCGGCTCGAAGGCAAGGAATACGTTGTCGCCGATGGCGACGTGATGCATTTCCGGTTTAATACTTAGCGCGGGTTTCGTGCCCCGGACGCTGCGCAGCGCTCTTGCGGTGCGCTGCAGAGCCGGGGCCCAGGAATCTTGATTGCGGATGCATGGGTCCCGGCACTGCGTCGCGTCATTTCATGCCGCGCCGCGTCCGGGACACGAGAGCCTCACCGCACCCCGCCGCCCTGGTCCCGGATCGCGCCGAGATGCTCGTTGATGCGGAACACGATCAGGATCAGTTCCGCGGCGATGCGCGAGAACACGATTCCGACGACGACGCCCGCGATCGACTCCAGCACGACCAGGAAGCCGGCGAACGGGCTGATCGCCATCGCGGTGAGACCGGCAAAAATTCCGGAGAGTCCGAACAGGCAGATCACGCCGATCACCAGCCAGTAGAAGGTCTTGATGATCGTCGGCGTGATGAAGCGGTCCCATTGAAACAGGTCGCTGAATGAAAACATCTCTCTCCCCCGGGCAAATGGCGCCCCCGACTGCGTCAATCCGACAATGAGGCAGGTCCGGCCCGACTCGCCGAATGTAGCACGAGCCATGCGGGCCGGCGGGTTGAGATTGCCGCAAAGTGCGGCCACAATCTGTCATTCCCGCAAAGCTTTCCCAAGATGACCCTGACCTTCGAAGATTTCCCGACCGGCCGGTATGGAACGTTCGGCCCGCGCCATGTCACCCGCGACGAGATCCTGGCTTTCGCCGCCGAGTTCGATCCGCAACCGATGCATCTGGACGAAGAGGCCGCCAGCAAAAGCATGCTGCGCGGCCTGTCCGGCTCGGGCTGGCACCTCTGCTCGCTGATGATGCGGATGATGGCCGACGGTTTCATCACCCGCGCCGCCTCGCTCGGATCGCCCGGCGTCGACGAGGTGCGCTGGCTGTCTCCTTTGAGGCCCGGCGACGACCTCATGCTCGATGTCGACGTCGTGGAAGCCCGGACCTCGAAGAGCAGGCCGAATCTCGGCATCGTCAAGTTCAAATGCACGATGCGCAACGGCAGGGGCGAAGCCCTGTGCGAGATGACCTCGCCGATCCTGATCGAGCGGCGCGCGGGAGCGGTCTGATGCCATTCTTCGAGGAGATCGAGATCGGCCATCGCCGCGACATCGGCGCCTACACTTTCACGGCGGAGTCCATCAAGACGTTCGCGGCGAAATTCGATCCGCAGCGCTTCCATCTCGACGAGGAGGAAGGCAAGAACTCGCTGTTCGGTGGGCTTGCGGCGTCGGGCTGGCATGTCGGCTCGGCTTGCATGAGCCTGCTTGTCGCCGACGGCCAGCGCCTGGCGCGTGAAGCCGCAGCGCGTGGCGAGGAGGTCGCGGTATGGGGGCCGTCACCAGGCTTTCGCGACCTGCGCTGGATCAAGCCGGTGCTGGCCGGCGACACCATCAGCTATTCCAATGTCGTCATCGACAAGCGCACCTCCGCCTCACGCCCCGGCTGGGGCATCCTGACGGCCCGCACCACCGGCACCAACCAGCGTGGCGAAGAGGTCTATTCCATCACCGCCAGCGCCTTCGTGCCGATGCGGCAGGGCGGTTAGACCAGTTCCAGGATGAACGGCCGAAATCGGCTCGCGAGTGTTGCCCGCGCGCTATGGACGCGATTCTGGGCTGCTGCCATAAGCCTCGGCGAGATGGCCGGTCCTTGCGAAGCAGTTACCGGAACCATCGAGTTGCTAACCAATTATGAACCTGTCGCTGTCTATTTGAACGAACTGGGCGGAGTACAGGGGACGAGCACGATGGCAGACCGCGGCGCACTCAAGCTGGTTGGATTTATCTTCGCGACCGCGACACTGGCCGTGATGCTGGTTGCCGGCATGGTGGTGAAGGGCTATGCCGACGGCGCCTACACCCTGGAAGCCTCGAGCATCGACGCGAGCCGTTAAGAGCTGGTTAACTTTCGCGGGCCGCGACACGGCCTCCGCCCTCAGCGGCTATAGACGAACGCCAATATCGCGATCGCAACCGCTAGCAATCCGACAAAGCGCACCATGATGGTTCCGAACTGGTTCGGCGCGGGCCGCAGCGGTATCGGGTCCGTGTTTTCGGGCCGAATGCTTTCCATCTGAAAATATCCCCGGGCCCGGCCGCAAAGGCTGCGGGCGCTTGGCATTGGTCGGTGCGAGGGCGGGGAGGGTTCAATAGCGCACTCTCGTGTCCCGGACGCGCAGCAGCGCCTTAGCGCTGCTGCGCAGAGCCGGGACCCATCGTGACGCGCGTTCCGTATTAACGTGGGCCCCGGCTCTGCGACGCGTCACTGCGTGCCGCATCGCGTCCGGGGCACGAGAGCGGCACCCCCGAATCAAAACCGCCGCGTCCCGTCCGGAACGCGGCGGCTGTGATGACTGGTGCTGCTGATCAGCTGTTGCGCAGGCCGTCGGCGGCGCGTTTCCACTGGGAGACGTTGTCGGCGATCATGCGGGTCGACTTCATCGCGGCCTGGCTGAGCTGGGCGTAGCCGGAGATCTCGCGCTGGACGCGCTGGCCTTCGGCATGCAGCAGGTCGCGCAGGCTCTCGAGCTCGGAGATCAGGTTCTCGATCTCGGCGAGCGAGGTGCCGGCGACGCGCTGGATCAGCGAGTTGACGTTGGTGACGGTGGCTTCCGCGCTCGGATCGAGCGGTGGCGCGTCGGTGGTGGTCGCGGCCGGCCGGCGCAGATAGGCGATGTCGTTGCGGACGAAATCGCGGATGCCGGCTTCGACTTCCGTCACGGCGGCGAGGTTGGTGTCGACCGTCTCGGTCTCGGTGGTCTCGGTCTTTTCCGGACGCATGGCGTTCATCGTTATTCCCCTGTTCGCGTTGAGCGCAGCGCGAGTGTCCCCCGCACGACGATGGGTGTCAGGCCGGTGCATGAGGGCGTCCGATTTTGACCGCAACGGGGCCGAGATGCGGCAAGGGCGGACCATTCGGGGGTTTTGCCGTGGCGTATGGTTACGGGATTCTAAAGAAGGCTCACCAGCTCTTCTTGAAGCCCGCGGTCAGGCTCTTGTTGATCGCGCCTTGCGAGGTCTCGCCGACCGAACCGGAGACGGTGACGTTGTCGAACAGCTTCTGCTCGGCGCCGAACTTGCGCAGCCATTTGTCGTCGGTGGTCGACATGGTCTGGCCGGCGGTGATGCTGGTACCGGTGTCGACGATCGTGACCTTGGCGGACTGGTCAGTCTCGTAATTGCGGGTGATGTGGCCGCCGACGCCGGGCAGCGCCGTGGTGCCTTGCTGGTTGACGCTGTAGCCGTTCTGGAGCGTGAGCGCATAATCGCCCGACAGCGGCACCGATTTGGTCAGCGACGCGCCAAGCTTGCTCTGCTCGGCGCCGGGATCGACGCGGGCTTCGACCGCGGTCTTGTCCCAGACGGGGCCTGCGCCCGGCGCGGTCGCGGTGGCCCAGGCACTGCCGGAGGATTGCGGCAGGTTGCCGCCATTCGCGGCCTTCTGCGCCATCAGCTCCGACATCGTGGTCGGCTCTTTCGCCACCGTCATGTCGGCGCCGATCCGGGTGTCCCAGAACGAGGACACCGACTGCTTCACGGTCACGGCCGAGGAGCCGTTCGCGTTGGCATTGGTCGACCAGTTGATGCCGTTGTTGGCGGCGGCCTGCGCGCGCTTCTTGGCGGCGATGAGGTCGTTGAGCGTGCCGGCGTCGATGGCGAGCTGGCTCCAGTCGAGCTTGTCGACATCGATGCCTTTGAGCACGTCGGGGTCGTTGACATCGGCGGTCTCGGCGGCGTCGGCCTCCTCGTCTGGCGCGGCCGCAGCGGGGGCAGGGGAGAAGGGCGGGATGATCTGTGCCGGGGCTGTCAGAACCGAGCCGAAAATGAACGCGGCCGCCAGCGGCAGCCGGATCCAGCCAAAACCTGTCGAGAATTCCATGACCTTGCCCGCGAGCCCAGTTCGCGCACAGGATGCGGCGCTATCGTCGCAAAATTGTGGCGCCAAGAATGCCGAACCAACGGGCCGCGCACAAGACGCGCGCGCCCGATGACGAGCATCTCCACGAGGGCGTCCGGCGGGGCTGGAGGCCGGAACGCGTCGCGGGAGCATCAATCGACCGGTCCCGCATTGCGGAGCCCGTTGGTGTTTCCCTCAGCCGACGCCGGTCATCCTTGGCAGATGAATGGCGCGGCCGAGTGCCTGCTCGACCAGGTCAAAGGTGTCGACCAGCACGCGCATGCTGATGAGCCGGTCCGCCCTGAACTGGGCGAACTGCGCGACGCGCAAGCTGATCGGCTTGTCGGAGTCGAGCGCGGTGAGCGAATAGCGCAGCATCGAGGCGGCGGAATCGACGCCCAGCATGATGCTCTCGCGCTCGAAGCGGCGGACGCGGAAATTGTCGGCGAGCTGGCGGATGACCTGGAGCACGGCCGCCTTGCCCTGGCGCGCGCCGAGGAACGGAAACATGTCGATCGGGCCATAGATCGCCCACTCGACGTCCTCGTCGATCAGGGCCTTGATGTCCTCGAAATGCCGGTCGTTGATCGCGCGGTGCAACGCACGCGAGAAACGCCAGAGGCTGTGCTCTGTCATTTTGGGGCGTCCTGAAACTGGCTTGCAGAAAAACGGAAAACAACCCCATGCACAGTAAGGTGCGAGGCGGCTGCTCAATTCATTCGTGTACGAACAAAATAGACTTGATCTGCGAAAATGCAAATCACGATTTTGCAATGCACAATTGAGCGCACATTGTGAGATTTACAATAGAACCCCGTAATTTTACCGGGAGTCGGGTCAGTCCTCGTGTCGGGAACCCGAACCCGCCACGTCAGTTGAGACGCCGACACCGCATCCGGAGACATCGCTCATGAAATCCCCCCTCATCGCCATCACTGCCGCGCTTCTCGTGCTCGGCGCAACCTCCGGCGCCAACGCCAAGGGCTGCATCAAGGGCGCCGTCGTCGGCGGCGTCGCCGGTCATTATGCCGGCCACCACGGCGTCCTCGGCGCCGCCGCCGGCTGCCTCTACGGCAGGCACCATGCGAAGGAGCAGGAGAGGCAGCAGCAACAGCAGAGCCAGGCGAACGGGCAGGGCAAGCTGTAAACCGTTGTCATTCCGGGGCGCCGCAAAGCGGCGAGCCCGGAATCCATCGCCACGACCAAGCGCGGACGATACTCCGTCGCCTACCTCTTCTTCCACCCCCCGCGCCGCCCCGGCATCCCACCGGTCGACTTCGGCGCCGGCCCGAACTCCGGCCCAGACTGCCGTGAATCCGTCGGCTGGATGATCCGGCTCTCGCGGCCGAACGGCTTCGCCGGCAGCGCGCGGTCTGCACGATACGGCAGCGACTCCGGCCCGTGCATCTCGTCGAGATGCGGCTTGTGGACTCTCGAGCCACCACCGGCACCACCCGTGGACCGCCCCTCACCCCGACCCTCTCCCCGTGAAGAACGGGCAGAGGGGGAGGAGGCACCGCTGCTGGCCTTGAGTGCAGCGGAAACAGTTTTCTTCTTCATCGCGCTGACCGGCAAGTTGGCGGCGTCGCCGTATTTCTTCGCTCCGGCATAGGCGCCGGCCTTGCCGGCGACGGCGCGCTGCTTGACGGTGGGGTCGTCGACGACGGCGAGTTCGGTGGCGCGCAGGCGCTTGACTTCGTCGCGCAGGCGCGCGGCTTCCTCGAAGTTCAGATCGGCGGCGGCTTCGCGCATCCGGGTTTCCAGATCGGCGAGCACGGCTTCGAAATTGTGGCCGATCGAGATGACGTCGTCGGTCATGTCGTGGCCGCCGATCTCGACCAGCACATGATCGCGCTCGTAGACGCTGTTCATGATGTCGCCGATCGACTTCTTGATGCTCTCCGGCGTGATGCCATGCGCCGTGTTGTACTCGACCTGCTTCTCGCGGCGGCGGTCGGTTTCGGCGATGGCGCGCTCCATCGAGCCCGTCATCTGGTCGGCGTAGAGGATCACCTTGCCGTCGACGTTGCGCGCAGCGCGGCCGATGGTCTGAATCAAGGATGTTTCGCTGCGCAAAAAACCTTCCTTGTCGGCGTCCAGGATCGCGACCAGCGCGCATTCGGGAATGTCGAGGCCTTCGCGCAAGAGGTTGATGCCGACCAGCGCGTCGAACGCGCCGAGCCGCAAATCCCTGATGATCTCGATGCGCTCGATGGTATCGATATCGCTGTGCATGTAGCGCACGCGAATGCCCTGCTCATGCAGATATTCGGTGAGGTCCTCCGCCATGCGCTTGGTCAACACCGTGATCAGCGAGCGGTAGCCGGCCTGCGCCGTGGCGCGGACCTCGCCGACGAGATCGTCGACCTGGGTGCGGGCCGGACGAATATTAACGGGAGGATCAATCAGCCCGGTCGGGCGGATCACCTGCTCGACGAACACGCCGCCGCTCTCGTTGATCTCCCAGGCGCTGGGCGTGGCCGACACCGCGACCGTCTGCGGCCGCATCATGTCCCATTCCTCGAAACGCAGCGGGCGGTTGTCCATGCAGGAGGGCAGGCGGAAGCCGTATTCGGCCAGCGTCGCCTTGCGGCGGAAGTCGCCGCGGAACATGCCGCCGATCTGCGGCACCGTGACGTGGCTTTCGTCGGCGAACACCAGCGCATTGTCGGGGACGTATTCGAACAGCGTCGGCGGCGGCTCGCCGGGCAGGCGGCCGGTGAGATAGCGCGAATAGTTCTCGATGCCGGCGCAGCTTCCCGTCGCCTCCATCATCTCGAGGTCGAAGGTGGTGCGCTGCTCCAGCCGCTGCGCTTCCAGCAGGCGTCCCTGGTCGTGCAGCTGGTCGAGCCGCTGCTTCAGCTCGGACTTGATCGACTTGATCGCCTGCACCAGCGTCGGACGCGGCGTCACATAATGCGAGTTGGCGTACATCTTGATGAATTCGAGCTCGTCCTGCTTGTGGCCGGTGAGCGGATCGAATTCCTCGATGTTCTCGATGGTGTCGCCGAACAGGTTGACGCGCCAGGCCCGGTCCTCATAGTGCGCCGGGAAGATGTCGATGACGTCGCCGCGCACCCGGAACGTGCCGCGGGTGAAATCGGCTTGCGTCCGCTTGTACTGGAGCGCGACGAGATCGGCGATGAGCTGGCGCTGGTCGATGCGCTCGCCCTTCTTCAGCGCAAACGTCATCGCGGTGTAGGTCTCGACCGAGCCGATACCGTAGATGCAGGACACCGACGCGACGATGATGACATCGTCGCGTTCGAGCAGCGCGCGCGTCGCCGAGTGGCGCATGCGATCGATCTGCTCGTTGATCGAGGAGTCCTTCTCGATGTAGGTGTCGGTGCGCGGGACATACGCTTCCGGCTGGTAGTAGTCATAATACGAGACGAAATATTCAACCGCGTTGTCGGGGAAGAAGCTCTTGAACTCGCCATAGAGCTGGGCGGCGAGCGTCTTGTTCGGCGCCAGGATGATGGCGGGCCGCTGCGTCGCCTCGATCACCTTGGCCATGGTGTAGGTCTTGCCCGAGCCGGTAACGCCGAGCAGCACCTGCGAACGGTCGTTGCGCTGGATGCCTTCGACGAGCTCGGCGATCGCGGTCGGCTGGTCGCCGCGCGGCTCGTATTCCGACTTGATCTCGAAGCGCACGCCGCCTTCGGACTTTTCCGGCCGCGGCGGCCGGTGCGGGGTCCACACTTTGGTGGAGCCGTCATCCCTGCGGAACTCCGGCCGGCCCTCGCGGATCAGCGATTCCAGCGCTTCCGCGGTCGCCTTGACGCCGAGCGCCTCCATCTTGTTGCGCGGCGGGCGCGCCAGCGCCTCGGCGTCGTCCTCCTCGGTGGGAAGGCCGAGCTGGCGGGCCAGTTCCGGATCGAGCGTCGGGATCGTGGCCGCGGTTCCGTAATTGGCCTGCGGCGCCTCTTCAAACGCATCGGCCTCTCCGCTCCCTCCCCCCTTGGTTGGGGAGGGGGGTAAACCACGAGTCGCGCTGCCCGACGCGATGTCCTGCGGAAACTGCTTTTGAAGGTCTTTGGGCGTCGAGGCGCGCGCCCGATGCGCGGCGGCCTCGCCTCCGGCGCGACGGTCGCGCGAATTGTCCGGCGGCGGCTGCAGGCCGGTGCCGGATCCAAGCCCGGCATCGCCGCGATTGATCGCGGGATTGAGCAATTCGGCCAGGGCCGGCCCGATCGGCTGCACGTCGGGCCGATGAGCCTTCGAGTTCGGAGCTTTGGATTTAGGAGATTTTGGGGGAGCAGGTTTCTTCGCCATGCCGCGAATATGGGACGAGTCCGCCCCTCAGAAAAGAGCGAATGCCCGTCCGTGCGCAGGCTGCTGACAGCAGGTTGGCAGCAGGGCCATCGTTCAGCGGTTTCGCCTCACGCCGCCGGCAGCGGTCCTTCGCCGTCCACGACCGGAAGACGCGGCTCGAGGATGTCGAGATGGATCCCGCCGCAATCGGTGCAGCGCATGGTCCAGTACTCGCACCCGGCGCGGCCGCCGATCACACGGAGCACCGTGAGATCGCCGTCACATTCCGGGCATATCGCCAGCACCTTGCGCGAATAAATTCGCGGCCGCGGCGCGCCTTCGACGTCGATGACTGACATGAACCGGTGTCCCCCTGTTACGCCACGCTGTCGCTCAGCCTGTTGCCGTCTCGCTGGGTCTAATCGTCGTCGCCCTCGTCGGCGCGCCGGCGGAAACGGTCGATGTGATGCTTGGCATCGGCGATTGCGGCGTCGGGATCGGGCCAGGCGAAGCCGACTTCCATGGCCGGAAACAGCACACCGTCGATGGCAACCGGGCTGAAATCGGCGCGCCGGATCCGGGCGTGCCACAGTCCCTTGCCAGCTTCGAAGGATTCGATGTCAAAGCCGTCGTAAAGGGTCGTCATTGGTAGTCCCCAAATGCTCTCTTGTCGGAGGGTTAGACGACCACGTTTGCGGATTTTGAGATGTGAAGCCGTTCACAAGCGGCCGGCTTTTTCATCCGAAAAGGTGATGGGCCAGAGCGTTTTCGAGCGAAGTGGATACCGGTTCGCGTAAAGAAAACGCGTCAAAACAAGAATCTAGCCCCGTCCGGCGGCGCGCCCGGCCCGCCGCGGCCGGGCCGCGGGTTCCGCCGCCGCCCGCATGATCCAGCGGCGGAACGCGGCAAAGTCGCGCTGCTCGGTCTGAAAGCTGCGGTAGAGCAGATACCAGCGCATGCCCTTGGGCACCGAGAGGTCGAATGGCGCGATCAGGCGTCCGGCGGCGAGGTCGTCGTCGATATAGGGCCGGATGCCCATGGCGATGCCGAGCCCGTCAACGGCGGCCTGGAGCGCCTGGCCGTAAAACTGGAACTCCGGCCCGCGCGCGTTGATGCGGGGGAGGGCGGCCGCCTTGAGCCAGAGCGGCCAGTCCTCCGGCGAATGCGTGACGCGGATCAGGCTCGGGCCCTTGAGATCGGCGGGGCGCTTCAGGCTGGCGGCGAGGCGGGGCACGCAGACCGGCGTGAGGTCGCCGGCGAACAGCGGCTCGGCGACCAGCCCCGGCCAGTCGCCGGTGCCAAGCTTGATGCCGCAGCTCCAGTCCTCGCCGAATGCGACCTCGGCGCCGCCGGTGGTGAAACGCACCTCGATGTCGGGCTCCTCGCTGCGAAACTCCGACAGCCGCGGGATCAGCCAGCGCATCGCGAAGGTGTGGCCGACGCCGATCGTGAGCACGCGGACGCCGGAGGGCGCCGTGACCTGCGCGGTGAGGCTCGCAAGCGCATCGAAGATCGGCGTCAGCCCGCTCTGATAGGCGCGGCCTGCCGGCGTCAGCACGAGCTTGTTGGCCTTGCGCTCGAACAGCGCGACGCCGAGCCGCTCTTCCAGCAGATGCACCATGCGGCTGACGGCGGCCGCCGACACGCTCAGCTCGACGCCGGCAGCGGCAAAGCTGCCGGTCCGCGCCGCCGCCTCGAATGCCTTGATGCCGTTGAGAAAGAGCAGCCGCCGCAAATGCAAACACCCTCAGGAAAGCTGATGCCAGGCCAAGATAACTCAGTTTGCGAAGGAGGGGCAAGCGAGGCACGCTCTCCTTCGCCTCTCCCCGCCTGCGGGGAGAGGCCGGAATTTGCATAGCAAATTCCGGGTGAGGGGGAGCCTCCGCGAGTCCAGCTGGCAGCTCCCTTGCGGAGACTCCCCCTCACCCCACCCTCTCCCCGCAAGCGGGGCGAGGGAGACGAACAGCTTGCGTCCCTTACTCGCCCACCACAGGAGAACCCCTTCGTGACGCCCATCATGATCGCTGCCCTTGGATTGCTGATGGTCGCCACCGCGTTCCTGTCGGGGCTGTTCGGCATGGCGGGCGGGCTGATCCTGATCGGCGTGCTGCTGGCCTTGATGCCGCTGCCGACCGCGATGGTGCTGCATGCGATCACGCAAATGGCCTCGAATGGCTGGCGCGCCCTGCTGTGGCGCGCGCATATCCGCTGGCGGCCGGTCGCGAACTACATGGTCGGCGCCGCCATCGCGCTGGCGGCCTGGTCGCTCACCCGCTACGTGCCGGACAAGCCGATGGCGCTGCTGATGCTCGGCGCCACGCCGTTCATGGCACGGTTGCTGCCGACCAATATCAAGCCCGATCCTGATAGCCTCTGGCAGGGTAGCGTTTACGGCACGATCTGCATGGGCCTGATGCTGATGACCGGCGTCTCCGGTCCGCTGCTCGACACCTTCTTTCTCGGCGGCGATTTCGGCCGGCGCGAGAAGGTCGCGACCAAGGCGATGTGCCAGCTCGTCAGTCACTTCACCAAGCTGATCTATTTCGGCGGCGTCATCGACCAGGCCGCCACGCTCGATCCCGTGCTCGCGGGCGTCGCGATCGCAGCCTCGATGCTCGGCACCACGCTGGCGCGGCGCATTCTCGAAGCCATGACCGACCAGCAGTTCGTGGCCTGGTCGAACAAGCTGATCTCCACCATCGCCTGCTACTACATCGCCTATGGCGGCTGGCTGCTGGTTCGCACGCCGGTGCTGGCGACTTTCGACAAGGGAGGTTTACAATGAGCGAAACCGCCGATCCGCTGGTGCTGGACTTCGTCGAATGGATCGCGCGCGAGCCGCGCGCCTATGCCGAGGTGATCGCGACCTGGAAGACCTCGTGCCCGCGGCTCACGATCTGGGAGGACGCCGCCGACCGCGGTTTCGTCGCGCGCGAGACGCTGCCCGGCATCGGCCTGATCATCGCGGTGACGGAAGACGGCGAAAGGCTGCTGCGAACCAACGGGCGGTGACGCCACAACGTCATTGCGAGCGCGAGCGAAGCAATCCAGAATGTCTCCGCAGCGGCAGACTGGATTGCGTCGCTGCGCTCGCAATGACGGAACTCCAATATGTCGCTCAAACTCTACGAACTCGTTGGCACCGACGCCTCGCGCCCCTTCAGCCCTTACTGCTGGCGCACGCGGATGGCGCTGGCGCATAAGGGGCTGACGGCGGAATCGCTGCCCTGGCGCTTCACCGAGAAGGGCGAGATCGCGCCTCACGGCTCGGAGAAGGTCCCGGTGCTGTTGCATGACGACAAGCCGGTGGTCGATTCCTGGACGATCGCGAATTATCTCGAAGACCATTTTCCGGATCGCCCATCGCTGTTCGGCGGCGAGGGCGGCCGCGCCATGGCGCGCATGCTGAACGCGTGGGGCGACATGGCCATCATTGGCGGCATCTTTCCGCTGATCATCGCCGACATTCCGAAGAATCTCGCCGAGGTCGATGCCGCCTATTTCCGCAAGTCGCGCGAGGCGCGGTTCGGCAAGCCCCTGGAGGAAGTCCAGGCGAGCCGCGACACCGGCGTCATCGCGTTCCGCAAATCGCTGGAGGCGATGCGGCAGACGTTGAAGCACCAGCCCTATCTCGGCGGCAGCGCGCCGAACTACGCCGACTACATCGTGTTCGGCGGTTTTCAGTGGGCGCGTGTGGTGAGCCCGTTCAGGCTGCTCGAGGCCGACGATCCCGTCTATGCCTGGCGCGAAAAGCTGCTCGATGCGTTCGACGGCATGGCGCGGAAGTCGCCGGGGTGTCCGGTCTAGGCTTCGTAGGGTGGGCAAAGGCGCAAAGCGCCGTGCCCACCATCTCTTCACATGCAATGAAAGTGGTGGGCACGCTTCCGCTTTGCCCACCCTACGAAACCGCCTCTGCCGCCGCCTTGCGCAAACACTCCCGGCATAGGCAATCCTCGCCCTTGACCGGCATCGGCAGTCTTGCCGTCTCCTCCGCGCACCAGCAATTGCCCGAGAGGTCGCAGCCGAACTCGGTGCCGCAGCGGGAACAGGCGAGGCGGCGCGGGGCCGGTGGCGTCAGCGTGATTTCTTTCGGATTTGTCATGATTTACGCAAAAGCTTTGCCGTCATTTTCATGTCGGGTTCATCTCCGGCTGCGGTATATTAGGCGCCGCGCACAGAGCAAGGAAGCGGTTGGCACCGCGCGGAGGACAAATCGATGGCCCGCGATTCGCAAGCCGCCCTCGTCGCGCTGAACCGCTTCGGCTTCGGCGCCCGCGGCGGGGCCTCCGGCGATCTCATCAATGCGGCCTCCGATCCGCGCGGCTTCGTGAAGGCTGAACTGGCGCGGCCCTTTGGCGCGCTGCTGGAGGCGCCGGGCCTGCAATCGACGCCGCAACTAGGCCAAGCCACGTTCGCCTATCAGGACCAGGTCAAGCAGGCGCGCGAGGCGGCGGCGAAGGCCGGCGCGCCGGCTGAAGCGCCGCCGCAGGCGCCGGCCGATCAGAAGCTGCGTCGCAATCTCTCGCTGAACACGGTCGCGACCGAGATCGCCGCCGGCCAGATGGCCGAGGCGAAGCCGGCCGACAGTGCGATGAAGCCTGACGGCATGCAGCCCAATGCCGCCGCGCCTGCTGTTGCAAAACCGGCGCAGCCGCTCAACGTCATCCAGAAGACCTTTCGCGCCGAAGCGCTGGCGCGCCTGCAGCGCGCGACGCTGGTCGAGTGTGGCTTCACCGAGCGTCTGGTCGTGTTCTGGTCCAATCATTTCTGCATCTCTGCGAACAAGGGCGAGCTGGCGCGGATGTGGGCCGGCGCGTTCGAGCGCGAGGCGATCCGCCCACACGTGCTCGGGCGCTTTGCCGATATGCTCAAGGCGGTCGAGCAGCATCCGGCGATGCTGTTCTTCCTCGACAACCAGCAATCGCTCGGACCGGATTCGCGCGCAGGCCAGAACCGCAAGCGCGGGCTGAACGAGAACCTCGCGCGCGAGATCATGGAGCTGCATACGCTCGGTGTCGGCGGCGGCTATACGCAGGAGGACGTCACCTCGCTCGCGCGGATCATCACGGGATGGACCTTTGCCGGAAGGCAGGGGCAGCTCGGGCCACCCGGCTCGTTCGCCTTCAACGCCAACGCGCACCAGCCCGGGCCGCAGCTGCTGCTCGGCAAGAGCTACGAAGCGACTGGCCTGGCGCAGGGCGAGGCGGCACTCGGCGACATCGCGCGCCATCCCTCGACCGCGAATTTCATCGCCACCAAATTCGTCCGCCACTTCGTTGCCGACGATCCGCCGCCCGCGCTGGTTGCACGGTTGCGCGATGTCTTCGTCAGGACCGATGGCGACCTCAAGGCGCTTGCCACGGCGATTGTCGATTCCGACGAAGCCTGGAAGGCGCCGCTGACCAAGATGCGCTCGCCCTATGATTTCGTGATCGCGAGCGGGCGGCTGCTTGCGCGCGTGCCGGAAGATCCCGGCGGTTATCTCGGCAATCTGAACCTGCTCGGCCAGCCCTTGTGGACACCGGCCGGACCGAACGGTTTTCCGGACACGAGCGCCGCGTGGGCCGCGCCCGAAGGCATGAAGCTCCGGCTCGACATCGCTTCGCAAATGGGCGCGCGGCTCGGGCCAAACATCGATCCGCTCGACCTCCTGGAATTCGCCGCCGCCGATGCTGCGTCAACCGAAACACGCAAAACCATCGAGCGTGCGGAATCGCGCCAGCAGGCGCTGGCGCTGCTGCTGATGTCGCCGGAACTGCAGAGGAGATGATGATGATCGACTGCGTCGAAAACCGGCTCCTCACCTCGCGCCGCGGACTCTTGCTCGGCGGCGCGTCCTTTGCTGCCTGGGCCTATTTGCCGAAATTCGCGCGCGCGGCCGATGGGCGTGACCCCCGGCTGGTCGTGGTGATCCTGCGCGGCGCGCTTGATGGGCTCGCGACCGTCGCGCCGGTCGGCGACCCCGACTATGCCGGCCTGCACGGCTCGATCGCGCTCGCGGCGGACGGCGCGCATCCCGCGATCATGCTCGATACTTTCTTCGCGCTGCATCCGGCGATGCCGGAATTCGCCCGCATGTATCGCGCCCAGCATGCCGCGGTGATCCATGCGGTGGCGACGCCCTATCGCGATCGCTCGCATTTCGACGGACAGGACGTGCTCGAGAGCGGCTATGCGGGCCCGGGCCGCGTGCAATCCGGCTGGCTCAACCGCGCACTGGAAGCGCTGCCGCGCGGCGAGCGCGTGTCGAGCGGGCTCGCGGTGGGGCCCACCACGCCGCTGGTTCTGCGCGGAAATGCGCCGACCGTCGGCTGGGCACCGGTCGCGCTGCCGCAGGCCGACGACGACACCGCAATGCGGCTGGTCGATCTCTACCGTCATCGCGATCCCGCTTTGGCCTCGGCGCTGTCGCAAGGCCTCCAGCTGGAAAAGGCCGCGAGCGGCGACGACATGAAGCCGAAGCCCGGCAATGCGGTCGCGCAGATGCGGCAGGTCGCGCGCGGTGCCGCAAAACTGATGGCGGCCGATGACGGTCCGCGCATCGCCGCACTCGCCTTCGACGGCTGGGATACGCATGCCAACGAAGGCGGTCCGGTCGGACGTCTCGCCTTCCTGCTCGGCGGTCTCGACGGTGCGCTCGCCGAATTCGAAAGCGGCCTCGGCGATCGCTGGCGCGACACCGTCGTCGTCGTCGCCACCGAATTCGGCCGCACCGCGCGCATCAACGGCACCGACGGCACCGATCACGGCACAGCGACCGTCGCGCTGCTCGCCGGCGGCGCGGTGAAGGGCGGCCGCGTCATCTCCGACTGGCCCGGCCTCAAGCTCGCCAACCTCTTTGAGGCCCGCGACCTCAAGCCCACCACCGATCTCCGCTCCGTGATCAAGGGCGTGCTGCAGGGCCAGTTCGGCCTGTCGGATCGCGTGCTGGCCGAGACGGTGTTCCCGGATAGTGCAAGCGCAAGGCCGATGAAGGGGCTGGTGGTGTGATTTCAACCTCTCCCCGCTCTTTGCGGGGAGAGGTCGGATTGCGAAGCAATCCGGGTGAGGGGCAGGGCATCGGATACATCTGCGACTTTGTTTGTCGCGAGAAGCGGCTCATCATCGAAGTCGATGGCGGCCAGCACAACGGGTCGGCAGCCGACGCGATCCGGGATGAACGCTTGCGCGAAAAAGGCTATAAGATCCTTCGCTTCTGGAACAACGACGTGCTCGGCAACATTGAGGGCGTTTTGACATCATTCAAACCGAACTCGCGGAGGCAGCCCCTCACCCCACCCTCTCCCCGTAAGAACGGGGCGAGGGAGCGAGAGAGCGGCGCTTGCCTCACATCAGGAGACCACCCGCATGTACATCGCCATGAACCGCTTCCGGGTCACCAAGGGATCGGAAGCTGCCTTCGAGCAGGTCTGGTTGTCGCGCGACACCCATCTGGACAAGGTGCCGGGCTTCGTCGAATTCCATCTGCTTAAAGGGCCCGAGCTCGAGGACCACACGCTGTATGCCTCGCACACGGTGTGGGCCAATCACGCGGCGTTCGAGGCCTGGACCAAGTCGGAGGCGTTTCGCGCCGCACATGCTCGTGCCGGCGACAACAAGCCGCTCTATCTCGGCCATCCCCAGTTCGAGGGCTTTGAGGTGATGCAGACGGTCGGACGCGGCGCCAAATAGCGCCACGTTTCAAAAGCTCAGCCCTTGGTGATCCCATCGATCTCGGCAAGGTCGTCCGCACTCAGCTGCCAGGCGATCGCCTTGACGTTCTGCTCGACCTGCTCCACCCGGGTGGCGCCTGCGATCACGCTCGAGACCTGCGGGCGCGCGGCGAGCCAGGAGAAGGCGAGCTCGAGCATCGAATGGCCGCGCGCCTTCGCAAAGGCCTGGAGCTTCTCGACGATGTCCTCATTGCGCGGCGTGACGTAGCGGTCGCGTAGCGCCGGCGCCTTGCCGAAGCGCGTGTCGGCAGGGGCTGCTGCGCCGCGCTGGTACTTGCCGGTCAAGAGGCCGCTCGCCAGCGGGAAGAACGGCAGCAGGCCGAGCTTGTATTCCTGGGCCGCGGGCAGCAGATCCTTCTCGATGTCGCGGACGACGAGGCTGTACTCGTCCTGCGCCGAGACGAAGCGGCCGACGTTCATCGCGCGTGCGGTGAACTCGGCCTCCGCGATGCGCCACGCCGGAAAATTGGAATGGCCAATGTAGCGGACCTTGCCCTGGCGGACGAGATCGTCGAGCGCGCGCAGCGTCTCCTCCAGCGGCGTCAGCGGATCGTAATCATGCTGCTGGTAGAGATCGATGTAATCGGTCTTCAGCCGCGTCAGGCTGGCCTCGACCGCGTTCATGATGTAGCGGCGCGAGGCGCCCTGCTTGGTGCCGTCGGCCGCCATCGGCTTGGAAAATTTGGTGGCGAGCACGATGTCCTTGCGGCGGTCGCCGAGCACGGTGCCGAGCACCGTCTCCGAGCCGCCCTGGCCGGCATAGATGTCGGCGGTATCGAACAGCGTGATGCCGAGATCGATCGCGCGGTGGATCACCTTGCGCGAGGTCTCCAGATCGGTGCGCTGGCCGAAATTGTTGCAGCCGAGTCCGACTGCGGACACGCGCAGGCCGGAGCCGCCGAGATTACGAATTTCCATGGGAGATCCTGTCAGACGAGAGCAGACGCCCATTGTGACCGCGGTGCGACACAGCGGCAAGCGTCTGCCTGCGTTGCAGCCATGCTGAAAGGAACTGCGGACAAAAAAATGCGGCCCCTGTCAGACGCGGCGACTGACGGGGACCGCTTGGGGCGCTTGATCGGTGACGGGGGCCTGATCAGACGCAACCGCAACTTAGTCCCGGTGTGTTACGCGCCGGTGACAGGCCGAGTTATCCACAGGGTTACGACAGCAGGATCAGAAGATCTTGCGATAGACAATGAAGCCGGAGCGTTCCGCGACCTTGTCGTACAGGCTCTGTGCCGTGACGTTGGTCTCGTGCGTCTGCCAGTAGACCCGCGGCGATCCCGCGAGCTTGGCGCGCTCATAGACGCCGTCAATCAGCGCCGAGGCGACGCCCTTGCCGCGCGCGGCCTCCAGCGTGAACAGGTCCTGCAGATAGCACGACGGCTCGATCGCGGTGGTGCTGCGATGGAACAGGTAGTGCGTGAGCCCGAGCAGGCGGCCATCGCTTTCGGCGACCAGCGCATGCACCGGCTCGTAGGCATCGAAGAAGCGCTGCCACGTCACCTTGGTTATCTCAGGTGCGAGTGCGGTCGGACCGGAGCGGCCGTAGAAGGCGTTGTAGCCGTCCCACAGCGGCAGCCATTGATCGTAATCCTGTCGAGTGACGGAGCGAATGGTGAGCGACATCTGGAAAATCCACGATCGATGAGGTGTCCTTCATACTGATGAAGGGCGTATCGATCAATTGCGATGTCGCGCATCACTCCGCAACGCGCAAGTACCGGGTCAGCTTCCGCCCTGTGGGATCGCGCAGCGAGCGATAGTAATCGGCGCGCGCCGGCGCGTCGGTGTGGCGCACGAGGTCGGTCACCGGCGTGTAGCTCAGCATGCGGCCGCCGTCGGGCAGTGCGGTGCAGACGAAACGCAGCACCTCGCCATTGCGCAAATTGATATTGATCGGCGTGGCGTCGCCGATCCGCACCATCTCCATGCGCTGCGCGATGAAGGCGCCCAGCTCGTCCTCCGGCAGCTCGAAGGCGCCGGTGTCGCGGCCGTGATACATCAGCGCGATGAAGGGCGGCTTCTCGTCGGCCTTTTCGTCCGGCAGCGCGAAATAATCGCGGAAGGCGCGGTTGATGAATTCGGCGCGGGTCTCGGCATCGAGTAGCACGATGCCGATATCGACCTGGTCGAGCGCTGCCGACAGCCGTGCCGCAGTGGCGTGGTTGTGCCGCTCAGTGGCAAAGGCATCGACCAGACGCTCGCGCATCAGCCCGGTGATGCCTGCGGTGCCGGCGGTCGTCAGCGCGAGCAGGCCGAGCTGCGCAAGATCAGCCGCGGCAATGCCGGGCGCGGTGCGGTGGCCGAGAGACAGCAGCGCTGCGCCGACCACGGCAATGGCGGAGCTGCCGAGCGCGGATGCAAAGCCCGAGAGCGAGCCGGCCAACGCCACGATGCCAACGAACAGCGGTGCAAGCGAGAGCGCGGGAGCGTGACGGTCGAGCGGGATTGCCAGCAGTGCGATCGCTGCCGTCAGCACGGGACCGGAAATTGCACGCCATCCGAACCGCATGGGCCTGGCTCGTTCCTCCCTGAACGAGATAATTCCGCCAGACTGACCGATGGTTGCACAAGCGCAATCCGATTTCGCGCGGTGCGCTTAAGGGGCGCTTGCCTTCGTGCTCAAAGCTTTCGGATGATTTTAGACCAAATGCACATGCATCATGCGCTGCTGCAGCGCGGGCGCATTCCACGTCGACGTCCCCGGGCCCTTGCGGGCGCCGACGACAATCAAAAGCGACACCGCGACCAGGATGGCCGCAGTCAGGGTGATTGCAACGACTACCACAGGCGATTTCATCATTGTCCTGTCGCGATGCCTGTCGGCGCGGGGCCGCGCGGCACCTTGAAGGCTATCCAGGATGAAACGGGGATCAGACCGGCAGGCCCATCGCCATGGTCGCCTTGGTCGACAGCACCGTGAGGGTGACGATCAGACAAAGCGAGAGGGCAGCGACGGCGAGCGAGGCCGCGACTGCGTTGGTTAGCCGGGAAGACGAGACGGTATCGGTTTGGCCCTGAAAGCCGACCGCGCCGGACGCCCGAATCATGGCCTAAATCCTTCAACGTGCGAGCGAATCACCCGCGACGCCGAACAACTTCACAATTCCAGCGGGCAATAATGGGGCGGCAGTTGCACCGAAAGCGGCGGGAATAGGGCAAAGGTTAACGCAGTGCCCGCTATTTCTTAACGTTGCACCGGTTTTCAGGCCTCCGCCGCGATGCTGGCGGAGTCGTCGATCTCGGCGGGGCGCCAGTCCATCGCCACGAAGCCGGGCGCAGCCTCGACGCGCTTCAGCCAGTCCCGGATCGCCGGGAAGGGCGAAAGGTCGAAATCGCAGCGGTCGGCGAGGTGGGTGTAGCCGTACAAGGCGATGTCGGCGACCGTGAGCTGGCGGGCGGCGAAATAGGCGCTGGTCTTGAGGTGGTTCTCCATCACCTGGAGCGCGCCATAGCCGCGCTCCATCCAGTCTTCCAGCGCGTGGGTCTGCAGGTCGCGGCCGCCCTTGACCAGCGACAGCCAGAAATAGGCGGCGCCGATATTGGGCTCGAGCGCGTGCTGCTCGAAGAACATCCATTGCAGCGCCTCGGCGCGATCGATGCGGTTCTCCGGCGCGAGCGGCGTGCCGACGGCGACGTACCACAGGATGGCGTTGGACTCGGCGAGATAGCGATTGTCGCCGACCTCGAGCAGCGGCACCTGTCCTGACGGGTTCTTCGCCAGGAAGTCCGGCGTCTTGCTCTCGCCGCGGAGAATGTCCACCTCGATGGGTTCGTAGGGCACGTTCAACAGCGCCAGCGCAAGGCGGACCTTGTAGCTGTTGCCCGAGCGTTGCATCGAATAGAGCTTGTACATTCTGGGAGTTCGATTCCGAGGGACGGGAAGGTTCGGCGCTTGTTGCCCCGCACCGCGGCTAAACAATGATGCCGATGCGAATCCGCCGCAAGGGCTGGCCCATAGAAAAACTCGAAAACCCTACCGCACTGCAACGCTGCAGAAGATCATGTTTGTGTGACGCTGCAAGTGAGATCACGCTTGCGTCAACATGCACGACGCATCGCTTCGCGCGATCGTGTGCGAGGCGGTGACGGGTCGCGAGCTCGCCACCGGTTGACGATCGGCCGCAGGCCTTGCGCGTCAGCCGGCGGTCAGTCTTGTGGCGCTCGAGCGGCGCAAAATTGCTCCGAGGACAGGCCTTGCCGGATATGAGGGGTTTGCCCGGCAAAGTTGCTGAAAATTGCGGGAAATCGCGCCTTGCAACGCTCCAGACCCGTAAACTTTTCCGGGATCGGGCCGAAGTTTCTTGCGGCGCAGCGGCACACGTTTTAGGGTGTCGCCATTCCCACAATCAGAGTCGTGAGGCCAAAGGGTTCACGACGCTTGTCAGGAGATGACGATGGCCTTCCTTGCTGCTGCGCTCGACCGTGTGAAGCCGTCCGCGACCATCGCGGTCACGGATAAAGCACGCGCGCTGAAAGCGGCGGGCCGCAATGTCATCGGCCTCGGCGCCGGCGAGCCCGACTTCGACACGCCCGCCAACATCAAGCTGGCGGCGATCCGCGCCATCGAATCCGGCAAGACCAAGTACACCGCGGTCGACGGCATCCCCGAGCTGAAGGACGCGATCATCGCGAAATTTCAGCGCGAGAACGGCGTCGTCTACAAGCCGAACCAGATCATCGTCGGCACCGGCGGCAAGCAGGTGCTCTACAACGCGCTGATGGCGACCATCAATCCGGGCGACGAGGTGATCATCCCGGCGCCCTATTGGGTCAGCTATCCCGAGATGGTGGCGCTCGCCGGCGGCGAGCCGGTGCCGGTGGTCTGCACAGCCGCGGCCGGTTTCAAGCTCCAGGCCGAGGCGCTCGAGCGCGCGATCACGCCGAAGACCAAATGGGTCATCCTGTGCTCGCCGTCGAACCCGACCGGCGCGGCTTACACAAAGGCCGAGCTCAAGGCGCTTACCGACGTGCTGGTCAAGCATCCGCATGTGTGGGTGATGACCGACGACATGTACGAGCACCTCGTCTATGACGACTTCCAGTTCACCACCGTCGCGCAGGTCGAGCCCAGCCTCTACGACCGCACGCTCACCGTGAACGGCGTCTCGAAAGCCTATTGCATGACCGGCTGGCGCATCGGCTACGCCGGTGGTCCCGCGCAGCTGATCAAGGCGATGTCGACCATCCAGTCGCAGTCGACATCGAACCCGTCCTCGATCTCGCAATGGGCGTCGGTAGAAGCGCTGAACGGTCCGCAGGACTTCATCGCCGCCAACAACAAGGTGTTCAGGGAGCGTCGCGATCTCGTCGTCTCCATGCTCAACCAGGCCAACGGCATCGAATGCCCGCGTCCCGAGGGTGCGTTCTACGTCTATCCGTCCTGCGCCGGCACGATCGGCAAGAAGGCGCCGTCGGGCAATGTGATCTCCAACGACGAGCAGTTCGTCACCGAGCTCCTGGAGACCGAAGGCGTCGCCGTGGTGCAGGGTTCGGCCTTCGGCCTCGGCCCGGCGTTCCGCATCTCCTACGCGACCAAGACTTCGGACCTCGAGGACGCCTGCAAGCGCATCCAGCGCTTCTGCGGCAACCTGCGCTAGGCACGTCCGCGGTTCAGCATTGAAAGGCCCGCTTCGGCGGGCCTTTTTGTTGGTGTTTCGATTGCGAGGAGTCGGATGGACTTTCGTTTGGGCCAGCGGCGTGCCATGCCCCTCACCCGGATTGCTTTGGACGATGCTGCGCATCGCCAGGCGCAATCCGACCTCTCCCCGCGGAAGCGCGGGGAGAGGTTAAGTCGCACACGATAGCGCGCGCTAATTATTGCTTAACGTAAGGGGCGCACCACTCTCTCGCTCCCTCGCCCCGCTCTTGCGGGGAGAGGGTGGGGTGAGGGGCTCCTTCCGCGAGTTCGGTTTTCAATGCATCCGATCTGGTACCCACAGGACTCTTGTGGCATAGACCATCGCGCGCCGCTTGCAGGCTGCTTTTCTGCTCGCATCACATTCATAGCCGGAGACATTTCATGCGCCGCTCACTCCTCCTTGCCGGACTCACCATTGCGAGCCTCGTCGCCTCCATCGCGGGCGCCAGCGCGCAGTCGCGGATGGTGCAGGTCGGCGTGCTCGAATGCCGCGGCGGCGCCAGCGTCGGCTTCGTGGTGGGATCGGTGACCAATCTCGGCTGCGTGCTGCGCGCCGACGGTCTGCCCGAAGACCGCTATGTCGCGACGATCCGTAAAGTGGGCATCGACCTCGGCATCACCCAGGAGACGGCGCTCGCCTGGGGCGTGTTCGCGCCGGTCAACCGGCTCGGCCCCGGCGATCTCTCCGGCAATTATGCCGGCGCGCAGGGCAGCGCCTCGGTCGGCGTCGGCCTCGGCGGTAATGCGCTGGTCGGCGGCTCCAACAATTCGATCGCGCTTCAACCGTTGAGCGTGCAGGGCCAGGTCGGCCTCAACGTCGCCGCAGGGCTCGAGAGCCTGGAACTCCGTCCGGGCCGTTAACGCCCGACGACGCTGTCGCGCTTAGCTCTGCCTTCGAGAGAGGTTAAGACACTGACGACGCACCGCAGCGACGTTTGACGCTTGCCAAATCTCGGGGACGGGCAGAGCATCTGCGTTTGCCGACCCAATCATGGGCCGAGCTCCAAACAAGGAGGCGGCGAATGGGACAAGACGTCAGAAGTCCCCGAGGTCCACGGTGCATTGCGCTGGTGGGCCCATTCCAAAGCGGTAAAACCACACTTCTCGAAGCAATCCTGGCGCGAACGGGCGCAATCCCGCGCGCCGGCAGCGTCGACGCCGGAACCTCCGTCGGCGACGCCACGCCTGAGGCCCGTCATCACAAGATGACTGTCGGGCTGACTGCCGTCACCACGAGTTTCATGGGCGACAGCTATACTTTCCTGGATTGTCCCGGTTCCGTCGAGTTCGCCCACGACATGCGCGCCGCGCTTCCCGCGATCGACGCCGCAATCGTGGTCTGCGAGGCCGACGAGAAGAAGCTGCCGCAGCTTCAGATCATCCTGCGCGAGCTGGAGGAGCTGAAGATCCCGCGCTTCCTGTTCCTCAACAAGATCGACCGCGCCAACAAGCGCATCCGCGAGACGCTCGCGACGCTCCAGCCCGCCTCGCGCGTGCCGCTGGTGCTGCGCCAGATCCCGATCTGGAAGGACGAGTTGATCGAGGGCTTCGTCGATCTTGCGCTCGAGCGCGCGTTCGTCTATCGCGAGCACAAGGCATCCGAAGTGGTTGCGCTCGAAGGCGGCGACCTCGATCGCGAGAAGGAGGCCCGCTTCTCGATGCTGGAGAAGCTCGCCGACCACGACGATGCGCTGATGGAGCAGCTGCTCGAAGACATCCAGCCGCCGCGCGATGCCGTGTTCGACGACCTCGCCCGCGAACTGCGCGAGGGACTGATCTGCCCCGTGCTGCTCGGCGCTGCCGCGCGCGAAAACGGCGTGCTGCGTCTGATGAAGGCGCTGCGCCACGAGGCGCCCGGCATTGCGGAGACCGCAAAGCGTCTCGGCGTGCCCTCCGCCAAGGACGCGCTCGGCTTCGTCTTCAAGACGCTGCACTCGCAGCACGGCGGAAAGCTGTCGCTGACGCGGCTGCTTGCCGGCCATCTCGACGACGGCGCCACGCTGCAATCGTCCTCCGGCGGGGTGAGCCGCATCTCGGGTATCCTCGCCGTCAACGGCGCCTACGACACCAAGCGTGCCGCTGCCGAAGCCGGCGACACCGTGGCGCTCGCCAAGCTCGATCCGGTCAAGACCAGCGACACGGTCTCGAGCGGCAAGACCGCGCCAGCCGCGCTTGCGGCCTCAGAGCCGACGCCGCCGGTGCTCGCGATTTCAGTTGCGGCCACCGACCGCAAGGACGACGTCAAGCTCGGACAGGCGCTGACGCGGCTGCACGAGGAGGATCCCTCCCTCGTCGTCGTGATGAACGCCCAGACCCACGACACCGTGCTGTGGGGGCAGGGCGAGATGCACTTACGTGTCGCGAGCGAGCGGCTGCGCGATCGCTTCGGCGTCAAGATCTCCTCGCATCCGCCTGCGATCGGCTACCAGGAGACCATCCGCAAGCCGATCGTCCAGCGTGGTCGCCACAAGAAGCAGTCCGGCGGTCACGGCCAGTTCGGCGATGTCGTGCTCGACATCAGACCGCTGCAGCGCGGCGAGGGCTTCAAGTTCGACGAGAAGGTCGTCGGCGGCGCGGTGCCGCGCAACTATATCGGTGCGGTGGAGGAGGGCGTCGTCGACGGGCTCGCGCGCGGGCCGCTCGGCTTCCCCGTCACCGATCTGCAGGTGACGCTGACGGACGGCTCCTATCACAGCGTCGATTCCTCCGACCTTGCCTTCCGCACGGCGGCGAGGGTCGGGCTCAACGAAGGCCTGCCGCAATGCCAGTCGGTGCTGCTTGAGCCGATCCACGTGGTCGAGATCGTGTGTCCGACCGATGCCACCGCCAAGATCAACGCGATCCTGTCGGCGCGGCGCGGCCAGATTCTCGGCTTCGACACCCGCGACGGCTGGAGCGGCTGGGACTGCGTCCGCGCCATGATGCCGGAAGCCGAGATCGGCGAGCTCATCGTCGAGCTGCGTTCGGCAACCGCAGGCGCCGGCAGCTTCACCCGTCAGTTCGACCACATGGCCGAAGTCACGGGCCGCGCCGCCGACCAGATCATCGCCGCGCATCAGCACGCGGCGTGATCCAACTCGCGCAGTAAGGGACGCACCGCTTTCTCCTCTCCTCGCCCTTGCGGGGAGAGAGGGGGCCGCGCCCTCTCGACTCGTCATTGCGAGCGCAGCGAAGCAATCCAGAGTCGTTCCGCAGAGGGATTCTGGGTTGCTTCGCTGTGCTCGCAATGACGGGGGGAGGCAGCGAGAGTACTTGCATTCGGCCTCATATGATATATTTTACATCATTATACATGTGCGAGACATCACTTATAAGCTCTGACACGTGAGGCCAAGGTGATCACGTCGTTCCAGATGCGAGCAGCCCGCGCGCTGCTTGGCATTGACCAGAAAACCCTGGCCGAGCTCGCAGGCGTTTCGCTGCCGACCATCCAGCGGATGGAGGCGAGCACCGGCAACGTGACACCGGATCGCGGGCTCTACACTGCGGTTGTCGGCGGCTTCATCGTGTCGCTGCTCGGCGGCAGCCGCTTCCAGATCGGCGGGCCTGCGGGCGCCTTCATCGTACTGGTCGCGGTGACGGCGGAGCGGCATGGCGTCGACGGCGTCATCCTCGCCACCATGATGGCGGGTATAGTGCTGATCGCTGCGGGCCTGCTGCGCATCGGCACCTACATCAAGTTCATCCCCTATCCCGTCACGGTCGGCTTCACCGCCGGTATCGCCGTGATCATCTTTGCGAGCCAGCTGCGCGATCTCTCAGGCATCACGCTCGCGGGGAAAGAGCCGAGCGAGTTCGTGCCGAAGCTCGCCGCGCTGGCGGATGGCCTTCACACCATCAATCCGTCCGCGCTTGGCGTCGCTCTCGTCAGCGTCGCCATCATCGCGGGCTTGCGGCGCTGGCGGCCGTCCTGGCCCGGCATCCTGATCGCGGTCGTGCTGGCGGCGATCGCGACGGCTGCACTGTCGCTGCCAATCGAAACCATAGGCAGTCGTTTCGGCGGCGTCCCGCGTGAATTGCCCTCGCCTGCGTTGCCGGCGTTCTCGCTTGCGAAGGCGAAAGCGGTGCTGCCGGATGCGATCTCGTTTGCGCTGCTCGCGGCCATCGAATCGCTGCTGTCGGCGGTGGTCGCCGACGGCATGACCGGGCGCCGTCACCGCTCCAATTGCGAGCTGGTGGCGCAAGGTGCCGCCAATATCGGCGCGGCACTGTTCGGCGGCATCTGTGTCACCGGCCTGATTGCGCGCACCGCGACCAACATTCGCGCCGGCGCGCGCGGGCCGCTGGTAGGCATGCTGCACTCCGTCTTTCTGCTGCCGTTCATGCTGGTCGCTGCACCGCTCGCGAGCTACATCCCGCTTGCCGCACTTGCCGCCGTGCTGGTCGTGGTGGCCTGGACCATGGCGGAGAAGCAGGAATTCGCGACGCTGCTGCGCTCGTCCTGGGGCGATGCCGTCGTGCTGCTGGCAACCTTCCTGCTCACGATCTTCCGCGATCTGACCGAAGGCATCCTGGTCGGCTTCGCGCTCGGTGCGGTACTGTTCATCCATCGCATGGCGGAGATGACCGGCATCGAGGAGCGCTCGCCGCTGGTCGCGGCCGATCGTCCCGATGACGGCAATGGCGAGCGCGTACCTTACGATCCCGCGCTCGCGGTCGACCGCGACATCCTGGTCTATCGCATCACCGGCGCGTTCTTCTTTGGTGCTGCGTCTGCGATCGGAGGCGTGCTCGACGGCATTGCCGACAAGCGCAAGGCGCTCGTGGTCGATTTCGCCGCAGTGCCGTTCCTGGACTCCACCGCGGCGAACGTGTTGGGGCGCGTCGCCGCCAAGGCCCAGCGCAAGGGCATCCGGCTATTCATCACCGGGGCTTCGCCCGCGGTCCGCCGCGCGCTGCTGACCCACGGCGTGAGCCCGAAGCGGGCGCGCTATCGCCAGACCATCGAGCGCGCGGTCGCCGATATCAAGGCGGCTCCCGGCGTGACCGAATCCACGGTGCCGTCCCCGCCTGCTTGACAGGACCGGCCGGACGCGAAATGGATCGCCCTCGACACGACCCGAGGGAAAGATGACCGCGCTCAAATCGCCCGCAGCCTGCTTGATCGGATGGCCGGCCGCGCATTCGCGCTCGCCGCTGATCCATCATTACTGGCTGCGCACGCTCGGCATCGCAGGCGGCTATGTCATCGAGGCGGTTCCGCCCGAGAACCTGCGCGATTTCGTGCTGCGGCTCTCGCTGCGTGGTTTTGTCGGCGCCAATGTCACCATTCCGCACAAGGTCGGCGTGCTGGAGCTGTCGACCCCCGACGCGCGCGCCAAGGCGATTGGCGCCGCCAACACGCTGTGGTTTGCCGACGGTGAGCTGCGCTCGACCAATACCGACGTCGAAGGCTTTCTCGGCAATCTCGACGCCAGCGCGCCCGGCTGGGACAAGGCGGATGAAGCGCTGGTGCTGGGCGCCGGCGGCTCCTCGCGCGCGGTGGTGTTCGGCCTGCTCGAACGCGGCTTTGGCCGCGTTCATCTCGCCAACCGTACTTTGGCGCGGGCCGAGGCGCTGGCGGCGCAATTCGGGCCGAACGTGCATCCGCTTGCCTGGGACGGGATCAACGACGTCCTGCCGCGCGCAAAACTTCTCGTGAACACGACCTCGCTCGGCATGCACGGCCAGCCTTCACTCGATGTTGATGTGGCGCGGCTGCCGCAAGGGGCCGTCGTCGCCGACCTCGTCTATGTCCCGCTGGTGACGCCGCTGCTCGCGGCAGCCAGGGCCCGCGGGCTCGACACCGCCGACGGGCTCGGCATGCTCCTGCACCAGGCGGTGCGCGGCTTCGAGCTGTGGTTCGGCCGGAGGCCCGAGGTGAGTGCGGAACTGCGCGAGCTGGTCGAGGCCGATCTCACAAAGACTTGAGAGAATAGTGCGCCGTCTCCGGCGTTCACTATCCGTGGGGATAATCGGAGACTGTCATGACGATCCAACGTGCAAATTTCACGCGCCCGCTCATCGCTGTTGCGATGGTGGCTGCTTCCACCCTCGCGGCCGTCGCGCAAAGGGCGCCGGTGCCGACCCGCGTGCGCGGCACGATCGAGCGCGTCGAGGGTGACACTCTGCTGGTCAAGTCGCGCAGCGGCGAGGACGTCAAGCTTCACATCGCTTCCGACCTGCGCGTGGCCGGCGTCACCAAGATTTCGCTGGCCGATATCAAGGTCGGCTCCTTCGTCGGCGCCACCACCGTGCCGGGACCGGACGGTGGCGAGAACGCCGTCGAGGTCCACGTGTTTCCGGAGAGCATGCGCGGCACCGGCGAAGGCTCGCGGCCCTATGACCTCAAGCCCAATTCCAGCATGACCAATGCCACTGTGTCGGAGAGCGTTGTCGGCAACGACGGCCATACGCTGCTGGTGAAGTACAAGGACGGCGAGAAGAAAGTGTTCGTGTCCGATATGACACCGGTGGTGACCTTCGTGCCCGCGGACAAGTCCGAGCTGAAGGCCGGCGCCAAGGTCATCGCCTTCATGAAGCAATTGCCCGACGGCTCGTTCGAGACCAATCGCGTCAATGTCGGCCGTGACGGTATGACCCCGCCGATGTGATCGGAATTCAGGGAATAGCGGCGGTCAGACGGGGTTGCCCTGTCTGATCGCCGCAAACCCTGAAGGGGACCATCATGCCAAGCCTGAACAACTGGATGCCGCGCGCCGTCGCGGCAGCATTCGTCGCCTGTATCGTTACATCATCCATTTCAGCGCAGCAGCAGGCGCCGACCGTGCGCATTCGCGGCACCATCGAGAGCATCGACGGCAACACCCTCGGCATCAAGACGCGCGAGGGCACCGATGTGAAGGTGAAGATGACCGACAACGTCGCCGTCTTCGCGGTGGTGAAGACGCAGCTCTCCGAGATCAAGGAGGGCTCCTATATCGGCGTCACCGCCATGCCCGAGCCCGACGGCACGCAGAAGGCCATTGCCGTCCATATCTTTCCGGAAAACCAGCGCGGCGCCGCTGAAGGCTTCCGCCCCTGGGATGCGCGCGCCAACTCGACCATGACCAACGCCACCGTAGCGCAGACGGTCAAGGGCACCGACGGCCAGAACATCACGGTCAAATACAAGGACGGCGAGAAGAAGGTCGTGGTGCCGCCGGAGACCCCGATCGTCACCTTCGTCGCCAGCGACAAGTCCGAGATCAAGCCCGGCGCCAAGCTGATCATCTTTGGTGCGGCGAAGAAGGATGACGGCACGCTGGAAGCGAACCGGGTCAATGTCGGCCGCGATGGCCTGACGCCGCCGATGTGAGCGACTGAGCGCTGGACTCGCAGGGTGGGCAAAGGCGCACTGGCGCCGTGTCCACCGCTTTCCTGCGTTTCGTAAGAGTTGGTGGGCACGCTTCGCTTTGCGCACCCTACGGCAACTGTTCTAGGGCGCGACCGCAATCACATGATCGTCGATCTCGTCGATCCTGTTGACGCCGCACAGGCCCATGGTCGTGAGCAGCTCCTTCTGGATGATGTCGATCGCCTTGGCGACGCCGGCCTGGCCGCCGGCGCCGAGGCCATACGCATAAGCGCGGCCGATCATGCAGGATTTTGCGCCGAGCGCGAGCGCGCGCATCACGTCCTGGCCGGAGCGGATGCCGCCGTCGAACATGATCTCCATCTTCTCGCCGACGGCGTCGGCGATCTCGGGCAGCACCTCGATCGAGGACGGCGCGCCGTCGAGCTGACGGCCGCCATGGTTGGACACCACCAGCGCCTGCGCGCCGGTCTTGGCCGCTTCCTCGGCGTCCTCGACGTCCAGAATGCCCTTGATGACGAGCTTGCCCGGCCAGATGCTCCGGATCCACTCGACATCCTTCCAGTTCAGCGAGGTGTCGAACTGCGAGGCGGTCCATTCGGCGAGGCGGTTGAGGTCCTCGGTGTTCTTCACGTGGCCGGCGATGTTGCCGAAGGTGCGGCGCTTGCCCTGCAGCACGCCGGCGACCCAGGCCGGCTTGGTGGCGAAATCGATGAACTTCGACAGCGACCATTCCGGCGGGATGGTCATGCCGTTCTTGATGTCGGCATGGCGCTGGCCGATCACCTGGAGATCGACGGTCAGCACGAGCGCGCTGCACTTCGCCGCGATCGCGCGCTGGACCAGCTCCTTGATGAAGCCGCGGTCCTTCATGACGTAGAGCTGGAACCAGAACGGCTTCTCGACATTGGCCGCGATGTCCTCGATCGAGCAGATCGACATCGTCGATTGCGTGAACGGGATGCCGGCGGCCTGCGCCGCGCGGCAGGCATGGATCTCGCCGTCGCCATGCTGCATGCCGAGCAGGCCCACGGGCGCCAGGATCAGCGGCATGGTCGAGGGCTCGCCGAGGATCGTGGTCGAGGTGTCGCGCCTGGAGACGTCGACCAGGATGCGCTGGCGGAACTTGATCGCCTGCATGTCCTCGCGGTTGGCGCGCAGCGTTTCCTCGGCATAGGAGCCGCGGTCGCAATAGTCGAAGAAGGCCTTCGGCACGCGGCGCTTATGCAGAGCGCGAAGATCGTCGATACAGGTGATGTGCTTCATGAACGTTTCCCCGGCCCGTCTTGTATCAAGAGGCTCATATCAAGAGGCCTATGCTAGGAGCCTTGCATCGGAAGGTTTCGAGGTCATCTAGCATGGTTGGATGCACAGCCAAATCGTTTGCGGGAGGGACGCCATGACCAAGCCGCACAGAGGACCTTCGCCGGAAGAAATCAAGGAGAAGCGCGACCTCGAGGAAGCGCTGGAGGAGGGGCTGGAAGAGACCTTTCCGGGCTCCGATCCCGTCAACGTCACCCAGCCGGCGCCGAGCCGTGCGGACGGTCATGTGAAGCGCACGGACTAAGGTCAGGTTCCGCTTCGTTCCGGCCCTCAAACCGGAAATATAATGTTAACAAGGAGTTACCGGGACGCCGGCGGTCCCGGTCTCGTAATGATTAATCACATTTTTTGAAGCCAATTTAGCGGCGCAGGGATTATAAGATCCCAGCAAATCAGGGATGCGGGGCCCGTTCGGGCACCCGGAGGTTGTCGTGGGGATCCCTGGTTGTTGCGTGGGGGACGATATGAGCCGCAAATATTTCGGGACGGACGGGATCCGGGGCCGCGCCAACGGGCTGATCACGCCGGAGCTCGCGCTCAAGGTCGGCCAGGCCGCAGGCCTTGCGTTTCAGCGCGGTGACCACCGCCACCGCGTCGTGATCGGCAAGGACACCCGGCTGTCCGGCTACATGATCGAATATGCGATGGTCGCGGGCTTCACCTCTGTCGGCATGGACGTGCTGCTGGTCGGCCCGATGCCGACGCCGGCGGTGGCGATGCTGACTAAGTCGATGCGCGCCGATCTCGGCGTGATGATCTCGGCCTCGCACAATCTGTTCGAGGACAACGGCATCAAGCTGTTCGGCCCGCAGGGCTTCAAGCTCTCCGACGATGTCGAGAAGCAGATCGAGCAGCTGCTCGACGAATCCCTCGACAAGCGTCTCGCACAAAGCGCGAGCCTGGGCCGCGCCCGCCGTATCGACGGCGTGCATGACCGCTACATCGAATTCGCCAAGCGCACGCTGCCGCGCGACCTCTCGCTCGACGGCCTGCGCGTCGTGGTCGATTGCGCCAATGGCGCCGCCTACAGGGTGGTGCCGGAGGCGCTGTGGGAGCTGGGCGCCGACGTGGTGCCGATCGGCGTCGAGCCCGACGGCTTCAACATCAACAAGGAATGCGGCTCGACCTCGCCGGAGGCGCTGTCGAAGAAGGTGCGCGAGATGCGGGCCGACATCGGCATTGCGCTCGACGGCGACGCGGACCGCGTCATCCTGGTCGACGAGCGTGGCCATGTCGTCGACGGCGACCAGCTGCTCGCGGTGATCGCGCAGAGCTGGAAGGACGACGGACGGCTGTCACGTCCGGGCATCGTTGCAACCGTGATGTCCAATCTCGGCCTCGAGCGCTTCCTGCAAGGGCAGGGGCTCGATCTCGTGCGCACGCCGGTCGGCGATCGCTACGTGCTCGAGCAGATGCTGAACGGCGGCTATAATCTCGGCGGCGAGCAGTCCGGCCACATCATCCTGTCCGACTACGCCACCACCGGCGACGGCTTCGTGGCCGCGCTGCAGGTGCTGGCCGTGGTGCAGAAGCTGCGCCGGCCGGTGTCGGAAGTCTGCCACCGCTTCGATCCGCTGCCGCAGATCCTCAAGAACGTCCGCCACAAGGGCGGCAAGCCGCTCGACGATTCCGAGGTGCAGTCGGCGATCTCCGACGGCGAGAAGCGGCTCAACGGCCACGGCCGCCTGCTGATCCGCTCCTCCGGCACCGAGCCCGTGATCCGCGTCATGGGCGAGGGCGAGGACCGCGTCCTGATCGAGGACATCGTCGACACCATCGTCTCCGCGCTGGGCCAGGCCGCGGCGGCTTGAGCCGAGAGCGCCTTCCTTCTCCCCTTGTGGCAGTATCGTAGGGTGGGCAAGGCGAAAGCGTGCCCACCGCTTCTGCTGCAATGTTGGATCGATATTGATGGTGGGCACGGCGCAAGTGCGCCTTTGCCCACCCTACGATTCCAGGCTCGCGGATAGAAACCCTCTCCAGCAAGGGAAGAAGGGCAAACACACGCATTCCAGCTATCGACGATTGGTGGTGGTTCGGCCACCACGGTCATCGTAGTTAGGCAGTGTGGCGGTTCGCCGCGCCTGCCGGGATCGATCCATTGAACAAGCCAGTTCTTGTCTCCGAGGAAACACTGACCGAGCCGGTCGTCGTCGCCGACATCGCGCCCGGCGCCGCAGGGCCGGCCTATGTCGTGCTCGCCGGCATCAGCTTCTCGCACTTCCTCAACGACACCATGCAGTCGCTGATCGCCTCGGTGTATCCGATCCTCAAGGACACTTACGCGCTCGACTTCGCGCAGATCGGCATGATCACGCTGGCGTTCCAGTTCACGGCGTCGCTGCTCCAGCCGGTGGTCGGTCACTACACCGACAAGAAGGCGCAGCCGTACTCGCTGTCGATCGGCATGGCCTCGACCTTCTTCGGCCTGCTGCTGCTCAGCGCCGCGCACCAATATCTCGTCATCCTGATTGCCGCTGCCCTGGTCGGTCTCGGCTCGGCGGTGTTTCACCCCGAATCCGCGCGCATCGCGCGGCTGGCCTCCGGCGGCCGCTACGGCTTCGCGCAATCGGTGTTTCAGCTCGGCGGCAGTTTCGGCACCTCGATGGGGCCGGTGCTCGCAGCCCTGATCGTCGTGCCGTTCGGGCAGGGCAGCATCGCCTGGTTCTCCTCGATCGCGTTCCTCGCGATCGTCATCCTCTGGCGCATCGGCCGCTGGTACGAGCCGCAGATCAAGGCGAAGAAGACAGTGGTCGCGCAGGCCCATCCTGACGCGCCGAGCTCGCGCCGCGTCGCGGTCGCGCTCGTTGTGCTGGTGGCATTGCTGTTCTCCAAGCAGCTCTACGTATCGAGCCTGTCGAGCTACTACATCTTCTACCTGATCGACCGTTTCAACGTGTCGACGCAGGCCGCCCAAATGTACCTCTTCATCTTCCTTGCGGCGAACGCGGTCGGTGCGTTTCTCGGCGGACCGCTCGGGGATCGCTTCGGCCGCAAGATCGTGATCTGGATCTCGATCCTCGGCGCGCTGCCGTTCACGTTGGCGCTCCCCTATGCCGGGCTTTACGCGAGCGCGGTACTCACCGTCATCATCGGTCTCATCATCTCCTCGACGACGTCGTCAATCATCGTGTTCGCGCAGGAGCTGGTGCCGCATCGCTTCGGCATGATCTCCGGCGTGTTCTTCGGCGTCGCCTTCGGCATCGGCGGGCTCGGCGCGGCCGTGCTCGGCAAGCTCGCCGATCACACCTCGATCGAGTTCGTCTACCAGGTCTGCGCCTATCTGCCGGCGATCGGGCTGCTTGCGGTGTTCCTGCCCAAGCTGCCGCGGCACGTGCGTTAACAGATCCCGTTTCGCTGCATTGCAGCTTCACCAATCGTTAGTAATTGCGGAGCGCGGCTGCCGCATTTTTGCAACGCTTGCGCCGCATCCGCGTGTGTAGTGAGAAAAAATCAACCTTAAAAATTAGGGTTAAGTGGCGCTTAAGCATTTGCTGCCATCGTCCGCCTGTGAGTTTCCAGAACGTGAGGCAGCTGCATTTTGCCTCACCGGCCATAAGGACGAAGCCAATGCGTAGCGTTAAGTCTCTCCTTGCCGCGGGTGCGGCGTCACTGATCTCGTCGATGGCGTTCGCCGCCGATATGCCGATCGCGGCTCCGCCCCCCATGTACGCGCCGCCCGCCCCGCCCGCGGACTTCGGCGGCTGGTACCTGCGCGGTGACGTCGGCATGACCAACCAGAGCGCCAAGCGCATCGAGGGCGCCGTCGGGCCTGGGTTTACGAAGACGACGGAGGGACTTGGCTTCGACTCGTCGCCGCTGTTCGACCTCGGTGTCGGCTATCGCTTCAACAACTGGTTTCGCACCGACGTGATCGGCCAGTACCGTGGCAAGGCTAACCTGCATGGTGCGGATAACGTCATTGGGCCCGGCTTCGTCGGCTCCAACAACTACAGCGGCAGCAAGTCCGAATGGGTCGTCATGGCCAACGCTTACGTTGACCTCGGCACCTGGTGGTGCATTACGCCGTTCATTGGTGCCGGTGTTGGCGGCTCCTACAACAAGATCAGCGGCTTCCGCGACGACGGCGTGTCATACACCGTGGGAAATACTCCGCCCCTGGCCAACAGCGTCGCCTACTTCGCCGACAACGGAAAGTGGAACTTTGCCTGGGCCGCCCATGCCGGTCTCGCCTACAAGGTCAATCCCGGGTTCACTGTTGAACTGGCCTACAGCTACATGAACCTCGGCGATGCCGCACCTGGCAACTACCGCTTGTTCGACAACAGCGGCTCGGGCCCGACCTCGATCAAGATCAAGGAGCTCACCTCGCACGACGTCAAGCTCGGCGTGCGCTGGGAGCTCAACAGCCCGCCGGCCTACATGCCGCCGCCGCTCGTCACCAAGGGCTGATCGTTCGCCCCATCGCTTAATGTCTCTTAACGGCGCGGGATGCTCCCGCGCCGTTTTTGCGTGGCATATTTTTCATTGCTCGGCGGCGACGAAAGCCTCCGGCGCAACCATTGGTTAAGGTTAACGAGCCATGATCACGAGCGAAAGTTCGAGTTCGATGGAGCGTTGCAATGCGTAGGCTTTGGTTGGTGGTGGCGGCTTTGGGATCTATGTCCGCCGCACACGCGGCCGACATGCCGGATCTGCCCGTGCTGCGCGGCGGCTTCACCGACGGTCTGTCCAAGACGTCCCATAATTGGGATGGCACTTATTTCGGCGGCGGCGCCGGCTACTCCACCGACGCGAGCGACTTCAGCCAGAGCGTCGTCGGCCTGACCAATTTCATCTTCCGTGACAGCGTGCTGCAGCAGCCGACCGCCAATTGGTCGCTCATGAACAAGACGAACACGCAGAGCACCAATTTCAACGCCTTCGTCGGCCGCAACTGGCAATGGTACGATGCCATTCTTAGTCTCGAGGGCACCTACACCTACTTCAACAACCTCGCCACTTCGACGTCGGGTAGCAACTCGCTTACGATCGTCAATCCGGCCGGCGATACGCATGCCGCGAATGTCACCGACAATTACGACGTGACATTGACCGGCACCGCCGCGGCAAAGGTCAAGGACATGATCACGCTGCGCGGCCGCGTCGGTTGGGACGGCGGCGATTTCATGCCCTATGCCTTCGCCGGCGCTGCCGTCGGCCGAATGGACGTCTCTCGCTCGGTAACGAGCACGGTGGATTTGCGTCAGGATGTGACGAATTCGATTGTCGTCGGCGGCGTCACGGTGACGTCGACCACTTTCGGAGCGCCACAGGCCGTTCCAGCGCAGTCGCAGGCGCAGACGCAGCGCCGGACCAACGCCTTCGCGGTGGGCTGGACCGCCGGCCTCGGCGTCGAATACTGCATCTGGGACGGTCTGTTCGCGCGCGTGGAATACGAGTACGTGAAATTTTCGCCCGTCATGAACACCTCGGTGACGCTGAACAATGCGCGCGTCGGGCTCGGCTACAAGTTCTGACGCTGCTGCGCTGCGCCGCGGTTGACAGGCTGCTTCCGTCCTGATGCTCTGCCGGGCGAAAGCGGGGCGGCAGCGATGCAGATTTACGGCGATAGCAACTCGGGCAATTGTCTGAAGGTGAAGTGGGTCTGCGACAAGCTCGCATTGCCCTATCGCTGGATCGAGATCGATACGCGCAAGGGCGAGACGCGCACGCCGCAATTCCTGGAGATGAACGGTGCCGGCCAGGTGCCGACCATAGCCTTCGACGACGGCCGCACGCTGGCGCAGTCCAACGCCATCATCCGCTATCTCGCCCGCGACAGCGCGCTGGTTCCGCGCGACGCCTTTGCCGCGGCCAAGATGGACGAATGGCTGTTCTGGGAGCAGTACAGCCACGAGCCCTATATCGCGGTGTGCCGCTTCCAGCTGGTCTATCTCGGCAAGCATCCCTCCGAGCTCGATCCCGACAAGGTCAAGCGCGGCTATGCGGCGCTCGACCGCATGGAGGCGCATCTCACAACGAGCCGCTTCTTCGCGGACGATGAGATCTCGCTCGCCGACGTCTCGCTGCTCGCCTATACGCGCCTCGCGCATGAGGGCGGCTTCGATCTCGACCGCCATGCCGCCATCCGCCGCTGGATCGCTGAAGCCGAGGCTTATCTCGGTCTGCCGCCGGCGCGCTGAGTCCCTCACGCGGAATCCGTCGCACGGAATCCTGGAGTTTCCCGTATGAACGACAAGTCCGTCTCCATCCGTCCGGCGCGTCGCGAGGACGTTCCCGCGATCGTGGCGATGCTCGCCGACGATCATCTCGGCCGCGCCCGCGAGCGCGTCGAGGATCCGCTTCCTGCCGTCTACTATCAGGCGTTCGAGCGGCTCGAGCGAGACCAGAATCTCGCGCTCGTGGTCGCCGAGAGCGAGGGCAGGGTGGTCGGCTGCCTGCAACTCGCGGTGCTCGCGGGCATCAGCTCGCAAGGCGGCATTCGCGGCCTGCTCGAGGACGTCCGCGTTGCCTCTGATTGCCGCAGCCGCGGCATCGGCGAGCAATTGGTGCAATGGGCGATGACGGAAGCCAAGGCGCGGGGCTGCAATCTGGTCGAATTGCTGACGCATCAGAGCCGCGTCGACGCGCAGCGCTTCTACAAGCGTCTCGGATTTACATCGAGTCACGCCGGCATGACTGTCCGCTTTTGATGCAGCATCTTGCGACCGTTGCGCAAGCTGCACAATCGGATCGCGCGTTCGTTCATCTTAAGAGCTGATAAACTACCCCTTGGTCGTTCACGTTGATCGGGGAACGAACGGTGCTACGCCAGCGTCTGAAACCGGGCTCGGTCGGTTCGGGGATTTCGATGGCAAGCTATTCCATGATCAAGGTTGGCAACGATTACGTTGTGCAGGCCAACGACAAGTGCATTTTGAAGGTCGGCAGCCGCCGTCGCGCCGCGCAATTGATCAGCGAGGCCACGGACTTGCTGAACGCACTCGCCCCGGTTGCATCGCCGGATATCGTGCCGGAGGAGCCATCACTCCAGCGTGAGACGCCGGAACTTCCTTGACTGCACTTCCCGATTCCCGTATCAGCCGCGGCGGGACACCTCCCCCCAACGGGAGGCTTACTATCTGGAAGGGTAGATTATGACTGTAGCGAAGCCCGCTTCGCGGCCGAACGTGCCGCATTTCTCCTCCGGCCCCTGCGCCAAGCGCCCCGGCTGGAACGCCCAAAATCTCAAGGACGCAGCGCTCGGCCGTTCGCATCGCGCGAAGGTCGGCAAGACCAAGCTCAGGCTCGCGATCGATCTGACCCGCGAAGTGCTTGAAGTGCCGGCCGATTATCGCATCGGCATCGTGCCGGCGTCGGATACCGGCGCGGTCGAGATGGCGCTGTGGTCGCTGCTCGGGGCACGGCCCGTCACCACGCTCGCCTGGGAATCCTTCGGCGAAGGCTGGGTCAGCGACATCGTCAAGGAATTGAAGCTCAAGGACGTCACCAAGCTCAATGCGGCTTACGGTGAAATTCCCGACCTCTCCAAGGTCGATCCCAACAGCGACGTCGTCTTCACCTGGAACGGCACCACCTCCGGCGTCCGCGTGCCGAACGCGGATTGGATCAGCGCGACCCGCGCAGGCCTGACCATTTGCGACGCGACGTCGGCTGCATTCGCGCAAGCCCTCGACTGGGCCAAGCTCGATGTCGTCACCTTCTCCTGGCAGAAGGCGCTCGGCGGCGAAGCCGCGCATGGCATGCTGATCCTGTCGCCGCGCGCGGTAGAGCGGCTCGAGACCTACAAGCCGGCCTGGCCGCTGCCGAAAATCTTCCGCATGACCAAGGGCGGCAAGATCAACGAAGGCATCTTCGTCGGCGAGACCATCAACACGCCGTCGATGCTCTGCGTCGAGGATTATCTCGACGCACTAAGCTGGGCCAAGTCGATCGGCGGCCTCAAGGCGCTGATCGCGCGCGCCGACGCCAACACCAAGGTGCTGGCCGACTGGAAGGCGAAGACGCCCTGGATCGACTTCCTGGCCAAGGACGCCGCGATCCGCTCCAACACCTCGGTGTGCCTGAAGTTCACCGATCCCGCGATCACCTCGCTCACGGACGATGCGCAGGCCGAATTCTCCAAGAAGCTGGTCGCTCTCGTCGAGAAGGAAGGCGCCGGCTACGACTTCGCCTACTACCGCGATGCGCCGGCTGGCTTGCGGATCTGGTGCGGCGCCACCGTCGAGGCCCGGGATGTCGAGCTGCTGACGCAGTGGATCGACTGGGCTTTTGCCGAGACCAAGGCGCAGCTCGCCAAGGCAGCATAAGTTTTCTTTTCGCCTCTCCCCGTCTTACGGGGAGAGGCCGGGTCGCTCCCGGCGATGCGGAGCATCGTCCGGTGCGATCCGGGTGAGGGGCTCTCTCCACGAGCACCTCGCCCGTGGCTGCCCCTCACCCCAACCCTCTCCCCGTAAGAACGGGGAGAGGGAGAGCAAAGAGCTTCCGCGCAATTACCCATTTCGGCCCTCGGGCCGATCCCCCTTAGGGACGGCGAAGGACACATCCCCATGACCAAACCCAAAGTTCTCATTTCCGACGCGCTCTCGCCTGCTGCCGTGCAGATCTTCAAAGACCGCGGCGTCGAGGTCGACTTCCAGCCCAACCTCGGCAAGGACAAGGACAAGCTCGCCGAGATCATCGGCAATTACGATGGCCTCGCGATCCGCTCCGCGACCAAGGCGACCGCCAAGATCCTGGAGAAGGCCACCAACCTCAAGGTGATCGGCCGCGCCGGCATCGGCGTCGACAATGTCGAGATTCCGGCTGCGACCGCCAAGGGCATCATCGTGATGAACACGCCGTTCGGCAATTCGATCACGACCGCCGAGCACGCCATCACGCTGATGCTGGCGCTCGCCCGCGAGATACCACAGGCCGACGCCTCGACCCAGGCCGGCAAGTGGGAGAAGAACCGCTTCATGGGCGTCGAGATCACCGGCAAGGTGCTCGGCATCGTCGGCTGCGGCAACATCGGCTCGATCGTCGCCGACCGTGCGCTCGGGCTGCGCATGAAGGTGGTCGCGTTCGACCCCTTCCTGTCGCCGGAGCGCGCCAAGGACATCGGCGTCGAGAAGGTCGATCTCGATGACCTCTTGAAGCGCGCCGACTTCATCACCCTGCACACGCCGCTGACCGAGAAGACCAGGAACATCATCGATGCGGCCGCAATCACCAAGATGAAGAAGGGCGTGCGTCTGATCAACTGCGCCCGCGGCGGTCTCGTCGACGAGCAGGCCGTGGTCGATGCACTTAACTCCAAGCACATTGCCGGCGCCGCCTTCGACGTCTTCGTCGAGGAGCCCGCGACGACGAACGTGCTGTTCGGCCATCCCAACGTGATCTGCACGCCGCATCTCGGCGCCTCCACCACGGAAGCGCAGGAAAACGTCGCGCTGCAGGTCGCCGAGCAGATGTCGGATTATCTGCTCACCGGCGCGATCTCGAACGCGGTGAACTTCCCCTCGATCACCGCGGAAGAAGCGCCGAAGCTGAAGCCGTTCATCGCGCTCGCCGAGAAGCTCGGCTCGTTCGCCGGCCAGCTCACCGAAAGCGGCATCCTCAAGGTCGAGATCACCTATGAGGGCCACGTCGCCGAGATGAAGATCAAGGCGATCACCTCGGCGGTGCTGTCGGGCCTGCTGCGGCCGATGCTGGGCGAGGTCAACGTGGTGTCCGCGCCGGTGGTCGCCAAGGAGCGCGGCATGGTGGTGGACGAGATCGTCCGCGCCGCCCAGAGCGACTATGAGAGCCTGATCACCGTCACGGTCACCACCGAGCGCCAGGAGCGGTCGGTCTCGGGCACCGTCTATCACGACGGCAAGCCGCGCCTCGTCGACATCAAGGGCATCCGCGTCGACGCCGAGTTCGGCAAGTCGATGATCTACGTCACCAACGAGGACAAGCCGGGCTTCATCGGCCACTTCGCCGGCCTGCTCGGCGACGCCAAGATCAACATCGCGACCTTCCATCTCGGCCGCGTCGCCCAGGGCAGCGATGCCATCGCGCTGGTCGAGGTCGACGGCGCGGTGCCGGCGGATGTGCTCGCCAAGGTGCAAGCGCTGCCGCAGGTCAAGCAGGTCAAGGCGCTGACGTTCTGATCGAGCTTTCGCCTCTTGCGTCATGGCCGGGCATAGCCGTCCGAAGGACGGCGTCGCTTCCGCTCGCCTATGTCCCGGCCATCCACGCCTTGCCGCGCGGTCCGAAGAACGTGGATGCCCGGGACAAGCCCGGGTATGACGAGCGGATAGAGCGACGCTCACATTGATATTCCGACCCGCGGAACAACGCCGCCTCAATCATCGGAGGCGGCGTTTTTATTTCTCCCGCACCCTCCAAACTTTGTGTACCAATGGCGCCAGCACGCTCCGTACCAATCGTTCGAAAAGGGAGAAAACAATGCGTGAAGCCGTCATCGTTTCCTACGCGCGCACGGGCCTGGCCAAGTCCGGCCGTGGCGGGTTCAACATCACGCCGCCGATGTCGCTCGCGGCCCACGCCATCCACCACGCGGTCGACCGCGCCGGCGTCGACAAGGATTATGTCGAGGATTGCTATCTCGGCAATTGCGCCCACGGCGCGCCGAACATCGGCCGCCAGGCCGCACTGCTCGCTGGCATGCCGAAGTCGACCGGCGGCGTGTCGGTGAACCGCTTCTGCTCCTCAGGGCTTCAGACCATTGCGATGGCCGCCAACTCGATCCGCTCCGACGGTGCCGACTGCATCGTCGCCGGCGGCGTCGAGAGCATCTCGATTCCGGGCGGCGGCTCGCCGAAGGAATGGGTCGATCCCGAGCTGCTCAACACCGCGCCCGCCATCTTCATGGCGATGATCGACACCGCCGACATCGTCGCCGAGCGCTACAAGCTCAGCCGCGAATACCAGGACGAATATTCGCTGGAGTCGCAGCGCCGCATGGCCGCAGCCCAGCAGGCCAACAAGTTCAAGGACGAAATCGTCCCGATGAAAACGAAGATGAAGGTGGTGGACAAGGCGACCAAGGCCGAGAGCATTGTCGACTACGTGGTGGACCGCGACGAATGCAATCGTCCTGAGACCACGCTGGAAGGATTGGCAAAACTCGAGCCGGTGAAGGGCCCGGGCAAGTTCGTCACCGCCGGCAATGCCAGCCAGCTCTCCGACGGCGCCGCCGCCGTGGTGCTGATGGAAGCCAAGGATGCCGAGAAGCGCGGCCTCAAGCCGCTCGGCCGTTTCGTCGCCTGGGCTGCGGCAGGCTGCGAGCCCGACGAGATGGGCATCGGGCCGATCTTCGCCGTGCCGAAGCTGTTGAAGCGTCATGGCCTGAAGATCGACGACATCGATCTGTGGGAGCTCAACGAGGCCTTCGCCAGCCAGTGCCTCTATTCGCGCGACAAGCTCGGCATCGACCCCGAGAAGTACAACGTCAACGGCGGCTCGATCGCGATCGGCCATCCCTTCGGCATGACCGGCGCCCGTCTCACCGGCCACCTGCTGCAGGAAGGCGCCCGCCGCAAGGCCAAGTGGGGCGTCGTGACCATGTGCATCGGCGGCGGCCAGGGCGGCGCCGGCCTGTTCGAGATCTACAGCTGATCAAGGCCATCTGAATGTGAAAGGCACGGCGCCGCAAGCGCCGTGCCTTTTTCGTATGTAGCTCGACGTGCTTTGCCGCCGTGCCAAACAGCCGGCACGGGCGCTTCATGTGTCCGCCCGTTCATGCTATTGTGTGCTCTCGGTACTAAATGTTTCCAGCCGGCGTTGCACAAAACACCCTGGGGATCTACCGATGAAAGCTGATTCGGATTTTCTGACAGCCGATGGGGTCGCCACAGCCGGAACTGGCGCACTGCTCCTGATTGGCCGTGTTCTGCTGGCATGGGTGTTCGTTGGAAGCGCGTACGGAGCAATAGCCGACTTCAGCGGCTCGGTGGGCTATTTTCGATCGCTGAATCTTCCAGCGCCTGAGCTGTTCACGATCGTGAATATCACGCTGGAAGTCGTCATATCCGCGGGCTTGATATTGGGCATCCGTACGCGCTATTGCGCAGTTCTGATGTTTGTCTTCGTGCTGATGGCAACCGCGATTGCACATCGCTACTGGGAATATCCCGCCGGTGGGCAGCAGATCAATCAGTACAATAATTTCTTGAAGAATATCTCGATCATGGGCGGGGCCATGTTGATCTTCGTCACTGGCGCGGGCCGGTTCAGCTTCGATCGAGTATTGTGACCGGCAATCACTTCACGTAGAGCTTGAAAGCTTGCGCGACCAGTCGGCGGATGCTCTTTGAGAGCGGTTTGAGAATCTCGCCGACGATTGCGAAGAGAAGCATCAGCCATGTCGCCAATGCTGCGCACCACAACAGAACTTCCAATATGTCAGGCATGATGCCCTCACAAAAATAGAAGATAGCTGTTCTGAAATTGCGCGAGCGTTGCTCAACCGAGTCGACGCTGCAAGTCCTCTTCAGGGGTAGTCTTCAGGGTAGCAAGACGCCCAGATGCTCGGAAAATGAGCGGCGAAGAGTTCTCGGTGCTGCCGCCCGCGAACCCTTGATTCGCGATGAGCGCCGCGGTGGTCATAAACGGGCTTGTGCACGTCACAGTGCAGAAGCCGCCATCAGCGGTATCGTGGGGAACGGTCAACACATCCTGGCGGCGAGCTTTATGACAAAAACACGTAGTTCCACGTGCCCGCAAATTAACGGAAGTTTCTACGCATCAGGGTTTCATCAACCGCATCGGTCACTCTAGCTTGGTACCAAGATGCGGCTTCTCGCTCTTCGCCTCACCCACAAGATCACTGCGATCGGCGTCATCGGCGTCGTCGGTGTCGTCCTCATCGGCGGCATTCATCTCTACGGCGAGCGGGCGATGGGCCTGTCGCGCGACGCCGCCGAGAACGCGCGCACGGTCTTCGAGCTCAACAACAATATTGCGGTCGAGCTGCTCGAAGGCCGCCGCGCCGAAAAGGATTTTCTGCTGCGCAGTGACCCGGCGAGGGCGCAGCGTCAGCTCGAAATCTCGCGCCAGGTCGCACGCGATATCGAAAAGCTCCGCGGCAGGATCGCGGCGCTCGGCAAGCCCGAGCTCGCGCAAAAGATCGATGCGATGAACGAAGCGCTGAAGATCTATCAGATCCGTTTCGCCACGGTGGTCGCGGAGCGGGAGCGTCTCGGGCTTGACGAGAATTCGGGCCTCGAAGGCCGCCTGCGGACCTCCGTCCACGAGATCGAGAGCAAGGTCGACCAACTCCAGAATTCCGCGCTCAAGGTGATCATGCTGATGATGCGCCGGCACGAGAAGGATTTCATGCTGCGTCGTAATGCCAAATACGGCGACGAGATGAAGAAGCGCGCGTCGGAATTTCTGGCCGGCGTCGACGCCGCCGCAGTTCCCGACGACGCGAAGGCCGAGCTGCGCGCGAGGCTCGCCGACTATCAGCGCGACTTCTCCGCCTGGCTGGAGACCGCGCTGAAGCTCGCGACGGAATTGAAGGCGATGTCGGAGGCGTTCTCGACGGTCGAACCTGTCATCGAGCAGGTCTCGAAATCGGTCGACGGCATCCGCGCCGAGGCCGACCGGCGCAACGATGCGGAGCGGGACGGCATCCAGTTCTGGATCGCCGTGGCGATCGCGCTGATCGCGTCCGGCGTGCTTGGGCTCGGCATCTTCATTGGCCGCTCGGTCGCAAAGCCGCTTGCCGCGATGCGGGCGGCCATGATCGAGCTGGCCAAGGGCAATTTCGCGATCGTGCTGCCCGGCCTCGGCCGCCCCGACGAGATCGGCGAGATCGCGCAAGCCGTCGAGACGTTCAAGATCAACGCCGAGCAGAAGGCGCGCGAGGAGGCGGAAGAAAAGATCAGGCAGGACAAGCTCGCCGCCGAGCGCCGACGCGCCGACATGATCAGGATGGCTGACGATTTCGAGGGCGCGATCGGCGAGATCGTCGAGACGGTGTCGTCCGCTGCCACCGAGCTCGAGGCGTCGGCGACGTCGTTGACGACGACCGCGAGCCGTTCGACCGAGCTTGCCACGCTGGTCGAAGCTGCGTCGGAGGAGGCCGCGACCAACGTGCAGTCGGTGGCGTCCGCCGCCGAGGAGCTGACCGCCTCCGTCACCGAGATCAGCCGCCAGGTGCAGGCCTCCGCGCGCATCGCCGGAGAGGCCGTCAGCCAGGCCGGGCACACCAATGATCGCGTCGGCGAATTGTCAAAGGCCGCCGCGCGCATCGGCGATGTGGTCGAGCTCATCAACGCGATCGCGGGCCAGACCAACCTTCTGGCGCTCAATGCCACCATCGAGGCGGCGCGTGCGGGCGAAGCCGGGCGCGGCTTCGCCGTCGTGGCCTCCGAGGTGAAGGCGCTGGCTGAGCAGACGGCGAAGGCGACCGGCGAGATCGGTCAGCAGATCGCGAGCATTCAGGGCGCGACCAACGAGTCCGTCGGCGCGATCAGGACCATCGGCGGCACGATCGAGCGCCTGTCCGAGATCTCGTCCACCATTGCGGCCGCCGTCGAGGAGCAGGGCGCCGCGACCAGCGAGATATCGCGCAACGTCCAGAGTGCGGCGGCCGGCACCACGCAGGTCAGCGCCAACATCAGCAATGTGCGGCAGGGCGCGGTCGAGACCGGCTCGGCATCGACCCAGGTGCTCTCCGCGGCCAGGTCGCTGTCGGGCGACAGCAACCGGCTGAAGTTAGAGGTCGGCAAGTTCCTGGATACCGTGCGCGCGGCTTGAAGCTTCCGCGCCGTCATGCCCGGACATGACGTGAACCTCACGCCCTTGCCACCACCGGCGCGAACGCCACTTCGATCAGCGTGCCGGAATTCGACGCGCTCTTGATGTTGAACTGGGCGCGGTTGGCCTCGACCAGCGCCTTGGTCAGCGACAGGCTCAGCGCGGAATTGTCCGCGGCGTCGCCCGGTGGCGGGGTGCGGAACGGCTCCATCGCGGCTGCGACTTCCGTCTCGGTCAGCCCATGGCCGGTGTCGCGGATCCGCAGCGCGATCTCGCCGCGATCGTTCAATGCGGTCGAGACGATGACCTGGCCGCCGGCGCTGGCAAGCCGGATCGAGTTCGAGATCAAATTCATCGTGACCTGACGCAGCGCGCGCGCGTCCGCCGTCACCTGCGGCAGCGCATGCGCGAGCGAGGTGCGGATGATGATGCGTTCGCGGTTGGCCTGCGGCTGCATCACGGTGACACAGGCTTCCACGAGGTCGTTGAGGTTGAGGTTGGTGAAACTGAGATCGAGCTTGCCGGTCTCGATCCGCGACAGCTCCAGCAAATCGTCGATGATGGTGATCACGCGCTCGCCGGAGGCGCGGATGTCCTTCATATATTCGCCATAGCGCTCGTTGCCGAGCGCACCAAAACGCTCGGAGATCATCACCTCGGCAAAGCCGATGATGGCGTTGAGCGGCGTGCGGATCTCGTGGCTGATCCGCGCCAGCATGTCGGCCTTGGCGTTCGCTGCGCCGTCCATCAGGCGTCGCGCCTGCGTCAGCTCGCTCTCGCCCTTCTTGCTTTGCGAGAGGTCGCGGAACACGGCAAAGAAATTCGGGCCGTCGGGCCGCGTGCGGCCCATGATCATGGCGAGCGGAAGCACGCCGCCCTTCTTCTCGCGGCCCAGCACCTCGCGGCCGTGATCGAGCAGGCTCGCGATGTCCTCGCTCCTGATGCTTTCGAGATAGTCGACGACGATCTGCTGGCTCTCGGGCGCGAACAACGTCAGCAGATTCTGCTGCATCAGCGCTTCGCCGTCATAGCCGAACAGCGCTTCGGCGCTGCGGTTGCAGGCGTGGATGTTGCCTTCGGCATCGAACATCACGATGCCCTCGGCCGTGGTGTCGAGGATCGCGGCGAGATCTTCGGCCTCGGCATCGCCGGCCTCCAGCTCGGATTCCAAGTCGGCCTCAGACTCCGGCAGGTCGGGGATCACCACCACCGGCTCGGCCATCGCGGGCGCTGCGACAACAGGCGTGGCCACGACAGGTGCAGGATTGGGCAGCGCGCAGATCAGCGCATGCGCGCTGGCGCCGTCCCAGTCGATCGTGTGCAGATGCGCTTCCGTGGTCGCCAGTGGCTGCTCGCCATTGGCGATCGCAGCACTGATCGTCACCGGCGTGCCGGCCTGCGACGTGCTGCTGGCGGCGGAGACGCCGGGCTCGACATAGAGCGCATCCAGCCCGCCGGCATCTTCCAGCGCGGTCAGGCTGGCATAGCCCATCCGCGTGAGGAACGCGGGGTTGGCGTAGAGCAGGCGATCGAGCCGGTAGATCAGCATGCCTGATGGCACCAGATCGAGCAGCGCGCGGTCGCGCGTGCTGTCGCCGCGCGCGGGCGGCGCGGGCTCGGTCAGCCATTCGGCCGCGGCCGGCGGCGCCTCAGGCTCCGGCGTCGGTGCTTCCTGCGTGACCTCGTCCGTCGGCGGCTCGGCTGCGACGGATGCAATCGTCTCGCGCTCGCGTTCGAGTCGCTCGGATAATTGTCGCGCGAGCTCGTTGAACGCGCTGTTCTCGACCGGCGTCAGCGTCGGCGATCTCTGATCACCCTGTGATCTGGCGTCGCCGGGCGGACGGAACGGTACGACATTGGGAGGCGTTTCCACGGATGTTTCCAGATCGGTTTGCTGTGAATTCGCTTCGGTGATGAGTACGGGCGGTTCAGGTTCAGGTGGTGGCGGAGGCGGCTCGATCGGCGGAGGCGGCGCCCCCTCCTCGGGATCAGGCTCGACCATATCGGCGCTGAGGCTCTGCGGCACACGCTGCTCTGACAACAGCTCGTAGCGCCTGAGCGCCTCGAGCCGGTTGAGGCCGTCGAGATCGCGGCAGACGCCAAAACCCTTGAAGCCGGCAAAGTTGCGCTCGCGGTCGTAGACCGGCAGGCCTGCAAGCTCGACCGGCAGATGCTCGCCGCCATCGGCCGGCCAGTTCACGGTGATGCCGGCCCAGGTGTCGTGGCTGGCAAGCGCCTGCGCCACGCGCCCGTCCGGATCGAGCGCAAACGCTTCGGCGATCTCGCGCCAGGGCCGGCCGAAGCCGGCCGCGGTGTGCGGGCCGATCAGGCGGATGAACTCGCTGGACGCCAGCACAAAGCGTCCCTCCGCATCCATCTGCCACAGGAAACGCAGCGGATGCTGGCGCGGTGTCTCCGCATGTCCAGGCGGCTCGACCATGCCGCCCGTGATCGGCGCGGCTTGCGGCGGCACGATGGCTGCGGGCGGGTTTTCAACCGGTGTTTCCGGCGCCGCTTCGCGCGCGGGCGGCTCGGGCGTGAGCGTCTCGGCCGTCTCAGGCGTTTCGTCCAGATCGGCAAAGGCGTCGAACAGGTCGATTCCCGCGGCGGGCTCGTTCGCTGGCGGCGTCTCGATGGCCTGCGGCGCAGGATCAGGCGCGCTCTCGGCCACCACCGCAGCCTGCACGATCGCCGGCTCGATCAGCGCGACGAGGCCGACATCGGCACCGGTGCCGACCCGTTGCAGCACCATCTTGCCGATCCCGATCGGCAGCTCGACGCGACCTTGCGCCAGCGCATCGCTGCGCGCCTGCTCGAGGCCGGCTTCGCCGAGATCGCGAAAGCCGAGCAGGGGGCGGGCGGCTTCGCTGGCGCCGGCGAACATGCCATCGGGCGCGAACGCTGCCATCGGCACGGCCGCACCGTCGACGAGCCGATGCAGCCGCTCGACCAGCGGCATGGTGCGCGCGCCCGCATCCATCGCGGTGACAAGCACGCCTTCGCCGCCATCGGCAAAGGTCAGCCGCGCGCAGGCGCAGGTCATCAGCGTGCCGAGCCGGGCGCCGAAGCCGCGCAGCCGTTCGAGCCTGATGGCGCCGCTCGCCGGCAGCTGGCGGGCGAGGCGGGTGATCTGGCGGCGATGGACGTCGGCCGGCCCGAACGTCTTTGCCGCGAGGATAGCCGCATTGGCCGCGCCGAAGAATTTTGCCCCGACCGCATTGGCCCACAGCACGCGGCTGCCGTCGGGCGACCACAGCCAGGCCGGCAGCGGAGAGGTCGCATGCACGGACAGCCTGGGATCGCCGACGCCGCGCAACTGGAAATCCGAACTCGTCATCCGACCGGCTTTAAGTCTCGCTTGTTGGCGTCACGTCAGGGACTGCCGGGAATGACAGCCTTAAGAAAGGGTTAGTATCGCCCGCGGCGGCGGGCAGGTCCACGGCCCGAGCTTAACGGGCGCGTCCTAAAGCCGCGATAACCTTAATGTGGCTGAACCCGCAAGCCGCCGCGTCGTTGCATCCGCAGGATTCGGCAAAACCGGCACAACATGACAGGAGCCGCAGCCATGACCGATCAGTCCCATGAGCCTTTCGACCTTCCGCCGGAGATGCGCAACGTGGCGGAATCCAGTCTTAAGCAGGCCCGCGACGCCTTCGAAAAACTGCTCGCCAACGCCGAGGCCGCCGCCGGCTCGATCGAGGAGCGCGGTGCCTCCATGCGCGCCGGCGCCAAGGACATCGGCGCCAGGGCGATCGCCTTCGCCGAGACCAATGTGCACGCCTCGCTCAATTATGCCCAGTCGCTGGTCCACGCCAAGGATGTCGCCGAGGTGATGCGGCTGCACAGCGAATACGTCCAGGCCCAGATGAAGGCCCTGGCCGAGCAGGCCAGCGAAATAGGCCAGATCGTCAGCCGCGCGGCGATGGATGCGACCAAGCCGAAGCATTAGCCCGCTCTGTCATTCCGGGGCGCGACGAAGTCGCGAGCCCGGAAATCCATCGGACGGCAAAATAACTCAACCCCCGGTTCCCCACCCCGGGAACCTCACTCTCCCCGGGATTAAATTTCCGCACGCGCCTCCGGATCGCGTTGCGCTGCACAATGTTGACATGTTAGGCAGCGATACTGCTGGGCGCTGGACGAGCCATCTCGTTTGTTCTGCGTTTTCCAGTCTTTCGTACCCGCCAGTTCGCAAGAAGAAATGGCCCCGGTTGGGTCGGCGGGCGCGCCAGAAGGCTCACTCCATTCTTCTTTATCGTGAGGGACAACCATGACAGGTGCGACTGATCCGTTTTCTGCCTCGATCATTCCGTTCGAGGTCCCCGAGCAGGTGCGCGCGTTCGCCGAAAAGGGCGTTTCGCAGGCCCGCGAGAACTACGCCAAGTTCAAGGACGCCGCCGAAACCCACAACGGCACCATCGAGGCCGTGTTCGCCAACGCCTCGAAGGGCGCGAACGAGTACACTGCCAAGCTGATGGAATTCGCCAAGGCCAACACCACGGCCCATCTGGACTTCACCCAGGAGCTGCTCGGCGTGAAGTCGCCGACCGACGCCTTCCAGCTCTGGACCGGCCACGCCAAGAAGCAGCTCGAGACGTTCCAGGCCCAGGCCAAGGAGCTGGCCGAGATCACCCAGCGCGTCGCCAGCGCCACTGCCGAGCCGATCAAGGCCTCTGCCTCGAAGCTCTACCCCGCCGCCTGAGCGGATTGGGCCTGAATTGATTAGGAAACCCGGGCCGCGAAGCCCGGGTTTTGCTTTGGAAATAACGTTGTTCGAGGCCCGATTATCGGGTTTTGCGGCCTTGCCAAAAACGGCCGTTGCACCTAGTTTCCGCCCCGTCCAGCCCCCCTCGGTGACCGGCCCTCTCAGGGCGCCCAAGGTGCGGCTCGCAAGGATGCAGTTGTAGCTCAGTTGGTTAGAGCGCCTGTCTGTGGAACAGGAGGTCGGTGGTTCGAGCCCACCCAACTGTACCATGCCACTCAAATTGGCCCGTAGTTCAGCATCTTACTGATAGACCTGACGTTTTTGGATTACGGTGACACCCATTAGCCGGCCGGTCGTCAAGATGACGAGCGCATTTTTTTTGGCAGCGCAAGCTGCCAAATCTTTCGCTGGTCGCTTTCAGCCACTGTGCTCGAACCGCGCCCGTTTCTTCGGTTGATGGCTGCGTCCGCATCACGGATCGCGCCAGACACCCATCGGGATCAAGCATCGGCCTGAGTGAGGCCTGCGCCCTGGCGGCATGACCGCCCCAGAAGAACGTTGGTACCGTTCCGTATCCAAGAGAGTTTCACAGAACCGTGGTTGCCGGCACGCCGGCGCCAATCTCCGGATGGCTTACGTTGCGGGCGATCCGCTGTCACTGCGG
>NZ_JBEPRF010000013.1:0-258505 GCF_040548225.1 Bradyrhizobium sp. S3.12.5
ACCAACACACCCCACCCCCCCCCGCCCCGCCCGGGGGGCGGCCCACCCCCCCCCCCCCCCCCCCCCCACCCCCCCCCCCCCCCCGCGCCGGCCGGCCCCCCCCCCCCCCCCCACCCCGAGATGCCTACGTAATTTTACGGCAGGCACACTGTCTAAGTTTTTACCCTTTTCAGGCCAAATGCGCTCCAAGCGCCGGCCTTGGGCAGGCGCGTCTGTTGCGCGCATCCCTCTGGTTTCGAAGTTCGTGGGGGTTGCCGTTCTGGGGCACGAACTTCGAAACGCGTACCGGGGTGTCCGATGCTCAACCGCTTGACCGTATCCACGCTGCTGAAGGCGGTGATTCTCTCCACCGCACTCGTCGTCGTCATCGGCTTCTCGATCAGCGCATGGAGCTCGTGGACCCGGCTGCAGCAGGCCAACCGCATCGTTGCGGTCGCGGCAGCCTCGGCCGACGTGTTCAAGGCCATGGCCAACATCCGGGCCGATCGCTCGACCACCAACCGGCAATTGACCAGCGACATCAGGATCGATGCGGATATCGAAAAGTACATCCGCGGCATTCGTGACGAATTGATGCCGGCGCTTGCTCGCGCGATCGACATCCTGCCCTCGATCGATATTCCGCAGCGTGACGCGATCGTCGCCGATCTCACCCGACTCAACAGGGCGCTGCTGGCGCAACAGGCCGAGTTCTGGACTGAGGTCGCCAAGCCCAAAGCCTCGCGCCGCACGGCGCTCGCCACCGAGTATCTCGAGAGCGAGGACGGGCTGATGGCGATACTCGATAAGCTCTCCCCCGTGCTGGCGGCCAGCGTCAACCATCAGGATGCCACCATCGACCAGCTCCTGGCCATCAAGCAGATGGCCTGGCTGCTGCGTCAGAACGCCGGCGAATCCTCGCTCATCGTCGGCAACGCACTGAACAGCGGCAAGGTCACGCCCGAAACCCAGTCCGCCTTCACCAGGTTCGTCGGCGCCACCGATGCCGCCTGGAGCGCGATCGAGCTTGCCGCCACCGGCATGCAAATGCCCCAGGCGCTGTCCGCCGCCATGACCGAGACCAAGTCGGTCTATTTCGATCCGCACTATACCGGTACGCGTGACGGCATCATCGCGGTGATCGCCAAGGGCGAGAAGCCGGCGATGACGGCCAATCAGTGGAGCCCGTTCTCGGTTGGCCGTATGGCGATCGTGGTCAAGCTCGCCGACACCGCCCTGCAAGCCGCCAAGGATCATGCCGCCGTCCAACGCGCCGGCGCGCTGCAATCGCTGCTCGTCCAGCTGGCGCTTCTGATCGCGGCCATCATCCTGACCGGCGCCGCGATGCTCGCCGTCAGCCGCCGCGTGATCACGCCGCTGCATCGGATCCGCGACGCCATGCTCAAGGTCGCCGGCGGCGATCTCGGCGTCGACAGCGGCTATCTCGATCGCCAGGACGAGATTGGCGCCCTTGCCGGCGCGCTGGAAACCTTCAAGCAGCAGGCGATCGACAAGCTCAAGATCGAGGAGCAGGAGCGCGAGCGCAATGCCGGCGCGGCCGCGCGCCAGCGCGCCATGGAGACCTATGTCGGCGAGTTCGAGGGCGTGGTGCGCAAGTCGCTCGGCGAATTGAGCGACGCCTCGGCCGAGATGCGCAAGACCTCGGGCGATCTCTCCGCCGTGTCGCGCCAGACCAACGACCGCGTCCAGGTCGCCGGCAAGGCCTCCAACGATGCCTCCATGAGCGTCGACAGCGTCGCGGCGGCTGCGGAAGAGCTCTCGGCCTCGATCAACGACATCAGCCAGCAGGCCGCGCACGCCGCGGGCATTGCCAGCCGCGCCGTCAATCAAGCGCGCGAGACCGACGGCACCGTGCAGGGGCTGGCTCAATCCGCAGGCCGCATCGGCGAGGTCGTCGGCCTGATCAACACCATCGCGGCGCAGACCAATCTGCTCGCCCTCAACGCCACCATCGAGGCTGCGCGTGCCGGCGAAGCCGGGCGTGGTTTTGCGGTTGTCGCCTCCGAGGTGAAATCGCTGGCGAGCCAGACAGCGAAGGCGACCGAGGAGATTTCGGAGCAGATCGCCGACATCCAGAAGGTCGCGGGCGATGCCATCAACGCAATCCAGGCGATTGGCGGCATCATCGGCGAGGTCAACGAGGTCGCCACTGCGATTGCCGCCGCCGTGCAGGAGCAGGGCGCGGCGACGCAGGAGATCACCCGCAGCACGCAATATGCCGCGCAGGGCACCAAGAACGTGTCCGACAACATCACCGGTGTGAAGGCCGACGCCGACACCGCAGCCGGTGCCGCCGACAATGTCAAGCAGGCCTCACAGATGCTGGAGACCCAGAGCCGCCAGCTCGGCGATCAGGTCAGCGATTTCCTCGGCAAGATCCGGGCGGCGTAGGGGACTTCGCCGCCCTACTCCTTCGCCACCACCGGCACCTGGCGGAATTTTGCGCGGATCGAGTCCGGCAATGGCGAGAAGTTCATCGCGACGCCGCGGCGATCGTTGGCGTTGCGGTTGGCGACGACGAGGCCGTCGCTCCCTGCAACGATATCGCCCTTGCGCAAGGTCGGATCGTCCTCGGCCTTGAGCGAAGCGAGACCGGCCGGGTCCTTGCCGTTGCAGGTACACCCGGACACGATCTCGTTGCGATAGCGGAAGGCGTTCGGCAGGTCGGAATAAGACTTGCCGCCGTCGGTCGTGGCGTCGTCGATATTGCTGCCATAAACCAGCGAGGTTTCTGACGCCGGGCAGAAGCTCTTGCAGGATTGCGCCTTGCTCTCGGCATCGCTGCCTTGCGCCGGGAAATAGCGCCCGTCACAGCCGCGGACGCAATAGGCCGTGCCGCCGCCATAGGACGCGCGCTGGCGCGGCGCGTCGTAGCGCGGCATGTCGTCGTTCGGGAACGGCACCCGAATCTCCGGCGGCGGCCGCATCCGGAAGGCGCCGAACAGCGCCGAGAAGAAATCCTCCGCATGCGCCGAAGGCGCCAGCGCGAGGCCGAGGGAAGCGATCGTGACGAACGCGGCCCTTCCGCAAGCCAACGTGCTGATCGAACGTCTCATCATGTGACCTCACTCAGCTCCTCAATCCACCGACGACGCCGGGATGTTCAGCGCCTGGCGTCCCGAGGGCAGCGTCGTCATGGCGGGCCGCTTGCGTAGGGGATCACCGCCGCGCGCCATCAACGGCGCATTCTTCGGCAGCACCACGACCTTGGCGCCGACATTGACGCGGCTGAACAGGTCACTGACGTCCTCATTGGTCAGGCGGACGCAGCCGGAGGAGACGAACTTGCCGATCGTGGTCGGGTCGTTTGTGCCGTGGATGCGGTATTGGCTGGAGCCAAGATACATCGCGCGCGCACCCAGCGGATTGCCAGGGCCGCCGGCGACGAAGCGCGGCAGATAGGGCTGGCGTGCGATCATCTCTGCCGGCGGATGCCAATCCGGCCACTCCGCCTTGCGGGTGATGTTCTGCACACCCGACCAGGTGAAACCTTCGCGGCCGACGCCGACGCCGTAGCGCATGGCGCGCCCGTTACCCAGCACATAGTAGAGATAGGTGTTGGCGGTATCGATGACGATGGTGCCAGCCGGTTCGTTGCGGTCGAAGCTCACGATCTGCCGGCGCAGCCGATCCGGTAATGCCGCATCCTCGTCGGCGGCCGGCGGCGCCTCGCTTGTGTAGCCCCGCGAATAGATCTGGTCATGCGGATAGGCCTGCGGCTGCATCGGCGCATACCCGAGCGTTTGAGCTTGTGCTGCGAACGGCACCGTCAGTAAAGCTGTCGCAAAGGCAAAAGCAGTGACGACGCGCGGCGAGAAGCTGCGACCGACTACGACGAATTTTGTCATGTGCTGCCCCGTGTGATGTCTGCATCTTGGGTGATGCGGCTTCCTAAGAACGCAGCAGAACCGACTCAAGTTCCGATGGCGCGTGCGGCAGCGACGTCACAGTCAAGCGAGCACAACTTCACGAAGTCGCGACGGAACCGTAACGGCCCTTAGGCGTTTTCTGATGACCAGCGGGCCCCCGGACACCTCCGTGCGGGAGGGAAATTGTGCGCGTCCTTCCCAGTGAACGTCTGATTGCCGGTAACGACGAAGGTACTCCGCTTCCCGACAGCCATACCGAACTGCCTCCGGTGATCCGGCGCACCGAGTTTGTTGCCTTTGCGCTTGCCGGTCTGCTTCTGATCGCCGTCGTCGCCGTGCTTTACGTCGCCAAGGCGTTCTTTCTCCCGGTCGTGATGGCCGTCGTCGCCGGTACCATGCTGTCGCCGGCCGCCACCTTTCTCGAAGAGCGGCGGGTGCCGCGAGCCCTCGGCGCCGTGCTGATCGTGATCGCGGTGACGACGGTGGTCGCCTTCGTTGTCGCACTGATCGCGGCGCCCGCAATGGAATGGAGCTCACGCCTCCCGGAGCTAGGAGCGCAGTTGAGGGAGAAGGCGCATGTGTTCGACCGACCGCTCGCGCTGTGGAAGGAGCTGCAAACCATTGTCGGCGGCTCCGATGGCCTGCCGACCGTCGCCCTGCCGAAAGCGGAATGGGTGCAGCCGACGCTGGAATTCGTGTCGCCAACTTTCGCTGAATTCCTGCTGTTCTTCGCCACTCTGATCCTGTTCATCGCAAGCTGGCGCGATCTGCGACGCGCCATGATCATGAATTTCGGCGACCACGACGCGCGGCTGCGCACGCTCCGGATCCTCAACGAGATCGAGGTGCATCTCGGCAATTATCTGCTGACGGTCACGGCCATCAATATTGGCGTCGGCATCGCCACCGGCATCGTCTGCGCGGTCACCGGCATGCCCAACCCGGCCGGGCTCGGCGCGCTTGCCGCTGCGCTCAACTTCATTCCGATTATCGGACCGGTCGCCATGTTCGTCATGCTGGCCGTGGTCGGCCTGGTCGCATTCCCGACTATCGGCGGCGGCCTGATGGCTGCACTCGCCTTCGGCGGTATCACCTTCATGGAGGGGCACTTCGTCACGCCGATTATCATCGGCCGCAGGCTATCGTTGAACGCGCTCGCCGTTTTTATCGCGCTGGCGTTCTGGACCTGGCTGTGGGGACCGATGGGCGCTTTTCTGTCGTCTCCGCTCCTCATCGTGGGGCTGATCCTGAAGGAGCATCTGTTGCCGGAGAATTCGCCGCAATTGCCGCAGGAATGACGGGCTCCGCAAACGGAACTTCCACTGCAACGAAACGTTTTCTGCCCATCTCGCCGCCAATAGTTCGGAGCTTGTGATGTCAATAACCGATGGCGAAGCCAGGATGAGAGACTGGGCCGACAAAGCCACCGCAGAACGCATCGAGAAGGATGTAGCAGCCGTGAAAAGCGATATCGCCGCCCTCACCGACCAGATCACCGACGCCCTCAACACGTTCGCCAACGCCACGGGCAAGCAGGCCCGACGCGGCTACAAGCAGGCGCGCGACAACGTGGATTCGACGCTCGACGACTTCTCGGAGCGCGGTGGCGCGATGATGGACGCGGCGCAGGATGCCTACGGCTCGATCGAGGAGACGCTGGAGGACGCGATCACGCATCGGCCGCTCGCGACCGTCGGCATCGCGCTCGGCATCGGCTTCCTGATCGGCGCGGCCTGGCGTCGCTAGGCGCGCGGTGAAATTTGAGGTCACGACGCCCGCCGCTGTGACCGGCACGTGACGAATTGGCTTGTGGAGACCTGAGGAGCAAGAACGTGTTTCAGCGCATCATCGACGGCATCAGCGCATCGACGGGAACGACTGTGCGGCTGACCTCGCTGGCGGCGGGCGCAGCGTTCGCGCTCTTCATCACCACATGCTTCCTCTGCGCGGCGGTCTTCATCGCCGTGCTGGAAAAGTACGGCCCCGTGCAGGCTTGCCTTGCCGGTGCCGGGATCTTCTTCCTGCTGACGCTTGCCGCCGCAGGGAGCTATTGGGGCTACAAGCGCGAGATGCGGACACGTGCCCGCATCGCCGCCGAGCACGCCGCGAAGGCGGCCCCGAGCATGCTCGCCGATCCCATGCTGATCGCGACGGGCCTGCAGATCGTCCGCGCCATCGGGGTCAAGCGGCTGTTACCGATCCTGGCCATCGGCGGCGTCGCGCTCGGTATCATGGCAAGCCGCGCCGGCGCGGCCGATGAGGGATCAGTCGAGCCGGCCGAGTAAGGTCGAAACCGCAATCAAGAAAGTTGCGCTGCCGAGCCGACGGGCGGGTTCGCGGGAATTCGACGGCCCTTCTCTGCGCAATTTTTCATCAGCCGCGCTACAATCGGTCCCCCTTCACGCAAACGCTACTCGGACAGGCAGGCGGTTGCCGCTAAAAGCATCGCCCTGATTCCAAGTGAAATAATTAGCAATGAAGCCGTCTGTTAGGGCCAACCTCTCCGCATTCGACCACGACGCAAGGCTGTATTTGACACTCGGCATTGCGACCTGGTCGGTCTTTGTCGATCACATCCCGAACAATGTCGTCAATCTGCTGACGCTGCGCAACTTCGGCTTCAGCGGCGCTGCCGACCTGTTCGTGTTCGTGGTGGGCTATGGCGTCGCCATCATCCACGGCAAGATAGCGCTGGAACGCGGCTATGTCGTCGCCGCGACGCGCATCTTCCGCCGCGTCTGGCGACTCTATGCCGCCTATGTCGTGCTGTTCGTGATCTACATCGACACCATCGCCTATGTCGCCTCGCAATCGATGGCGCCGGAGATCATCAGCGACTACAACATCTCAGGCATTCTCGAACATCCGCTGCGCATCCTGGTCCGCGGCCTCGTGCTGCAGGAGGAGCCGCTGAACCTCGACCTGCTGAAATTGATGATCCCGCTGATGGCCTTCTTTCCGTTTGCCTTGTGGGGGCTATTGCGGCGGCCGAACGTGACGCTGGCGCTCTCTGTCGCGTTCTATTTCGCGGCGCGCTGGTTCGAGTGGGGTTTCCGGACCTATCCGGACCAGGAATGGACGTTCAATCCGTTCTGCTGGCAGATGCTGATGGTGCTGGGCGGCTGGTTCGCCGTCACCGGCGCGTCGGGCCGCGCCTTGCGCAACCTGCCCTGGCTCCGCGTGCTGGCGGGCGCCTATCTGGTGTCGGCGATGGCTATCACCCTGATGCGCCATTCGCCGACATTGTCCGCCTATTTGCCGGATGTCGTGCTCAACGGCATCTCGCCGACCGACAAGGAAAACCTCGCGCCCTATCGCGTGCTCCATTTCCTCGCGCTCGCTTTCATCGCGACCCACCTCATCCCGCCCGACCATCCGGGGCTGCAATGGAAGCCGCTCCAGATGGTGATCAAATGCGGCGAGGAATGGCTCGCCGTGTTCTGCGTCGGCGTATTCCTGTCCTTCGCCGGCCATCTCATCCTGATCACCGGCGCCAATCTGGTGGTGATGCAGATCGGGGTGAGCCTTGCCGGTTTCGCGGCGATGACGGCGGTGGCCTATTATATCTCCTGGTCGAAGCGTCAGGACGAGCCAGCGGCTGTGCGGCAGCGAGCCTAGCCAAGGCATCGCCGGCCTATGCACGCAACCTAGTCGATCTGATGTTGCAGCCGAAGAGCTAGCGCACCGGCTTCACCGGCTGCGACAGCTTTTCCGTGCGGTCGCGCTCGGTCATGTCCACGACCGTCTCCATCGGCGCGGTCAATTCATAGACATAGGAGACATCCGTGAAGTAGCGCTTGGCGATGCCGCCGAGCGCTTCGGGCGCGACGCGGTCGAGCAGGATCAGGCCGAAATCCGAATCCGCCCGGCGCGTCGCCTCGCTCGTGTTGAACTCCTCCCAGCGGAAATGAAACACCGTCTCGTGCTCCTCGCCCGTCACCGTCCAGTTCGCGGTGATGTGCGGATGCTTGCCGACCAGCGACAGGCCCTCGTCGGAATGCGAGGCAAGCTCGAAGAACAGCAGCGACAGGCTCTGGGCGGCACGCGCGCTGACCGCGATATCCGGGCCGCTGACGGCGATACGATCGGCATGCGGAATGGCGCGCGCTTCGAACAGGCCCTTCAGCTTGACACCCTGCCACTGGCTCTCGCTGAGCAGCGAGACCACGTTGGACATAGCGTGGATGCGGCCGATCAGGAGCTCGCGCGCGACATCGATGTCCGAGCCGTGGCGCAGCGTGCGCGTCACAATCGACTGGATCACCGCAAGGATGTTCTTGACCCGGTGGTTGAGCTCGTCGATGACAGCCGTCAACCGCCGCTCGAAGCCGATCCGCACCTGGATTTCGCGGCTCAGCCTCAAGTTATTGTAGGCGACGTAGCCGAACAGGCCGCAGACCATCGCGGTGATGGCGAAGCCGATCGCCGCGACGATGATTGCGGTCTGCTCGGCGCGCCGTGCCGAATTGGACTTGGCGTAATAACCGAGCTGCCAGTCGCGGCCGCCGAAGCTGATGGTGCGCGTCGCCGACGGAGCCGGCCCGTCCGGCGTCGTCATGCGGGTGGAGACGACGCCCTGGTCGTTGGCAACGAGCTCGCCGCCGTCCTTGCGCGGGTCCTTGAGCGCGACCGAGAACAACGACAGATCGTCATTGGTCAGCATCAGCGAAGCCAGCTCGTAGGAAAAGGTGACGAAGCCGACCGGCTCGGTGGCGCCCTCGGGAATGACGGGGGCGGCCACGATGACGCCGATCGGCCCGTTGTCGCTCGAGAGCGGTACGGGGTCGGAAGCAACCGACCGCTTCTCGACCCTGGCGCGCGCCAACATGGCGTTGCGAACCGGGTCGCTATCGTAGCTGCGGCCCGGCAGCGCCTTGGTCTCGTCGCTGCGCGGCTCGAGGTCCATCAGCACGTCGATCGGCTGGGTCAGGCTTGCCGCGGCGATCGGCTTGTCGCTGTAGTCGCGGATCTGCGGTTTCGGAAAGCCGGCGGCCGCAATCGCGGTTTGCGCCGCGGCGAGCTCGTTCGGCTGCAGCCGGGCGACCCAGCCGGCCACCACGAAATCGGTCTTGAAGGCATAGATCGCCGAGCGCAGCGGCTCCAGCATGTTGGGCTTCAGCACCGATGGCGCGCGGAACAGGCCTGAGGCGACGCGCGCCAGCAGCTCACGTTCGGTCGACCTGTCCTGGACGAGGCTCGCATGAACGTCGATCGCGCGGGCCAGCGCAATCCGGTCCAGCGCCAGCTCCTGGTCGTGGACGCGATAGGCCGCAAGCCCGGAGAGCAAGGCTCCGAGCAGAGCGATGAAGCCGATGATGAAACCCAGCCGGACCACGCGACTACTCAGGCGAGGGCAGGAGGTCGGCAATAAACACGGAGCATATCAACGCCGCTCGAACGGCCATGTGCCGAAACAGGGTGGACCCCAGTGGCAGGGATAATGACGGAGGAGGCATCTGTACGCAACTTCGGTCGCCGAAAAAGCTTAATCCGCCCGGCCGATCGTCTGGCCAACAACGGCTCTGCTCCGGGCGCCGGAGGTAGATAATCGCCGTGTCCGAAATTTGTTCCGCAAACGCGGCTTTGCCTCAGACGTTAACGGCGGGAAATGCCTGCGCCACGTCGCCGCGCCCTTTCACCCCACCCGTTTCAGTCCGCGCGTTTCAACCCGCCTTTGGTCTCGATGAACCCCACGATACGGTCGAGCCCCTCGCTCTTCTTTAGGTTGGTCATGACGAAGGGGCGCTCACCGCGCATGCGTCTGGCATCCGTGTCCATCTTCTCCAGCGACGCACCGACATGGGGCGCTAGGTCGATCTTGTTGATGACCAGAAGGTCGGAGCGGGTGATGCCGGGGCCGCCCTTGGACGGAATCTTGTCGCCGGCCGCAACGTCGATGACATAGATGGTGAGGTCGGCAAGCTCCGGCGAGAAGGTCGCCGCCAGATTGTCGCCGCCGGATTCGATCAGCACGAGATCCAGCCCGGGGAATTTGGCGCGCATGTCGGCCACCGCGGCGAGATTCATCGAAGCGTCCTCGCGGATCGCGGTGTGCGGGCAGCCGCCGGTCTCGACGCCGGCGATGCGGTCCGGCGTCAGCGAGCCCGAGCGCACGAGGAATTCGGCATCCCACTTGGTGTAGATGTCGTTGGTGATCGCGGCGATGTCGTAGCGCTCGCGCATGGTCTTGCAGAGCAGATCCATCAGCGCGGTCTTGCCCGATCCAACGGGGCCGCCGACGCCGACACGCAAGGGGCCGTGAGAAGTTGCCATGTCACTCGCTCTCTCTTGATCGGTTGAAGGCTGTACCGCTCACGAGCGAAACAGCCGCGTATATTGTGTCTCGTGCCGCAGGCTGGCGAGATCGGCGCGGAACGTCGCACTGCCGAGGTCGTCCTGTGTCGCGTTCAGCGCCCGATTGGCGGTTATGGCGACGGCGGCTTCCAATTTCACCAGCACGCGCTGGCTGTCGGTCTGGCCGAGCGGAATGAGCCGGCTGGCCGCCGAGATCCAGTTCGAGACCAGCGCGTGCAGGAAGGCGTGCAGGGTCGGCGCCAATGGCACGCTGTGCAGCGCGGCGACGACGCCAACGGCGACGGGATAGACCAGTGGCGTGCGGCACGCCGCGACCATGGCATCCAGGCCGTCGGCATCCCACGCGGCGCGGGAGATCTCGATGAAGGCGCGGCCTTGCGAGGTCGTCTCGAGCTGCCGTTCGCGCGACGGCACGAAGGCGGCAGCGAGCTCGGCGATATCATTCAAGGCGGCGTCTTCACCGGCCTCGGCGGCGCGATAGGCGTGGACAAGAAACGTCGCATCGCAAAAGCCGGAGCCGTCGCCAAGCATGGCATCCAGCCAGTCGGCCAGCGTCGCGATGTCGGTCACGTCGCCCGCTTCGACCGCCCACTCGATGCCGCTGGAATAAGAGAACCCGCCGACGGGAAACGCCGGCGACAGCCACGTCATCAGCCGGTACAGCGCCGCCGCCTCGCTCCCGGCGAGATCACCGGCCTTGACCGGCTCATTTGTGGTCATGAGCATGCTTGTGGCCGTGGTGATGGTCGGGATGATCGCAATGCTCGTCGTGGTGATGATGGTGGTCATGCCCATGGTCATGCGCGCCATGATGGTGGTCGTGGCCGTGATGATCATGGTGATCCTGGTGTCCGTGGTCGTCATGCGCGTGCGCATGGCCGGCCTCGGCATAGGCCCCGCCTTCGGGATCGAACGGCGCCTCGATCTCGACCGCCCGCGCGCCAAGCCCCTTCACCATGGCTTCGATGACGTGGTCGCGGCGAATGCGCAAGGCTTTGGCCATCAGCTGCGTTGGCAGATGGCGGTTGCCGAGATGCCAGGCAACGCGGATGAGGTGGTGCGGATCGCGGCCGCGGATCTCGAGCAGCGGCTCGGGTGCCGCGACCACTTCGACCAGTCGTCCGTCCTCCAGCACCAGCGCATCGCCGCCGCGCAACGCAACGGCATTCTCCAGGTCGAGCAGGAAATTCAGCCCCCGCGTCCCCGTCATCGCCATGCGGCGGCGGTGCCGATCGTCGAAATCGAGCACGACCGTATCCGCCGGCGTTTCCGTGAAGCGGTGCTGTCCCTTAACCTGCGTCGCCCGGATCATGCGCTGTTACCTCGTCTCGACCTTCTCGGGCGTGATGACTTCGATCTTCGGCGGCGCCGTGAAGCATTTCACCGCGACACGGCCAAACGTCTTCATGTGATCCTGGCCGCGATGCGGCACCAGCGCCTCGGCATTCTCCCACTGCTCGACGAACACCATCTTGGAGGGATCGGTGACGCTCTCATGCAGATCGTAGGCGATATTGCCGGGTTCTTTCCGCGTCTCCTTGATGCAGGCGGTGGCGGCTGCAATGAATTCGGCGCGGGTTTCAGGCTTGATGGTCAGGGTGGCAACGACATAGATCACGAGAAATCCTCCCGGCTTTTCTTCTGAAGGTTACGATACCGGGCGGGACATTAGACCAGCCGGGATCGAACGCAAAACCGGAAAAAGCCGCCCCCGGGACATGCAATCGGGACATGCTCCGGGGACATGTGTTGAGGCGCCATTTCAGTACATGAAATATCGCTGCGCCATCGGCAGCACCTCGGCGGGCGCGCAGGTGAGCAGCTCGCCATCGGCGCGCACCTCGTAGGTCTCCGGATCGACCTCGATATTGGGCGTGGCGTCGTTGTGGATCATGCTCTTCTTCGATATCTTGCTGCGGGTGTTCTGGACCGCATAGAGCTTCTTCTCGATGCCGAGTTTTCGCGCGAGGCCGCCGGTAATGGCTGCCTTTGAAGTAAACACCACCGAGGACGCCGTGCGCGCCTTGCCGAAGGCGCCGAACATCGGCTGGTAGTGTACCGGCTGCGGCGTCGGGATCGAGGCGTTCGGATCGCCCATGGGTGCTGCCACGATCGTGCCGCCCTTGACGATGCAGTCCGGCTTGACGCCGAAGAAGGCCGGCGACCACAGCACGAGATCGGCCATCTTACCCTTCTCGACCGAGCCGATCAGCTTCGACACGCCGTGCGCAATCGCGGGATTGATGGTGTATTTGGCGATGTAGCGCTTGACCCGAAAATTGTCGTTGCCCTTGTCCTGCGGCAGCGATCCGCGCTGCTTCTTCATCTTGTCGGCAGTCTGCCAAGTCCGGATGATGACCTCGCCGAGACGGCCCATGGCCTGTGAGTCCGAGGACATCATCGAGAGCGCGCCGAGATCGTGCAGGATGTCTTCGGCCGCAATGGTCTCCTTGCGGATGCGGCTTTCCGCGAACGCCAGATCCTCCGCGATCGAGGGATCAAGGTGGTGACACACCATCAGCATGTCGAGATGCTCGTCGATGGTGTTGCGGGTGAACGGCCGCGTCGGATTGGTCGAGGACGGCAGCACGTTCTTCAAGCCGGCGACCTTGATGATATCAGGGGCGTGACCACCGCCCGCGCCCTCGGTGTGGAAAGCGTGGATGGTGCGGCCCTTGAACGCCTTGATCGTGTCCTCGACGAAGCCGGATTCGTTCAGCGTGTCGGAATGCAGCATGACCTGGACGTCGTAATCATCGGCAACCGACAGGCAATTGTCGATCGCGGCCGGTGTGGTGCCCCAATCCTCGTGCAGCTTCAGCGCGCAGGCACCGCCCTTGATCATCTCGACCAGCGCCGCGGGCCGCGAGGCATTGCCCTTGCCGGAAATGCCGAGATTGACCGGGAAAGCATCGAACGACTGGATCATTCGCCCCATGTGCCAGGGGCCGGGCGTACATGTTGTGGCGAAGGTACCGTGCGAGGGACCGGTGCCGCCACCGAGCATCGAGGTGACGCCGGACATCAGCGCGTGCTCGATCTGCTGCGGGCAGATGAAATGGATATGGCTGTCGAAGCCGCCGGCGGTGAGGATTTTCCCCTCACCTGCGATCACGTCGGTGCCGGGGCCGATGATGATGGTCACGCCCGGCTGGATGTCGGGATTGCCGGCCTTGCCGATACCTGCGATCATGCCCTCCTTGATCGCGACGTCGGCCTTGACGATGCCCCAGTGGTCGACGATCAGCGCATTGGTGATGACGGTGTCGGCCGCGCCCTGCTTGTTGGTGACCTGCGACTGCCCCATGCCGTCACGGATCACCTTGCCGCCGCCGAACTTCACCTCCTCGCCGTAGGTGGTGAAATCCTTCTCGACCTCGATGATGAGATCAGTGTCGGCGAGCCGCACCTTGTCGCCGGTCGTCGGGCCGAACATGTCGGCATAGACGGAACGCTTTATCTTGACGGACATCACAAGCCCCGTTTGTATTTGAATATTGGGTTGGTGCTCACAGCGAGGCCCTCGCTGTGAACACGATGTTATCGAATTCCGTGTCGAGCCAGGCGCTGCCGCCGCGGCAACCGGCGACGACCTGCTCGGCCCAGCCTGTATAGTCGGCGAGGTCGTCACGCTCCTCGGCGGTCTGATCGGAATGGATGCGTGCGCCAATGTTGCTGATCTTGTCGGCGATCTTGATCAGCCTGGCGCCGAGCGACTTGTTGGGTGCGTCGATCACCTGCCGGCGCCGACGCTCCGGCTTCGGCAGGTTCATATCGTCCGTGCATTCGGCGACGAGAGAAGCAACACGCTCGGAGAATTTCTCCGCGAGTTCCTCGCGCGTGGTGTCGGTGTCCTCGATCGCATCGTGCAGCCAGCCGGCCGCGACCAGCTCGGCATCGGACCCATCGGTCGCGGTCGCAAGCAGGTTCGCGACCTCGGCGAGATGGTTGATGTAGGGATCATGTGCGCGCCCCTTGCGCGCCATGCCGTTGTGGCGGTGCGCGGCGAGTTCGGCGGCTTCGGAGATGAGGCGGATTGGCGACAGCATGGCAAAGACCTCCATTTCCGCCTCAACCGCGCCGCGCCGCGCTCGTTCCTGTGCTCACAGCTTTCCCATGACGTCGCCGCGGAAACCGTAGATGGTTTTCTTGCCGGCAAGCGCGACGAGCTGGACGTTGCGGGTCTGGCCGGGTTCGAAGCGGACGGCGGTGCCGGCGGCGATGTCGAGGCGCATGCCGCGGGACTTCTTGCGGTCGAACTTCAGCGCAGGGTTGGTCTCGAAGAAATGGTAGTGCGAGCCGACCTGGATCGGGCGGTCGCCGGTGTTGGCCACCGTCAGCGTCACGGTCTTGCGGCCGGCATTGAGCTCGATCTCGCCGTCCTGGATGAAGAGTTCGCCGGGGATCATCATGCGCTCCTATCGGATCGGTTCGTGAACGGTGACGAGCTTGGTGCCATCAGGGAACGTCGCCTCGACCTGGATGTCGTGGATCATCTCGGGAATGCCCGGCATCACCTGGTCGCGGGCCAGCACCTGCGCGCCGGATTGCATCAGCTCGGCGACGGTACGGCCGTCGCGAGCGCCCTCGAGGATGAAATCGGAGATGATCGCGATCGCTTCGGGATGATTGAGCTTGACGCCGCGGTCGAGCCTGCGGCGCGCCACGATCGCCGCCATCGAGATCAGAAGCTTGTCCTTTTCGCGGGGAGACAGGTTCATGCGAAATCTCTTCCGTTCAGCTCTTCAATTCAGCCAGCCGTCAATTCAGCCAGAGTCGCGGCTGCGCCATGCCGGTGCGCGCCAGCACGGCCATCATGTCGGTGCGCAAGTGCGCCGCATCTTGGGCACAGAACCGCGCCATTGCAAAGCCATTCCAGGCCGAGATTCCGACCTCGCCGGCAAACGAGTCCGATGCCTCACGAATGCGCTCGACCAGGGCCTCGTCGCCGGGCACGATCAGGGCCGTGCCGATCGCAGCGCCCGCCTTGGCGACAGCCGATCGCGCGAGCTTTGCGCCGATATTGCCGTCGAGCCTGATGGTCTCGGCAAAGACCAGCCTGCCGCCACGGCGCAACCGCCAGCGGTCGACGAATTCGCCCTGCTCCATCCGTTCGCCCATGGCGGTGCGGCCGAATACGACAATTTCACAAAGCAGGAGCGAGGCTGCATCATCGAGTTCGATGTCGAAGCGGCGGTGGACCCGGGCGCGATCGAACAGGATCGTCTCCTGGGGCAGCCAGCCGAGATGCGCGCCTGCGGCAACCTTCAAGGCGATATTGAGCTGCGCCGCCGCGCCCGGCGCCCGATAAACCTTTTCGGCGGCCGCCGTTGTCAGCGTCAAACGGGCAGCCTCGGCGGCCGAGATCTCGATGTCGAAGCGATCGCCGCCGGCAACGCCGCCGGCGGTGTTGACGAACACGCCGGAGAGCCCTTCACCTTCCGGCGAAGGAAAGCGCACGCGGAGGGAGCCGGACTCATGCAAAACGCCGCGCCGCGTCACGCCGTCGCGGGCGTGCACGTCGAAGCGCACCGCGCCGCGGGCACGATTGGCTTCGAACACCGAAGATGTCGCCAAAGAGGCGTCGCTGCGCATCCGTCTCCCCCAGCCGGCCGCGGCAGGCTTTTTTGGCTTACAATTTCCCCGCTTACAGCGCCATCTGGCGGCTGATCTCGCTGGCGTCGAGAGTGGAGCGGTCGCAGGTGAACTTCACGGCGCCGCGATCCATCACCGCGAAACTGTCGCCAAGCTCGCAGGCAAAGTCGAGATATTGCTCGACCAGCACGATGGCGATGTTGCCGAGGTTGCGCAAGTAGGAGATGGCCCGGCCGATGTCCTTGATGATCGAGGGCTGGATGCCTTCCGTCGGCTCGTCGAGCAGCAGTAGTTTCGGCCGCATCACCAGCGCACGCCCGATCGCCAGCTGTTGCTGCTGGCCGCCGGAGAGATCGCCGCCGCGCCGGCCGAGCATGGACTCCAGCACCGGAAACAACGAGAACACGTCGTCCGGGATGTGCTTGTCCTCGCGCTTGAGCGGGCCGAAGCCGGTCTTGAGGTTTTCCTCCACCGTCAGAAGCGGAAAGATCTCACGGCCCTGAGGCACGAAGCCGATGCCCTTGCGCGCCCGCTCATAGGGCTTGAGGGCCGTGATGTCGTTGCCGTCGAACACGATCGCGCCCGAGGAGATCGGATATTGCCCGACCATGGCGCGCAACAGCGAGGTCTTGCCGACGCCGTTACGGCCGAGCACGCACGTCACCTTGCCGGGCTCGGCCGCGATCGACACACCACGCAGCGCCTGCGCCGCACCGTAGAACAGGTTGATGTCCTTGACCTCAAGCATCGCTCAGCGTCCCAGATAGACTTCGATGACCCGCTCGTTCGACGAGACCTGGTCGATGGTTCCTTCAGCGAGCACCGTACCTTCATGCAGGCAGGTGACCTTGACCCCGAGCTCGCGCACGAACGTCATGTCGTGCTCGACCACCATAACGGTGTGGGTCTTGTTGATCTCTTTCAGCAGCTCGGCGGTGAGATGCGTCTCGACGTCGGTCATCCCAGCGACGGGCTCGTCGACGAGGAGCAGCTTAGGGTCCTGCGCCAGCAGCATGCCGATCTCGAGCCATTGCTTCTGGCCGTGGCTGAGGCTGCCGGCGAGGCGGTTGCGGGCGTCGGTGAGACGGATCGTCTCCAGCACCTTGTCGATACGCTCCGACTCCGCCCTGCTGCCGCGCCAGAACAGCGTGCCTTTGACACTGTGATCGACATTGAGCGCCAGCAGGAGATTGTCCTGCACGGTCTGGCTTTCGAACACCGTTGGCTTCTGGAACTTGCGGCCGATGCCGAGCTCGGCGATGCGGGTTTCGTCCAGCCGCGTCAGGTCGGTGACGCCGTCGAACAGCACGGTACCCTCGTCAGGCTTGGTCTTGCCGGTGATGATGTCCATCATGGTGGTCTTGCCGGCGCCGTTCGGACCGATGATGGCGCGCATCTCGCCGGGCGCGAGCGTCAGCGACAGGTTGTTGATGGCGTGGAAGCCGTCGAACGAGACGTGCACGCCGTCGAGATAGAGAATCGCGGAGGTCGCGCGGGTATCCATGACGTTCATGACCGCTTCTCCGCCATCGTCGGTTCGGTGACGCCGTCCTCGGCCGCAGCACTTGCGGTGGCCGCAGCCGGGCGCCTCTCTTTCGACGCTTCCCGCCATGCATTGAAGGTGCCGACGATGCCCTTCGGCAGCAACAGCGTCACCAGGATGAACAGCGCACCCAGCATGAACAGCCAGTAGGGTGCCAGCACGCCGGAGGTGAAGAAGGTCTTGGCATAGTTGACAACAATGGCGCCGAGCGCGGCGCCGACCAGCGTGCCGCGGCCGCCGACCGCGACCCAGATCACCGCCTCGATCGAATTGCCCGGTGCGAATTCGCTTGGGTTGATGATGCCGACCTGCGGCACATAAAGCGCACCGGCGACGCCGGCCATGCAGGCCGACAGCGTGAACACGAACAGCTTGTAGGATTCGACCCGGTAGCCAAGGAAGCGGCTGCGCGATTCCGCATCGCGGATCGCAATCAGGACCTTACCGAGCTTGGAGGACACGACCGCGCGGCAGATCAGGAAGCTGACGATCAGGCCGAGGCAGCTCAGCATGAACAGGGCGCCGCGGGTGCCTTCGGCCTGCACGTTGAAGCCGAGGATATCCTTGAAGTCGGTCATGCCGTTGTTGCCGCCGAAGCCGAAATCGTTGCGGAAGAAGGCGAGCAGCAGCGCATAGGTCATGGCCTGCGTGATGATCGACAGATACACGCCGGTGATGCGGGAGCGGAAGGCGAGCCAGCCGAAGCAGAAGGCGAGCAGGCCCGGCACGAACAGCACCATCAGCGCCGCGAACCAGAACATGTCGAAGCCGTGCCAGTACCACGGCAATTTCGAATAGTTCAGGAACACCATGAAATCAGGCAGGATCGGATTGCCGTAGACGCCGCGGGTGCCGATCTGCCGCATCAGGTACATGCCCATGGCGTAGCCGCCGAGCGCGAAGAAGGCGCCGTGGCCGAGCGAGAGGATGCCGCAATAGCCCCAGATCAGGTCGATCGACAGCGCGAGGATAGCGTAGCAGACATATTTGCCCCAGAGCGCGACCAGATAGGTCGGCACCTGCAGGAACGAGCCCGCCGGCAGCAGCAGGTTGGAGAGCGGGATGAGGATGCCGCAAGCGGCGACGACGGCGAGAAAGATCGCCGCGCCGCGGTCCAGTGATCGCGTCAGCATGTGAGAGGTCATGCTTCCACCGCACGGCCCTTGAGCGCGAACAGGCCGCGCGGCCGCTTTTGAATGAACAGGATGATCAGAACCAGGATCGCGATCTTGCCAAGCACGGCGCCCGCGACCGGCTCCAGGAACTTGTTGGCGATGCCGAGCGTGAAGGCGCCGACCAGCGTGCCCCAGAGATTGCCGACCCCGCCGAACACCACGACCATAAAGCTGTCGATGATGTAGCTCTGGCCAAGATTGGGGCTGACATTATCGATCTGCGACAGTGCCACGCCGGCGATGCCGGCAATGCCCGAGCCGAGCCCGAAGGTCAGCGCGTCGACACGCGAGGTGGCGATGCCCATCGAAGCCGCCATGCGGCGGTTCTGCGTCACCGCGCGCATCTCGAGGCCAAGTGCGGTGTAACGCAGCATCGCGAGCAGGATCATGAACACGGCCAGCGTGAAGACGAGGATCCAGAGCCGGTTATAGGTGATGGTGATCTGGCCGAGATCGAACGCGCCGCTCATCCAGGAGGGGTTGCCGACCTCGCGGTTGGTAGGGCCGAACATGGTGCGCACTGCCTGCTGCAGAACCAGCGACAGGCCCCAGGTCGCAAGCAACGTTTCTAGCGGCCGGCCATAGAGGAAGCGGATGATGCTGCGCTCGATCACCACGCCGATGGCGCCGGCAACGAGGAAGGCGAGCGGCACGGCGATCAGCAGCGAATAGTCAAACAGCGCGGGATAGCGGGTGCGGATCACCTCCTGCACCACGAAAGTGGTGTAGGCCCCGATCATCACCATCTCGCCATGGGCCATGTTGATGACGCCCATCACGCCGAAGGTGATGGCGAGCCCGATCGCGGCGAGCAGCAGCACCGAACCGAGCGACAGCCCGTACCAGGCATTCTGCACCGTGGACCAGACCGCGAGCGAGCTCTGGATCGAGCCGATGGCGCTCGCCGCAGCCTTCGCGACGGAGGCCGGCTGGTCGGTGCCGATGTCGGACAGCAGCGCCAGCGCTTCCTGATCACCGCGCGCCTTGATAGTGGCGACGGCCTCGAGCTTCTGCACTTCGGTGGCGTCGGACTTGAACAGCAGGATCGCCGCGCGTGCTTCACCGAGCGCGGTCTTGACCGATCTGTTGGTTTCCTTGGCGAGCGCGCCTTCGACAGGATCGAGCGCCGTCTCCTCATGCGATTTGTAGACGGATTGCGCGGCCTGGAGCCGCGCGCCGAGATCGGGCGACTGCAGCGTCAGGCTGCCGAGCGCAGCATCGACGCTGCGGCGCAGGCGGTTATTGAGGCGGACGGCGCTTGCGCTATCGGGCACGCTGGCCACGGGCTCGCCGGTCGCGGCGTCAATCGACTTGCCGTCGGTGCCGGTGACGTAAACCTTCTTGCTGTCCGGGTCAGCCATGAGACGGCCGTCCTGGAGCGCGCTGATGATGGGAAAGGCAAGCTTGTTGCCGCTGCTTGCGACCACACCGATCGCTTCGTCCGTATCGGAATAATCGTCGTTGGCGAATTTTGCGACCGCATCCTCGAACGGACCGGCAAAGGCCGGCAGTGCGAACGCGATCAGGAATAGCGAGAGGAGAAAGGTGCAGAGACGAGCGGATAAATTGGTTGGCACTGTGGATCACCCCGGCAGAAGTGGGGAGAAGGCGGCGGAATGGCCGTCTTCTCCCATTGTGCAGTCGAACGTCAGATCCGGATCAGGAGCCGGAGCCGAGGCACTTGTTGGTCTTGGTGTTGAAGTTGCCGCACTTCTTGCCGACCCAGTCGCCGATCAGGTCCTTGGAGCCGTCGAGCTCCTTCGACCAGGCGTCGCCCGCGACGAGACCCGGGGTCTTCCAGACCACGTCGAACTGGCCGTTGCCCTTGATCTCGCCGATGAACACCGGCTTGGTGATGTGGTGGTTCGGCAGCATCTTCGAGGTGCCACCGGTCAGGTTCGCCGCCTCGATGCCTGGAAGCGCATCGATCACCTTGTCCGGATCGGTCGACTTCACCTTCTCGACCGCCTTGATCCACATGTTGAAGCCGATCACGTGGGCTTCCATCGGATCGTTGGTCGTGCGCTTCGGGTTCTTGGTGTAAGCCTGCCAGTCCTTGATGAACTTCTCGTTCGCCGGAGTCTTGATCGACTCGAAGTAGTTCCAGGCGGCGAGATGGCCGACCAGCGGCTTGGTATCGATGCCGGCGAGCTCTTCCTCACCCACCGAGAACGCGACCACCGGGATGTCCTTCGCCTTGACGCCCTGGTTGCCGAGCTCCTTGTAGAAGGGGACGTTGGCGTCGCCGTTGATGGTCGAGACCACCGCCGTCTTCTTGCCGGCCGAACCGAACTTCTTGATGTCGGCCACGATCGTCTGCCAGTCGGAGTGACCGAACGGCGTGTAGTTGATCATGATGTCTTCCTGGGCGACACCCTTGGACTTCAGGTAGGCTTCCAGGATCTTGTTGGTGGTGCGCGGATAGACGTAGTCGGTGCCCGCGAGCACCCAGCGCTTCACCTTCTCGTCCTTCATCAGATAGTCGACGGCCGGGATCGCCTGCTGGTTCGGCGCCGCACCGGTGTAGAACACGTTACGCTCGGACTCTTCGCCCTCGTACTGCACGGGGTAGAACAGGATGTTGTTGAGCTCCTTGAACACCGGCAGCACCGACTTGCGCGACACCGAGGTCCAGCAGCCGAACACGACCGAGACCTTATCCTTGGTGATCAGCTCGCGCGCCTTTTCGGCGAACAGCGGCCAATTCGAGGCGGGGTCGACGACGACGGCCTCGAGCTTCTTGCCGAGCACGCCGCCCTTCTTGTTCTGCTCGTCGATCAGGAAAAGGATGGTGTCCTTCAGCGTGGTTTCGCTGATGGCCATGGTGCCGGAGAGGGAGTGCAGGACGCCGACCTTGATGGTGTCGTCCGCGGCCTTGGCACCGGAAATGGACGCCAGACCGAGCATCAGTCCGGCGGTCGCGGCGAGAACGCCGCGGCGGCTAAATGACGCCGCTATATCGTGAATGGGTTTGGTAGGCATGGATGTATCATCTCCCTGACGCAGACGTGAAAAACGCTGCGAAACGGCCCCACGGCCGCCTGCGATTAACGGAATCGCAAGAACCATGCCATGGGGTGGGCACTTGCCAAGTGTTTGGTCAGTCTAGACAATTTCGTCGCAATCAAACTTTCGCCGTAGTGCATCTGCCTAAAGTTTTGGCGACGTAAATGTATGCTTATGCGGCAGTCAGTTTATTTTTTAAGCAAAATTCCGCAGATGGCTAAAATTCCGGCATAACTATTTTTGCACTGCAATCGACGTCAGGTGAACGTCTGCCTTGAAACCGCCCCGTCGATGTTCCATATGAGGTGGAGATCGCTTGCGAATCGAGCGGTCGTTGCGAGCCGCGTGTTCTTAAGCCCTCTACGGGCGTCTGGCTTGCCCCATATCTCCCAAGCCATCCGACACCCCAAACACGCAGGTGTCTTCTCGACACCCCTTTGCGCGTGCCCCGCTGATTAGGCCGGGCGCCCGCTTTTGACATGAAAAGAGCCCCTCTTTTGACTTCCTTTCAGGACTTCGGCCTCGCCGAACCCATCGCACGTGCGCTCGCCGAAGAGAATTACGTCACCCCCACCCCCATCCAGGCCCAGACCATCCCCACGGCGCTGACCGGCCGCGACGTCGTCGGCATCGCCCAGACCGGCACCGGCAAGACCGCCGCTTTTGCGCTGCCGATCCTGCACCGCCTGCTCGAGAACCGCATCAAGCCGCAGCCCAAGACGGCGCGCGTGCTGGTGCTGTCGCCCACCCGCGAGCTTTCGGGACAGATCCTCGATAGCTTCAACGCCTATGGCCGCCACATCCGCCTGTCCTCGACGCTCGCCATCGGCGGCGTGCCGATGGGCCGTCAGGTCCGCTCCTTGATGCAGGGCGTCGAGGTTCTGGTCGCCACCCCCGGCCGCCTGCTCGACCTCGTGCAGAGCAACGGGCTGAAGCTTGGCAGCGTCGAATTCCTCGTGCTCGACGAGGCCGACCGCATGCTCGACATGGGCTTCATCAACGACATCCGCAAGATCGTCGCGAAGCTGCCGATCAAGCGGCAGACGCTGTTCTTCTCGGCCACCATGCCGAAGGACATCGCCGAGCTCGCCGACGCGATGCTGCGGGACCCCGCCCGCGTTGCCGTCACCCCGGTGTCTTCGACGGCGGAGCGGATCAACCAGCGCATCATCCAGGTCGACTTTTCGGCCAAGCCCGCCGTCCTGACCAAGCTCCTGAAGAATGAGCCGGTCAACCGCGCGCTGGTTTTCACCCGTACCAAGCACGGCGCCGACAAGGTTGTGAAGACGCTCGAGAGGGCCGGCATTGCCGCCAGCGCCATCCACGGCAACAAGTCGCAGAACCATCGCGAGCGGACGCTGGCGCAGTTCCGCTCGGGCGAAATCCGCACCCTGGTCGCCACCGACATTGCCGCCCGCGGCATCGATGTCGACGGCATCACTCACGTCATCAATTTCGACATCCCGAATGTACCGGAGACCTATGTCCACCGCATCGGCCGCACCGCGCGCGCGGGCGCCGAGGGCACCGCGATCTCGCTGGTCGCCGGCGGCGAGGAGCTCGGCTATCTCCGCGACATCGAGCGGCTGATCAAGGTGGCGCTGCCGCGGGAAGATAACCGCACGGACGCCGGCCGCAACGATGCAGGCCCGCCTCCTTCACAGCAACGGCAGGGCCGGCCGGGCCGCCCGGGCCAGCGCCCGCAAGGCGCAAGGCAAGGTGACGGACGCCGCGCTGATGAGAGGCGTCCTGAAGGACGGCATAACGCCGGCAAGCAGGGCGACGGAAGGCCCGGCGAAGGTCGGCATGGTGATAGCAGGCATGTTGACGGACGGCCTGGTGGCGGCCAGAAGGTCTCGAAGGGTGCTCGCCGTCGCCCGGCCGGTGGCAAGCCGCATTCTTCGTCAAACGACCGACCGGAGCAGCGTTCTTCGCATAGCGCCGGCAAGCCCGATGGGATACAAGGCGTGGCCTTTTTGCGCCGCGACAGTCGGCCGATGGGCCAACCGACCCGCAAACCCTATTCGCACTAGCCGTCCACGACCTGGAGAAATTCATGGCTAAGGAAGAGCTGATCCAGTTCGAAGGACTGGTCACCGAAATCCTCCCCGACGCGCGCTATCGCGTGCAGCTCGATGCCGGGCACGAGATCGTTGCCTACACCGCCGGCAAGATGAAGAAGAACCGCATCAAGACGCTGGCGGGAGACCGCGTGACGGTGGAGATGTCGCCCTATGACCTCGAAAAGGGCCGGCTGATTTTCCGTCACAAGGACGAACGTCCCAGTGGGGCGGGTGGACCTCCGCGTCCCGGACAGCGCGGTGGCCAGTTCCGCCGCCGCTGATCCGCTTCAGGCACGCCAGTGCGGAAGTAAAATTCTGACCTGTATGCTGGTCCGCCGCTCACATTGCGGCGGATCAAAAAATCGTGCGCGTCAGGATTGTTTTGGCGCCTTATTTCCAATAAAATCCGTTAATCGATTTTCGGCCGGACGACATTGGCATCCACCGGTACAGCCGGTTCAGACACGCTGACGACCCTTCCAGAAATTCGATCTAACCTGCCTGCGCAAGCGGGCTCTTACATTGTGTATCTGAGAAGGAACTACCCCCGTGAGCATGGGAACCGTGAAGTGGTTTAACGCAACCAAGGGCTTCGGCTTCATTCAGCCCGACGAAGGCGGACAGGACGTGTTTGTCCACATCAGCGCCGTCGAGCGCGCCGGCCTCGGCTCGTTGCGCGAAGGCCAGAAGATCTCCTACGAGATCGTCGCCGATCGCCGGTCCGGCAAGTCGGCTGCCGACAACCTCCGCGACGCAGGCTGATCTCCAGCGCAAGCGCACCGAATAGCGAAAAAGGCCGTGCGGGATGCACGGCCTTTTTTATGCGCTATCGACGATCTCGCCGGCCATCCGGCTCAGCACGACGTCGGAACGCCACCATAGGCAACGCAGGTGACTTGCCGCGGCCGCGTATAGGAGACATCGCTCAGCGTGACGCCCGACTTCAGGACGTATTTGACGGGAGCCGTGTAGATGTAGCTCACCTGGCTGAAGATGAGATAGGTCGACGGAATCAGGAGCGTCGACGGAATCATCGATGTGACCGTGGTATTGGCCGCCAGTGTCGGCGGCGGAGCTGTCAGACTGGCCTGCGTCGCACCGGTCGCAATGACGGCGGACTTGCTCCATTGAATCTTGGCGATGCTGTTTGCGTCGATATAGACCTGAGCAATCGTGCCGTTCACGAGCGTGTTGTCGTACGGCGTGATGATCGACATGCTCGCCGTGAACGTGTTCTGGAGATGGGGTTGTATCCGGTCGTGGTGGGATCGAAGTTGCAGGCAGTGTAGTTGCCGAGCGTGACCGACGAGAAGTCCGAATAACTCTGGACGTCGACGCTGAGACTGTTGCAGTCGAACAACGCCGGAATCTGCTTACAGACGTAGCTCTTGAATGTAGCCTGGGTGCACGGTGTGCTCACACTGTTGACCGCATAGCTCGCCACCGAGCCGGACTGCGCCTGGCCCGTGAGGACCACGCGGGCGGAGTCCTGCGTGATGGTCTCGAGCACCCGGCTCGCGAAGAACATCAGCGCCGTCTCGATGATCGCGAACAACAGTGCGAAGAACATCGGCGCGACCAGCGCGAACTCGACCGCGGCGGAGCCGCAGCGATTGCCGCGAAACCGGCGCAGCGCAGTCCGGAGCGTGAACCTCGAAGGTGCAGGCGATGGCATCGCGTGAAATTCGGCAGCGATCTCTGCCCCGGGACCGCCCGTCGGGCCCCTCGGCTGATCTCGCTAGTTCGTCTTGGCAGCCGCGGCGCCGTTGCCGCTGGCACTGCTGCTCAGCGTCCCGGCCTGATTCATCGTGGTGCTGAAGTAATTGTCGCTGTCGCCGAGCGTGACGCGGCGCTGGCAGATCGGCAGGCAGCTATAGGACTCCCGCTCGATCCCGCGATAGACAGTCACGAGCCGGTCGCTCGGGCCTTCGACCTGGATCTGCCGATCGACCAGAATCTCGCCGCCGCGGTCGAGCGCGATAAAGTTGGTGGCGCCGTAACCCTTACCGGTCACGACGATCATCCCGCCGGGCTGCAGCGTCACGTCGGCGATCAGGGGATTCCCGACCACGATCGTTGCCACCCTGCCGGGCAGCCGCACGAGCTTGGCCTGGTCGACATTGACCGCGATGGTATCGGCGGTGGGCTCGGCAAGGCCAACGGCCGGCGAAGCCAGCACGGCAGCCGCAGCCAGAAGACAGATGCGCGCATGACGGCGTAGGAACTCTTTACGCATACTCTTACCCCGGGACGTCACAAACCGGCAGAATCGATCAAAAAGCGGAGCCGGCGCCCGACCCGGTTAACCTGCCTGTAATTCGTGAACGTTCCGCAAACTCGGCAGGTATTGTTTGAATGGACTGGCGTTTCTGTCGCCCCGGCGCCGGACGCAATCCTATTGGCGGAACGGATAAGCAAGCTGGCCGCCGATTTCCTTCGGCATCGTTGCTTCATCCTTGCCGTAATCCTGCGGCAGCTCGCCCTTCGGCATGCGGAAGGTCCCGAACAGCACGTCCCAGATCGGGAAGGTGCCCGCAAAATTGGTGTCGCCGCCCTCCTCGAGCGAGGTGTGGTGCCAGCGGTGGAACACCGGCGTCGCCAGCGCATATCTGAATGGCCCGAAGCTCCAGTTCAGATTGGCGTGCACGAAGGCCGAATGGAAGGTCGTGAACGGGCCGACCCAGATCATCACGTTCGGCGAAATGCCGGCCATCAGCAGCACGACGTCGACGCCGATGGTGCCGAGCATCAGATTGACCGGGTGGAAGCGGGCCGCCGAGATCCAGCTGATCTCCTCGGAGGAGTGATGGATCGCATGATATTTCCAGAACCCGCCGCCGTGAAACAGCCGGTGCAGCCAGTACAGCATGAAGTCGGCCAGGACCAGGAACAGCACGCCCTGCACCCAGAGCGGCAACTGCGACAGCGGGCCGTGGCCGTTGTCGTAGAAGGCGATCAGCTCGTCGGCGTCGTGGATGTTGAAGACGACGCCGGCGGTGACGATCAGGAGTCCGATCCGCATGGTGCGGGCGAACACCGGAACGAAGAACCAGTAGCAGATGTCCGTCACGATCTCGCGCTTGCGCCACCACGACGGACCCGCATTGCAGGCCCAGAAATATTCAAGCACGGTGAAAACCACCGCGAGCATGAGAGTGACCGGGATCACCTTCTCGATGGTCTCGCCGAGCATCAGGGCGACTTGCATGGGTAGGCTCGACATCATCGCTTCTGCTCCAGTCCGCTGACCTCTCTTAGGCCTACTCCGCGAAATTTAAGGGAGAATGAAGTTGATGGCGCGTTCGGAACCGGAACGAATTGCAACCGCCGCCTTAAGGCGAAATTCACTCTGGCCAAAAGCACCGCGTGAGGCACGGGTTTGACCGATCGAATTAACTCTACCGAAAGAGCTCGGCTCACATTCTCGTCGCGTCAAGACAGCGCCGATCGAGGCGACCTCACCAGATGGAGTTTAGTTCATGAAGAACCTGATTGCGCGTTTCGCGAAGGATGAATCCGGCGCCACCGCCATCGAATACGGTCTGATCGCCGCCGGCATCGCGCTGGCCATCATCACCGTCGTCAACAACCTCGGCACCACGCTGAACGCCAAGTTCGGCTCGATCAGCTCCTCGCTGAAGTAAGCCGACCGGCAGACGATGGCAAAAGCCCCGGACCTCCGGGGCCTTTGTTTTTCGGACAGTGCGAGTTCCAGTGGCGTTGCGTAAGCACAGAACCGATGCCGCGGTTGCGGCGAACGAGGCGGACACGGCGCGAGGCGACGCCTCGGCCTATTGGGTCTGCCTTGCGCTGCTGCTCGCCATGGTCACGCTCGCGATGCGCATCGCCAGCATGTGGTGAGCCTTTTGGCGCCGGATGACCGGCCCCGAAGCTGCTGCGATCGTTGTCGGTTTGTTTAGCACTGCCCCCTAGCATGCGCCGACGCCCCGATCCGGGCGACGGACCCAGGCCTCAAGACGCAGCCCATGATCCTCGACCTTGCGCGCCTTATGCTCTTCCCGGCCTTGATGGCGTTCGCAGCCGCCAGCGATCTCTTCACCATGACAATCTCGAACCGCGTCTCGCTGGCGCTGGTGGCAGGCTTCTTCGTGCTCGCCTTTGCCGGTGGCATGGCACCTTACGAGATGCTGAGCCATATCGGCGCCGGCGCGCTGCTCCTCGTCGCGGCGTTCACTTGCTTTGCGATGGGCTGGATGGGCGGCGGCGACGCCAAGGTCGCAGCTACCGTGGCGCTCTGGTTCGGCTTCGCCCAATTGATGGACTTCCTGCTCTACGCCTCGCTGTTCGGCGGCGCGCTGACCCTGCTCCTGCTCCAGCTCCGGCAATGGCCGTTGCCTTACGGGCTTGCCGGCCAGGCCTGGCTGGCGCGGCTCCACGACAAGCAGACCGGCATTCCCTACGGCATCGCGCTCGCACTTGGCGCACTGATGGTCTACCCCGAGACCGAATGGGTGAAAGCGATCGACCTCGCTCACCTCGCACTGCGCTGAACGCCCAGGATACACCCGGCGTTAAGGCGATTTAGATACGCCTCATTAACCATGCTTTGACGAATAGCTGGTCAACTGCCGATTACGGCGGCGGCAGCGTCGCGGCGTACTGTGGAAAGTGAAGCGTATGAATAGGGCACGCATAGTCGTCCTGACGGTCGCCATCTGCGCCGGCGGCATCGCCGCGTATCTGGCGAGCGGCTCGGACTCTGCGCCGCCTCCAGCGGCTCCGGTCGCGCAGCTTCCCACCACCGACGTCCTGGTCGCCAAGAACGACATCGGCCTCGGGCAGACCGTGAAGCCAGACGACGTGCAGTGGCAGACCTGGCCGACCGCGACAGCCAGCGCCGCCTTCATCCGCCGCAGCGAGCGCCCCGACGGCGCGACCCAGGTCACCGGCTCGATTGCGCGCGCCCCCTTCATCCAGGGTGAGCCGATCCGCGACCAGAAGCTGGTCAAGGCCGATGGGTCCGGCTTCATGGCTGCGATCCTGCCGAGCGGCATGCGCGCCATCTCCACCGAAATCTCGCCGGAGACCGGCGCGGGCGGCTTCATCCTGCCGAACGATCGCGTCGATGTGCTGCTGACGCGCCGCCTCAAGAACCCGGACCAGAGCTCCGGCGCCCAGGATGTCGTCACGTCCGAGGTCATTCTGGTCAATGTCCGCGTGCTCGCCATCGACCAGGCGCCGAAGGAGAAGGACGGCCAGAACGCGGTGGTCGGCAAGACCGTGACGCTGGAACTCAATTCCGCACAAACCCAGCAGCTTTCCTCGTCCCGCCAGGCTGGAACGCTGTCGCTGGCGCTGCGCAGCATTGCCGACGTCAAGATGAGCGAGATCACGCTCGATGAATCCGCGCAGAAGCGCGATGGCGTTTCGATCATCCGCTACGGCATTCCAAGCCAGGCGGCGAAGGCACGATGAGGACAGTCGATATGAGATGCAGGGCAGATCTGGCGACGATGCGGACCTCGATGGTTCGCGCCCTGTCGTTCTCGGCCGCTCTCGCGCTGACGCTCAACCCCGCGCTGACGCCCGTGATCGCCGCAGATTACCGTCCCGTGGCGCCGGTTGCAGCCGACGGCCAGATGAATGCGCGCTTCCTCTCGCTCGGCATCGGCAAGTCGATCGTGATCGACCTGCCGCGAGACATCAAGGATGTGCTGGTTGCCGATCCCAAGATCGCCAACGCGGTGGTCCGCTCGTCCCAGCGCGCCTACATCATCGGCGCCTCGGTCGGCCAGACCAACATCGTGTTCTTCGATTCCGCCGGCCAGCAGATCGCCGCCTATGACATCGCGGTCAAGCGCGACCTCAACGGCGTGCGTGCGGCGCTGAAGCAGATCCTGCCCAATTCCGACATCCAGATCGACGGTCTCGGCGACGGCGTCGTCCTGACCGGGACTGCGGCCAACCCACTCGAAGCGCAGCAGGCCAACGATCTCGCCGCACGCCTTGCCGGCGGCCCCGAGAAGGTGGTGAATTCGATCGTGGTCCGCGGCCGCGACCAGGTGATGCTGAAGGTGACCGTCGCGGAAGTCGCGCGCACCGTCATCAAGCAACTCGGCATCGACCTCACGGCGAACCTGAACTACGGCACCTCGGTGGTGAGCTTCAGCAACTCCAACCCGTTCACGGCGCTTGGCAAGAATCTCGTAGACGGCAACGCTCTGACCACCAAGTTCGGCGCGACACCGTCGGTGCAGGCAACCCTGCGCGCGATGGAAACCGCAGGCGTGATCCGGACGCTGGCCGAGCCGAACCTGACCGCTATCTCGGGTGAATCGGCGACCTTCATCGCCGGCGGCGAATTCCCGGTGCCGGCTGGTTATGCCTGCGACCCCACCACGCATGTCTGCACCACCCAGATCAGCTTCAAGAAGTTCGGCATCTCGCTCAACTTCACCCCCATTGTGCTGACCGAGGGCAAGATCAGCCTGCACGTGATGACCGAGGTCTCGGAACTGTCGAATGAAAATGCGATCACGCTGTCGCAGGCCGTGACCTCGACTTCGGTCAACTCGCTGACGGTGCCGTCGATCAAGACCCGCCGTGCCGAGACCTCGCTGGAAATTCCCTCCGGCGGCGCGATGGCGATGGCCGGCCTGATCCAGCAGCAGACCAAGCAGGCGATCAGCGGATTGCCGGGGCTGATGCAGCTCCCGATCCTCGGCACCCTGTTCCGCAGCCGCGACTTCGTCAACAACACGACCGAGCTGGTCGTGATCGTGACGCCCTATGTCGTCCGCGCGGCGGCGCCAAAGGACCTGTCGCGGCCGGATGACGGCTTCGCGGCGCCCGCGGATCCGCAGGCTGAACTGATCGGCAACATCAATCGCATCTATGGCGTGCCGGGCCGGACCGAGCCGGCAAAGAACTACCGCGGCACCTACGGCTTCATCACGGACTGATGGCGGAACGGGGACATAGTATGATCACAACACGACCCCAGACCCGCTACCGCGCCGCCGGCCTCGGTGGCGTGCTTGTCGGTATCGCGCTCGCGCTCGGCGGCTGCCAGCACGACGAGGTCGCCACCGCTTCCATTCCCGACGATTACAAGCAGCGTCATCCGATCGCGATCGAGGAACAGAACCGTTCGATCGTCGTGTTCGTCGGTCACGCCCGCGGCGGCCTGACCGCAGCCCAGCGCGCCGACGTGATGGGCCTGGCCTCGACCTGGATGCACGAGGGCACCGGTGCCATCCACATCGATGTGCCGTCCGGAACGCCGAATGCGCGCCCGGTGGCGGAATCGATGCGCGAGATTCAGGCGATGCTGGCAGCGGCGGGCGTTCCCCCGCGCGGCATCATCGCCCGTCCCTACCAGCCGGAAGACAAGCGCTTCCTGCCGCCCATCCGGCTGACCTATTCCAAGATCGCCGCGGTCGCGGGCCCCTGCGGCCTGTGGCCGGAGGATCTCGGCCCCTCGATGAAGAACAAGAGCTGGTTCGAGAACAAGGACTACTACAATTACGGCTGCGCCTATCAGCGCAACATTGCGGCCATGGTCGACAATCCATCGGACCTCGAGCAGCCGCGGTCCGAAACTCCGGCCTACACCCCGCGCCGCACTGCCGCCTTCGAGAAGTATCGCAAGGGAACTCCGACGGCGGTTGCCTATCCCGAGGCTGATAAGGCCAAACTCAGCGACACCGGCAAATGATCAACTACGCGCGCCAGACTCAAGAAGAGCAGCCGGAGACCCCTGCGCCGTTCGAGGAGCATATTGCGCCCGCGCCGCGCGTCTCGGTCCAGGCCTTCTGCGAAACCGTGGAAACTGCTGCAGCCGTGCAATCGGCGGGCGAGGATCGCCGTCTCGGCAAGGCCCATCTGAAGATACAGATGGGCGGCATGGCGGCTGCGATCGAAGCCTATCGCTCCGCACCAACGCCGAACGTGATCGTGCTCGAGAGCGACGCCCGCAACGATTTGCTGGCCGGGCTCGACCAGCTTGCCACCGTCTGCGACGCCGGTACCCGGGTGGTCGTGATCGGCCGCATCAACGACGTCATGCTCTATCGCGAGCTGGTGCGCCGCGGAGTCAGCGACTACGTGCTCGCGCCGGTTAGTGCGATCGACGTCGTCCGCTCGATCTGCAACTTGTTCTCCGCGCCGGAAGCCAAGGCGGTCGGCCGCATCATTGCCGTGGTCGGCGCCAAGGGCGGCGTCGGCGCCTCCACCATCTCCCACAACGTCGCCTGGGCAATCGCGCGGGATCTCGCGATGGACGCCGTGGTGGCCGATCTCGACCTCGCCTTCGGCACCGCCGGGCTCGACTACAACCAGGACCCGCCGCAGGGCATCGCGGATGCCGTGTTCTCGCCCGATCGCGTCGACACGGCCTTCATCGACCGCCTGCTGTCGAAATGCACCGACCACCTCAGCCTGCTGGCGGCGCCGGCGACGCTCGACCGGGTCTATGATTTCGGCACCGACGCCTTCGACGCGGTGTTCGACACGCTGCGCGCGACCATGCCCTGCATCGTGCTCGACATCCCGCATCAATGGTCGGGCTGGACCAAGCGCGCTTTAATCGGCGCCGACGACATCCTGATCGTGGCGGCGCCGGACCTCGCCAACCTGCGCAACGCCAAAAACCTGTTCGATCTGCTGAAGGCCGCGCGTCCCAACGACCGCCCGCCGCTATACTGCCTGAACCAGGTCGGCATTCCCAAGCGGCCGGAGATCGCGGCGGGCGAATTCGCCAAGGCGATCGAGAGCCAGCCGGTCGTCTCGATCCCGTTCGAGCCTCAGATCTTCGGGGCGGCCGCCAACAACGGCCAGATGATCGCGGAGATCTCCGCCAACCACAAGTCGATCGAGATGTTCCTCCAGATCGCCCAGCGCCTGACCGGCCGCAGCGAGACGAAGAAACAAAAGTCGTCCTTGCTTTCACCGCTGATTGAGAAGTTGCGGCGAAAATAGGCGCCCCATGGAGTTGTTAAGTGTTCGGTAAGCGTAGCGGAACAGACACCGACCTTCGGGCTCCCAAGCCCGGCGCCGTGTCGCCAGAGCCTGCCTCGGCTCCGGCGCCGACGGTGTCGCGCGCGCCGCCCCCGCCGGCCGTCGCCTCCCCGCCGCTCGCCCCTTCCCGGCCTGCGCCGGCCATGGAGAGCCGCCGCTCGGACAATTATTACGAGGTTAAGGCGACCATCTTCGGCGCGTTGATCGAGGCCATCGACCTCGCTCAGCTCGCCAAGCTCGATTCCGAGTCCGCGCGCGAGGAAATCCGCGACATCGTCAACGAGATTATCGCGATCAAGAACATCGTGATGTCGATCGCCGAGCAGGAAGAGCTGCTCGATGATATCTGCAACGACGTGCTCGGCTATGGCCCGCTCGAGCCGCTTCTGGCGCGCGACGACATCGCCGACATCATGGTGAACGGGGCCGGCACGGTCTTCATCGAAGTCAGCGGCAAGATCCAGAAAACCGGCATCCGCTTCCGCGACAACCAGCAACTCCTCAATATCTGCCAACGCATCGTCAGCCAGGTCGGACGGCGCGTCGACGAATCCTCGCCGATCTGCGACGCGCGCCTCGCCGACGGCTCCCGCGTCAACGCCATCGTGCCGCCACTCGCGATCGACGGCCCCGCGCTCACCATTCGTAAGTTCAAAAAGGACAAGCTGACGCTGGATCAGCTGGTCAAGTTCGGCGCGATCTCGCCGGAAGGCGCGGAAATCCTCCAGATCATCGGACGTGTCCGCTGCAACGTGCTGATCTCCGGCGGTACCGGCTCGGGCAAGACCACGCTGCTCAACTGTCTGACCAACTACATCGAGCACGACGAGCGCGTCATCACTTGCGAAGACGCCGCCGAACTTCAGCTCCAGCAGCCTCACGTGGTGCGGCTCGAAACCCGGCCGCCCAACATCGAGGGCGAAGGCCAGGTCACCATGCGCGAGCTGGTGCGCAACTGTCTGCGTATGCGTCCCGAACGCATCATCGTCGGCGAAGTCCGCGGCCCGGAGGCCTTCGACCTCCTCCAGGCCATGAACACCGGCCATGACGGCTCGATGGGAACGCTGCACGCCAACAATCCGCGCGAAGCGCTGTCACGCTGCGAATCCATGATCACGATGGGCGGCTTCTCCCTGCCCTCGCGCACCATTCGCGAGATGATCTGCGCCTCGATCGACGTCATCGTCCAGGCCGCGCGCCTGCGCGACGGTTCGCGCCGCATCACCCACATCACCGAGGTGATGGGCATGGAAGGCGATACCATCATTACGCAGGACATCTTCCTCTACGACCTGGTCGGCGAGGACGCCAACGGCAAGATCATCGGCAAGCACCGCTCGACCGGCATCGGCCGCCCGAAATTCTGGGAACGCGCCCGCTATTACGGCGAAGAGAAACGCCTTGCCGCTGCCCTAGACGCCGCGGAATCGGCGCCAACGACGTGAGCGGGTCAACGCAGCCATGAACATGCAAGTCCTCGCCCTCGCCTTTCTCGCCACCGCCGCGGTCGGCGGCATCGCTTGGGTCTTCCTCTATCCGCTGCTGTCAGGCGAACGGAAGGCCGAGAGCCGCCGGGCCTCGATCGGGCGCGCCGACGTGCCCGCGGCCAAGCAGGCTGAAAAGAGCCAGCGCTCGCGCCGCGAGCAAGTCGAGACTTCGCTCAAGGATCTCGAGGCGAGGCGGGCACAGGAAAAGAGCGTCCCGCTCCACATCCGCCTGTCGCAGGCGGGGCTCGACTGGACGCCGAAGAAATTCTGGATCGCATCCGCCGTCGTGGCGGGCGTGTTTTTCTTCGGCGCGCTGTTCGGTGGCGGCGGCCTGATCGGCGCAGTCGGTCTTGCCTTTGCCGGCGGCTTCGGCCTGCCGCGCTGGGCGCTGGGCTTCCTGAAGAAGCGCCGCGAAAACCAGTTCCTGAAGGCGCTGCCCGATGCCGTCGACGTCATCGTCCGCGGCATCAAGGCGGGCCTGCCGCTGTTCGAATCCATCAAGGTCGTGGCGGCCGACGCGCCGGAGCCGCTGCGCAGCGAGTTCCTGGCCATCATCGAGACGCAGGCGATCGGCATGCCGCTCGGCGAGGCCTGCTCGCGCCTCTACGACCGCATGCCGCTGCCGGAAGCCAACTTCTTCGGCATCGTCATCTCGATCCAGCAGAAGTCGGGCGGCAACCTCTCCGAAGCGCTGGGCAACCTCTCCAAGGTGCTGCGCGACCGCAAGAAGATGAAGGAAAAGATCCAGGCGATGTCGATGGAGGCCAAGGCCTCGGCCGGCATCATCGGCTCGTTGCCGCCGATCGTGATGCTCCTCGTCTATCTCTCCACGCCCGGCTACATCTCGCTGCTGTGGACCCATCCCACCGGCCAGCTCATGCTGGTCGGCTGCGTCGTCTGGATGTCGATTGGCATCATGGTGATGAAGAAGATGATCAACTTCGATTTCTGATGGTGCCGTATGGTCGATTTACTCGTCACAAAGCTGCACGACGTTCACTTCATGACCATGCTGCTGGCGGCCATCGCCGCCAGCGCCACCGTGTATACGCTGGTGATGCCGCTGTTCGCCGGTGAAGGCCTCTCCAAGCGCATGAAGGCGGTGGCAAGCGAGCGCGAGCGGATCCGGCAGCGCGAGCGCGAACGCCTCAACAAGAGCGAGAAGGTCTCGCTGCGCCAGACGCCAAAGCAACTCGTCTCCAGGGTCGTCGAGGACTTCAACCTCACCAAATGGCTGGCGCAGGAAGCGGCGCGCGACAAGCTCATCATGGCGGGCTATCGCGGCCAGGCGCCTTACATCACATTCCTGTTCGCCCGCATGGTGGCTCCGCTCGTGCTGTTCGTCGGCTCGGTCGTCTACGTGTTCCTGATCGCGCATATGGAGAAGTCGGTCCCGATCAAGATCGGCATGTGCGTCGGCGCGGCCTATGCCGGCCTCCAGGCGCCGATGCTGTTCCTCAAGAACGCGATCTCTAAACGCCAGCTCTCGATCAAGCGCGCCTTTCCCGATGCGCTCGACCTGCTGCTGATCTGCATCGAATCCGGCATGTCGGTGGAAATGGCGTTCCGCAAGGTCGCGACCGAAATCGTCGGCCAGTCGATCGCGCTGTCGGAGGAGTTCACGCTGACCACGGCCGAGTTGTCCTATTTGCAGGACCGCAAGGTGGCGTACGAAAACCTGGCGAAGCGCACCGGGCTCGAGGGCGTCAAATCGGTGTGTCTGGCACTCCAGCAGGCGGAACGCTACGGCACCCCGCTCGGCCAATCCCTGCGCGTCATGGCGCAGGAAAACCGCGACATGCGCATGAACGAAGCCGAGAAGAAGGCCGCCGCGCTGCCGCCAAAGCTGACGGTGCCGATGATCCTGTTCTTCCTGCCGGTGCTGTTCGTCGTCATTCTCGGACCGACCGGCATCAAGATCTCCGAGCTGCACTGACGCCGGAGATTGCGGACCGCACGCGGTCCGCAGCCAATTTCAGGATCGGAAGATCGGGTCTGATCAGTCGGACTGGCTGAGCGAAGCAACCGGCGTCCGCTTCGACGCACCGCGCGGGCCATCGTTGCGGTTCAGCATTTCCTTGAGATACGCGACGTTGGCCGCGGCCTGGTCCGGCGGCAGGTCCGCCTTCACGATGGTCTCGGCCTCGGCGAAACGGCCCTGGAGGCCGACCACCAGGCCGAGATTCTGCCGCACCCTGGAGCTCGCACGCGGTGAAGCGTAGGCCTGCCGCAGCGCCTCTTCCGCCTTGGGCAGGTCTCTCGACAACATGTAGGACAGGCCGAGATTGGAGAGCACACCGGGATCGCCCGGCGCAATCTTCAGCGCGCTCGCATAATAAGCACGCGCCTCGTCGTGACGGCCCATCTGATCGAGCGCGGTGCCCTGCACCGACAGCAGGCGCCAGTCCGGATTGTCGGGCGAATGCGCCTTGGACAGCACGTCGAAGGCCTGCTGGAAATTGCCGTTGTCGGCGAGCGCGCGGCCGTATTGGGCAAGCAGCTGCTTGTTGCCGGGATTGGCGATGGTCGCCTGTTCGAGCACCGCGGCGGCTTGGGCGCGTTGGCCGTTGGCACGCAGGGCCTGGCCATAGGCCAGCGCCACATCGGGATCCTTGGGGTTGGCGCGGTAGCGCTCGCTATAGGTCTCGATGGCGCGCGCCGGATCGGCCGGGGCGGCTTCCGCCTTCGGGCCGATCGAGCCGGTCACATCGGAGAGTTTTGACATTGCCGTGCAGCCGCCGAGGCTCGCTGCCGCCAGCGCGATCAGCGAGGCGGAGGCAAGAAGCCGGGCGGGACGGAACCGTTGACGCATGACGCTTTGACTCTCGAGCCGATTGATCGAGCCGAACGCGCCAGCAATAGAGTGTTAACCCTAATGGCCGGTTAACGCGGAAGACCACCGCCTCGTGGCGGCATCTCACTGCCAAGGCCCATATCGAGGTCGAGCAGCTTCATCTGGTCGTTCAGGTCCCGCAGCAATTGCAGCCGCTGGCGCGTCCTCCCCTCGATGTCGGCAGCCTCGCGCGGCAACGTCGGCCACCGGCGCGAGAGGTCGTCACGATTGACCAGGCGGTCGGCGCGGAGCTCGTCGAGCGCGGCGCGATCGATGCCGAGCGTGTCGGCAGATTGTCCGATCAACTGACGGAGCAGCCCCTTCACTTCGGCCAGCGCCGCGAGGTCGGTCCTCTGTACCGACTTCGCGAACCTGCCAGAGAGATCCGCCCACGCATGGGAGGTGACGAGATAGGTGTAGAGAATGTCAACCCAGTTCTGCCCGCCGTCATCGTAGAAGGCGCGGCGCGACAGCAGTCGACGCGCAAGTGCCAGGACCTGATCCCGCTTCAACGATGCGCATGAGGCGATCTCGATCACCGATTGGACCGCAGGATCCCGGGACAGATCTCGTCCCACAGCAAGCCTGACGACACCATCCGGCAAATTCGAATCGAGCGGCCTGAAGGCGCCGTCATCGCGCGGCCGCGAATATCGGGCGATTGCGAAGCGGTGCTCGGGCCGCTCGGCGTCGGACGCCGCACCAAAATGGATGATGTTGAAGCCGGCGTCGTCGCCGCCCTGCCCGGTGGAGGACGGGCAGGAGAGCACATAGATCGTGCGCCAGAAATCCTCGCCGCCGCTCCGGGGCGCACGCGGGTCGGGAATCGAATAGCGGGTGAGCCCCTCGACATGCCGGTGCCCGTGCAGGACCAGACTGACGTTGAGCGAGGTCGCCGCTTCGAGAAAGGTTGCGGGCGCGGCGAGATACATCAGCGGTTCGTCCGGAACGCCGAGAAACCGCTTGCCCTCGCCGGTTGCCTGCGGCAGCGGATGGTGATGCAACGCCAGCACACGCACCAGATTTTCCGCGGGCTCGGAATAATCGGCGCGTCCGGCCGAGCCGATGCTGCCGGCGAGCTCGACGCTCAGCCGGGCCGATTGCGCGACTATCGCATGATAAGCCTGCTCATCGATGTTGCCGCCGACAAGCGTCGTCAGGTTTGCCCTGTTGGAGTCGAGCAGCACCAAATCGAGACCGGCCTGGCGATAATAGACGCTCTTCGAGGTGCGCGGCAGGTGCAGATAGTCGTAGGCGTCGTGCCGGCCGCCGCGCTGACTGGGAGGCTTGGCGTCGTGATTGCCGGCAACCGCCTGGATGTCGGTGAACAGGCCGGTCCGCCGGAACGACGCGATGACCGCGAGCGCTTCGTCGAGCGCACGCGGTGTCGGGTCGTTCACGAGATCGCCTGTGATCAGCAGGATGCGGTCGGGCACATCCGAAAACTCCGCCATCCGCTCGCGCAGCGCCCCGGCAAGGGCCTCGATCGTCGCAAGCAGCCGGCCTGACCCGTCCAGATGCAGGTCGGATATCTGCGCAATAACAAACGATCTATCCATGTTGCGCCGCTCATTGCGAATGCTGCGTCGCCCAAACGATTGAGAGAAATGCCTTCGACGAAGAGTTCAGTCAGATATCAACCGGGAACGGCGGACGGCACAACCTAAAAATATTCACCAATAATGCCACAACCGCAGCGCTAGTAAAGCCCTGCGGCAACCCGCTCGTGAACGGCAGTTCTCAAACGACATACGCGCGCAATCAGCGGATGGTTTCGCTGATGCGATCAATATTCGATGGCGAGACGCTTGCGGATCTCGTCAATACGTTTGTCGAGCGCATTGAACCGCGCATGGATCGACCGGTCATGGAGATAGAAGACGTAGCCGCCGGCGAGGAACGCGAAGACCCAGTGGTGATGCTCGACATAGCCAAAGACGGCCTCGATGGCCTGGCCGATGAATGTGATCACGCCCCACACAAATTCCATTGCAATTTCCTCCCGGCACGCTTCGTCTTCGGTCACCGGCGTTCTCTGCGCAATCTGGCAACCGCTGCCGGAACCTAGCACGGCTCCCTCGCTGCGAGTAGCGGCTCACCGGGCGGTGACCGCAATGCCGATTGCAGCCACCGCAAAACTCTGCGAAGTCTCCTCCAACCGAATGACCTTGCGGACCCGCCAATGCCTTCCGTCTTCGAGACGTCCACGACTGCCACCCCGATCACCTTCGTCACCAAGTCGAGCTGGGATGCCGTGCGCGAGACGCTGCCGCCGGCGCAACGCCAGTTCGCCACGGCGAGCGCCTTTGCCGCCAAGCCGGGTGGCTATCTCGCACTGCCCGCGCCCGACGGCACCATCGCGCAAGTGCTGTTCGGGCTCGAGGACGACGATGCCAGATCGCGCGATCCGTTCCGGCCGGGCGCATTGCCCGGCCTGCTGCCGCCCGGCACCTATCGCTTTGCCAATGCACCGCACGATGCACGACTGGCGGCACTCGCCTTCGCGCTCGGCAGCTACCGCTTCGCCCGTTACCGCAAGGCCGACAGGCCCGACGTCCGGCTGGTGCCGCCTAACGGCATCGACCCCGCCGAAATCAACCGCATGGCGGATGCCGCGATGCTGGCGCGCGACCTCATCAACACGCCGTCCAACGACATGGGGCCGGAGGAGCTGGCCGCGGCCGCGCAAGAGCTCGCCGCTGAGTTCGGCGCAAGCTACGCATGCACCATCGGCGAGGATCTCAGAACGAACTTTCCGCTGATCCACGCCGTCGGCATGGCCTCGGACCGTGCGCCGCGGCTGATCGACGTCACGTGGGGCGATCCCAGCCATCCCAAGGTGACGCTGGTCGGCAAGGGCGTCTGCTTCGACACCGGCGGGCTCGATCTGAAGCCGTCGAGCGGCATGCTGATCATGAAGAAGGACATGGGCGGCGGCGCCAACGTGCTGGCACTGGCGCGCATGGTGATGGATGCGAGGCTGAAGGTGCGCCTGCGCGTGCTGATTCCGGCGGTCGAGAACGCGGTCTCCGGCAACGCCTTCCGTCCGCTCGACATTTTCACCTCCCGCAAGGGCATCACCGTCGAGATCGGCAATACCGATGCGGAAGGCCGGCTGGTGCTCGCCGACGCGCTGGCGCTGGCCGACGAGGAGAAGCCTGAGCTGCTGATCGATCTGGGCACGCTGACCGGCGCCGCGCGCGTCGCGCTGGGGCCGGATTTACCGCCCTTTTACACCAATGATGAGACGCTGGCCGCCGACGTTGCGCGCTGCGCGGTGAAGGAGAACGATCCCTTGTGGCGCATGCCGCTGTGGCCGCCCTACGATGCGTGGCTGGATTCCAAGACCGCCACCATCACCAACGCGCCTTCCGGCGGCTTTGCCGGCTCGATCACCTGCGCGCTGTTTTTGCAGCGCTTCGTCGAGCACGCCAGGAGCTGGTTGCATGTCGACATCTATGGCTGGACGCCGTCGGCCAAGCCGGCGCGTCCCGAGGGCGGCGAATGCCAGGCCGCCCGCGCCATCTACAAGGTGCTGAGCGAGCGCTATGCATGATCCGCGGTTGACACCGGCGCGGGGCGACCTCGCCGCCAAATATCTCGAAGGCAAGGTGCAGGCAGATCGTTTCGTCACCGGCGAGGAATTCGAGGTGATCGGGCCGATCGCAGCCGTGCGCGAGCAGCCGTCATCGAACGCGATGCTGATGACGGAGGCGCTGCGCGGCGAGCGCGTCACGGTCTATGATCGCAACGGCGAAGGCTGGGCCTGGGGCCAGCTCAATGGCGACGGCTATGTCGGCTGGCTCCCCGATGCGGCGCTGATGAAGCCGACCGCCGCGCCGACACACAAGGTCAGTGCGCTGCGAACACTTGCCTTCCCCGGTCCCTCGATCAAGCTGCCGCCGGTCGACGCGCTGGTCCTGGGATCGAAGCTCACGATCGTGCGCGAGGACGGCAGCTTCGCCGTCGCGCGCGAGGGTACATTCCTGCCGAAGACCCATCTCGCCCCGCTCGATCATCGCGAGCCGGATTTCGTCGCCGTCGCCGAGCGCTTCGTCGGCACGCCCTATCTCTGGGGCGGCAAGAGCAGCCTTGGCATCGACTGTTCGGGCCTGGTGCAGGTGTCGCTGACGACAGCCGGCATCGGTTGCCCGCGCGACAGCGACATGCAGCTGGCCGGACTCGGCCGCGCGCTGGAGCCGCACGAGCGGAGCAAGCTGCAACGCGGCGATCTGATCTTCTGGAAGGGCCACGTCGCCATCGTGCGCGATGGCAGCACGATGGTTCACGCCAATGCGCACCATATGGCGACGGTGCTCGAAGCTATCGAGCCGGCTCTCGCACGGATCAAGCAGGCGGGTAGCGAGATCATCGCGATCAAGCGGCTCTGACGAGACCTACGTCGCCACCGATCCGTTGCCCGCCGTTTCAAGCCGGAACGCCGCCGCGAACAGCGCCCGCGTGTAGTCGGTTTTCGGGCTCTTGAACAGCTCGGCCGCCTGGCCTTCCTCGACTACCTTGCCGCCGCGCATCACGATGAGATGGCTTGCGAGCGAGGCGACGACGCGCAGATCGTGCGAGATGAACATGTAGGTGAGATCGCGCCGGCGCTGCAATTCACGCAGCAGATCGACCATCTGCGCCTGAATCAGCATGTCGAGGGCGCTGGTCGGCTCGTCCAGCACGACGAAATCCGGCTCCAGCACCACCGCGCGCGCGATCGAGATGCGCTGGCGCTGGCCGCCGGAGAATTCATGCGGATAGCGGTAGCGGGTGTCCGGCTTCAACCCGACGTCCTCCAGCGCCTTGACGACGCGCGCCTCGCGCTCGTCGCGTGACAGCTTCGGTTGATGCACAGAGAGGCCTTCGGCGATGATGTCGGCGATCGACATGCGCGGGCTGAGCGAGCCGAACGGATCCTGGAACACGATCTGCATGTCGCGCCGGAACGGCCGCATCTCCTTGAAACGCAGGCCCTGGATGTCCTTGCCCAGGAACACGATGCGTCCGTTCGATGAGATCAATCGCAGCAGCGCGAGTCCCAGCGTGGTCTTGCCCGAGCCGGATTCGCCCACAACCCCGAGCGTCTCGCCCTTGCGCACGGCAACACTGACACCATCAACCGCCTTGATGTGACCGATCGTCTTGCGCATCAGGCCGCGCTTGATCGGAAACCACACCTTGAGATCATCGGCCGACATCACCACCGGCGCATCCGGCTGTGGTGGCGCCGGATCCGGCTTCGGCTCGGCCGCCAGCAAATCGCGCGTATAGGGATGTTTGGGAGTCCTGAAGACCTGCTCGACCGGCCCCTGCTCGACGATCTCGCCGCCTTTCATGACACAGACGGTGTCGGCGATGCGGCGCACGATGCCGAGATCGTGGGTGATGAAGAGCAGGCTCATGCCAAGCCGCGCACGAATCTCGGCGAGCAGCGTCAGGATCTGCGCCTGCACGGTGACGTCGAGGGCCGTGGTCGGCTCGTCCGCGATCAGCAGGTCAGGCTCGTTGGCAAGCGCCATCGCGATCATGACGCGCTGACGCTGACCGCCGGAGAGCTGGTGCGGATAGCTGTTCAGCCGCGTCTCCGGCTCGGGGATGCCGACCTGCGTCAGCAGCTCCAGCGTCCGCTCGCGCGCCCGCGTATTGCTGGTCGGATTGTGCAGCTGAATGATCTCGCCGATCTGCGCTTCGATCGTGTGCAGCGGATTGAGCGAGGTCATCGGCTCCTGGAAGATGATGGAAATGTCGCTGCCGCGAATTTCCCGCATCTCCCGTTCGGACCGATCGATCAACTCCTGGCCCTTGAAGCGGATGCTGCCAGAGGGATGCGAAGCGCTGGGGTAGGGCAGCAGTTTCAGGATCGAGAGCGCGCTGACCGACTTGCCGGATCCGGATTCGCCGACCAGTGCCACGCATTCGCCGCGCTTGATCTGGAACGAGACCTTGTCGACCGCAAGCGTCGTGTTGCCGCCCTGGTGGAAGGCCACCGAGAGGTCGCGCACGGCAAGCAGGGGCTGGTTGATTGCGTCCACTAAGTTATTTCTCCGACCAGGCGCAACAAATTATCGCGATTGGGTAGGATCAGGGAGAAGCCGTTTGGCAGCCGGAGTCTCGCATCAGCCGATAGGATGGAGCGGCACCCGGCACGGATCGCGGTTACGACATGAATGGCGTCTGGCAATCTTGGCATGCCCGAATGTTTCCCATATTCGGCAGTTTCGACCAGGACGTCTCGTGTTACCGGCTGAAGATCGAAGATGCGGCTCCAAACAATCAGATTGAGATACGTCCGCCGACGCACATCGATCGCTCCTGCCAACACTGCAGCTAACGTCAGCTCACTCGTGACGCCGATAGCGCGCCGTGTACGAAACAAATCGAACAGGCTGCGCAGAGGATCGGCTATCTCGCCACCTCCCTCAACCGCGTAGATAAAGACGTTTGCATCGAGGTAGATGAGGCGTTCAGTCATCCCATTCATCTCGTTGGCGTCGAAGCTCGTTGTCGATTTCTCCGGCCGTCTTGAACGGGGGCGTCCTGGAAGCCCAAATCTCTTCCAAGGTCATGACGCTGCCCTGCAAAGCAGCTTCCTGCTCGATCGTAATGGTAACCGTTGCCGCGGGATCGACGCCTGCCCGCAAGTCCTCGGGGAGACGTGACGCCGGATAGTGCTCCTTGACGATTCTGTTCATGACCCACCTCGTCCGGAAATCATATCACGCCTTCACCTGAACGTCTTGCGCGGATCGAAGGCGTCGCGCACGGCTTCGCCGATGAAGATCAGCAGCGACAGCATGATCGCGACCGAGAAGAACCCGGAGAAACCGAGCCAGGGCGCCTGCACGTTCGACTTGCCCTGCGACAGCAGCTCGCCGAGCGACGGCGAGCCGGGCGGTAGCCCGAAGCCGAGGAAGTCGAGGGCCGTCAGCGTCATCACCGAGCTCGACACGATGAACGGCAGGAACGTCATGGTCGCGACCATCGCGTTCGGCAGCAAATGCTTGAACATGATCACGGAGTTCGAAATACCGAGCGCTCGCGCCGCCTGGATGTATTCGAAATTGCGCCCGCGCAGAAATTCCGCGCGCACAAGTCCGACCAGCGACACCCAGGAAAACAGCAGCAGGATGCCAAGAAGCACGAAGAAGCCGGGCACCAGCACCGACGACAGGATCAGCAGCAGATAGAGCGACGGGATCGCAGTCCATATTTCAATGAAACGCTGGAACAACAGGTCGATCCAGCCGCCGAAATAGCCCTGCACCGCGCCGGCGGCGACGCCGATGATGGAGGAGATGATGGTCAGGCAGAGGCCGAACAGCACCGAGATGCGGAAGCCGTAGATCAGGCGCGCCACCACGTCGCGGCCCTGATCGTCGGTGCCGAGCCAGTTGTATTCGAGGTCACGGCAGCTTTTGAGGCCCTTCTTCTCGACGACAGGCTTGCATTGCGCCTCCGTCAGCATCCAGGTTGGCGGCGACGGCGCCGGCGTCGGCAGATCGAGATTGTGGGTGTCGTAGGAGTAGCGGATCAGCGGCCAGACGATGCTGCCACCCTTGTCCTTGATCAGCTTCTGCAAATAGGGATCGCGGTAATCGGCCGCCGTTTCGAAGTCGCCGCCGAAGGTCGTCTCGGAATAGGTGACGAAGGCCGGCCAGTAGAGATGGCTGTCATATTTGACGAGGAACGGCCGATCATTGGCGATCAGCTCGGCGAACAGGGACACCACGAAAAGGATCATGAAGATCCAGAACGACCAGTAGCCGCGCCGGTTCGCCTTGAAATTATCCCAGCGCCGTCTGTTGAGCGGCGATGGCGCGAACGGCTTGCGCGTGATCGGCACTGCGATGCCGAGCGGCGACTTCGCGGTGGTCTCGATCGGGGTGGGAGCGGCCAGCGTCATCAGACTTCCCGCGCCTCGAAATCGATCCGCGGGTCGATCCACATGTAGGTTATGTCCGAGATGAGGTTGACCACGAGGCCGACGAGCGAAAAGATGAAGAGCGTGCCGAACACCACAGGGTAGTCGCGGTTAAGAACGCTTTCGAAACTGAGCAGTCCCAGCCCGTCCAGCGAGAAGATGGTCTCGATCAGAAGCGAGCCCGAGAAGAAGGCGTGGATGAAGGTGCTGGGAAAGCCTGCGATGACAATGAGCATCGCGTTGCGGAAGACGTGGCCATAGAGCACCCGGTTCTCGCTGCAGCCCTTCGCGCGCGCGGTCATCACGTATTGCTTGCGAATTTCGTCCAGAAACGAGTTCTTGGTCAGGAACGTCATGGTGGTGAACGCGCCGAGCCCCATCGCGATCAGCGGCAGCGTCAAATGCCAGAAATAGTCGATAATCTTCCAGTACCAGGGAAATTGCGACCAGCCGTCCGACGTCAGCCCGCGCAGCGGGAACCAGTTGAAGAACGAGCCACCGGCAAACAGGATGATCAGGAGGATCGCGAACAGGAAGCCGGGGATCGCGTAGCCGAGCACCAGCACGGTCGACGTCCAGGTGTCGAAGCGCGTTCCGTCCTTGACCGCCTTACGGATGCCGAGCGGAATCGAGATCAAATAGGTCAGGAACGTCAGCCAGATGCCGAGCGAGATCGAGACCGGCAGCTTTTCCTTGACCAGCTGGAGCACGCTGACATCGCGGAAATAGCTGTTGCCGAAATCGAAGCGGGCGAAATTCCAAACCATCAGCGCGAAGCGTTCCGGTGCCGGCTTGTCGAAGCCGAATTGCTTCTCCAGCTTCTTGATGAAGTCGGGGTCGAGGCCCTGCGCGCCACGATATTTCGAGTTGATGGCATCGCCTCCGGCGCCCAACTGTCCGGGCGCGCGTTGCGCAAAGTCGCCACCGCCCGAGATGCGCGAGGTGCCGCCGGTGTCGGCGCCCGAAAGCTGCGCGATCACGCGCTCGACCGGGCCGCCCGGCGCGAACTGCACGACAATGAAAGACACGAAGAGAATCCCGAGCAAAGTCGGGATCATCAGCAGGATGCGGCGGGCGATATAGGCGCTCATGATTATTTCGCCTGCTCGAGCTTGGCTGCCTTGGCGCGGTCGGACCACCAATTCTCAGGTGCACCGACGCCTTGCGCATATTTCGGCGGTTTGTCGGGATGGCTGTACTGGTCCCAATAGGCCACGCGATGGAAGTTCGCATACCATTGCGGCACCCAATAGCGCCCGGCCCGGAACACGCGGTCGAACGCCCGGCAGGCCGTCGTCAGCTCCGCCCGGGTCTGGGCGGCAATGATCTTCTCGATCAGCGCGTCGATGATCGGATCGGAGATGCCGGCGAGATTGTACGAGCCCTTGGTCTTGGCAGCTTGCGAGGAGAAGAACGCCCGCATGGCGTCTCCGGGCGTCGCCGACATCGAAAAGCGTTCGATCGTCATGTCGAAATCGAAATCCTCGAGCCGCGCGCGGTACTGCACGGCATCGACCAGGCGGAACGTGGCGTCGATGCCGAGCGTCGCGAGGTTCTTCAAGTAAGGCCCGTGATGCGGCTGGATCGACTGCTCGTCGTTCAGGAACTCGATCGTGAAGGGCTCGCCATTGGGCAGCACCCGCTTGCGGTCTTTGATGAGGTAGCCGGCGTCGTTTAGCAGCTCGCCCGCCTTGCGCAGCAGAGCGCGATCCTGGCCGGAGCCGTCCGACACCGGCGGCACGAAGGGCTGCCCGAATACCTCGTCGGGCACCTTGCCACGGAAGGGCTCCAGCAGTGCGAGCTCTTCCGGCGAAGGCGGGCCGGATACCATCATATCGGAGTTCTGGAACGGCGAGTGGGTGCGCGCATAGGCGCCGTACATGATCGACTTGTTGGTCCATTCGAAATCGAAGGCGTAGATCAGCGCCTCCCGCACCCGCGGATCGCTGAATTTGTTGCGACGAAGATTGATAAACCAGCCCTGGGCGCCCGACGGGGTCTCGTCCGGCAGCTGCTCGCGCTTGACGCGACCGTCCTTCACGGCCGGGAAATCATAACGCGTGGCCCAGATGCGCGCCGTGAGCTCCTCGCGAAACAGATAGTTCTTGCCGGTGAACCCTTCGAAGGCGACGTCGCGGTCGCGGTAGAATTCGTAGCGCACCGTGTCGAAATTGTAGCTGCCGCGGCAGACCGGCAGGTCGGCGCCCCACCAGTCCTTGACGCGCTCGTATTCGATGTAGCGGTTGACCTCGAACCTGCCGACCTTGTACGGCCCGGACCCCACCGGCGTATCGAGCGTCGACTCATCGAAGGCGCGCGTGGCGTAATACGCCTTCGAGAAGATCGGAAGGCTCGCCACGTAGAGCGGCACGTCGCGCGCGCGGTTCGGCGCAAAGGTGACGGCCACGGTGGCGTCGTCGAGCGCCTCGGCCTTCACGAAATCGCGGAGCTGCACCACAATCAGCGGATGGCCCTTCTCCTTCAGCGTATTGAGTGAGAACGCGACGTCATGCGCCGTAAGCCTGGAGCCGTCATGGAAGCGGGCCTCGGGGCGCATCGTGAAGGTGTAGGTCAGCTTGTCCGGCGAGATCCGCACCGATTTTGCCGCAAGCCCGTACATCGCGTCGGGCTCATCATTGGCGCGCGCCATCAACGGCGCGAACGTCATGTCCATGCCTTGCGCACCCTCGCCCTTCAGGATGTAGGCGTTGAGCGAAGAGAACGTGAAATAGGACTGGTTGTAGGCCCGCACCGAAGGGATGAGCGAGAACGCGCCGCCCTTCGGCGCGTCGAGATTGACGTAGTCGAAATGGTGAAAGTCGGCGGGATATTTGAGGTCGCCAAACGCCGAGATGCCGTGGGCTTCGACGGGCCCCTCGGACGCCGCCGCGTTGCGGGGTGCGGCAGCGCTGAATGCGCCGCCGACACCGAGGACCAGCACATGCCGGCGTGAAAGCTGCGCCATGCGGGAAATGTCCTTCACGACTTCTTTGCGATCCGCGCCGCCTTGTCTGCGTCGTACCACCAGACGAATGGGAAGCCGGACTGGCCGTATTTGGGCAATTCCGCCGGCCGACCGAAGCGATCCCAGCGCGCCGTGCGCACCTTCGTATAGGTCCACTGCGGCACGACGTAGTGGTTCCACAGCAGCACACGGTCCAGCGCCTTCGTGGCGGCGACGAGATCATCGCGATCCCTGGAGTAGATCAGCCGCTCGATCAGCTTGTCGATCGCCGGATTCTTGATGCCGGCGATATTGCGCGAGCCGGCGATGTCGGCCGTCTTCGACGACCAGAACTCGCGCTGCTCGTTGCCCGGCGACTGCGACTCGCCCCAGGAGTTGGTGACGATGTCGAAATCCCACTCGCGCGTCCTGTTCTCGTATTGGGTCGGGTCGACCGTCCGCACGCTGACGGCAATGCCGAGCCGTTCCAGCGACGGCTTGTAGAACAGGGTAACCCGCTCGAAGCTCGGATCTGAGTTCATCAATTCAAGAGAGAACTGGGTGCCGCTCTTGACGTCGATCAGCTTGCGGTCGCGCACCTCGTAGCCGGCCTCCTTGAACAAGCGCAGCGCTTCGCGGAGATTGTCGCGCACTGCTTCCGGACTGCCGCCGACCGGATTGGTGTAGGGCGTCGTGAAGACTTCGGGCGGAACGTGGGCGCGAACCGTCTCGAGGATTTCGAGCTCTTTCCCCTCTGGCAATCCCGTCGCCATGAGCTCGTCGAGGCCGTCAAAATAGCTGCTGATGCGCTTGTACTGACCGTAGAAGAGCTGCTTGTTCATCTCCTCGAAGTCGAAGGCGAAGTTGAGCGCACGGCGAACGCGGGGATCGCTGAACTTGGCGCGGCGCAGGTTTGGCACGAAGGCCTGCATCACGCCCGAGCTGCGATTGGCGAACTCCTCAAGGATCACGCGCTTTTCGCTCACGGCCGGGAATTCGTAGGCGGTCGCCCAGTTCTTGGCGCTGTTCTCGGTGCGCCAATCGACCTGATCGGCCTTGAAAGCCTCGATCGCGACAGTGGCATCGCGGAAATACTCGTAGCGCAGCTCGTCGAAATTGTTACGGCCCACATTGGCGGCGAGGTCGCGGCCCCAATAGTCCTTGACGCGCTCCAGCGCGATCGACCGTCCGGCAACGAATTCCTTGACCTTGTAAGGGCCGGAGCCCAGGGGCACTTCAAGCGTGGTCGCTGAGACATCGCGCTTGCGGCCTTGCGCGTCCGTTCCCTCCCACCAATGCTTGGGCAGGACCGTGAGTTGCCCGACGATCTGCGGCAGTTCGCGGTTGCCCGGTGCATCGAATACGAATTTCACGTCGCGCTCACCGACCTTCTCAGCCTTCGCCACATGGCTGTAATAGGCCGAGTACATCGGATGGTGCTTCTTGAAGGAATCGAGGGAGAAGATCACGTCTTCGACGGTGACAGGCTTGCCATCATGCCATTTCGCCTGTGGCCGCAAACGATAGGTGACGAAGGAGAAATCGTCCGGATGGCTCACGGCTTCGGCCAGCGCGCCGTATTCGGTCGAGACCTCGTCGAGCGCGGGGGTCGTGAGGGATTCGTAGATGAAGGCGACGGCAGCAGAGACCTGCCCTTTCACGCCTGATACGACGATATTGAAATTGTCGAAGGTACCGACGGCGATCTGGCGCGCGAAGCCGCCTTTGGGCGCGTCCGGATTGACGTAGTCGAACCGCTTGAAGTCGGCCGGATACTTGACCTTCCCGAACAGTGACAGCGCATGGCGCCAGGGCAGGCCATTCGAAGATAGCTCACCCACCGATTGCGCCTCGGCCGCGCCGATGACGGGAACGCCGGCTGCGGAACCGAGGGCGGGGATAACCGCGGCAGCGGCGCTGGTGAGCAGAAGATCGCGTCGGGTAATGGCCAAATCAACATCCCTGTCTTGAAGGAGGTTACCCCTTTAAGTGCTCAATATAGGCGAGGTTTCGACCGAATATGTTGCTTTTTCCTCATCTTGGAAGCCCCGCCGGGCGGTTCGCTGCGGCGAAACGCCCCGATAACAACGCCGCGAGGCCCAGATATGGAAACGGCCAGGCTTTTCAGCCTGGCCGCACATCTGAGATCGAGACCGAGGAGCCTTATTTCGCCGCGGTCGGGAGCGGCTTCGGGTTGTCGGAGAGGCTGTTCAGATAGGCGATGACATCGGCGCGCTCGCTGTCCTTCGGAATGCCGGCAAAACCCATCGCGGTGCCGGGGATGTCGCCCTTCGGATTGGCGATGAACTTGTTCAGTTCGTCGATGGTCCAGGTGCCGCCCTTGGCCTTCATCGCAGCCGAGAAGTTGAAGCCGTTGCGGCCTTCGCCGCGGTGGTCGCCAACGATGCCGTAAAGGTTCGGACCGACCCGGTTGGGGCCGCCCTTCTCGAAAGTGTGGCAGGCGGCGCACTTCTTGGCGGCGGAGGCGCCCTTCTCGACGGAGGCGGTCTGGAGCAGCTTTTCGATCGGCTCGGACGGGGCTGCGGCCGCGGCGGCGCCACCCTTGTCGCCGGCTTCTTCCTTCACGGCGATCTCGAAGCCCGGCTTTTCCGGCATTTTTGGCGAGAACAGCGCCTGCGCGGTGAAGCTGGTCACCAGCAAAACGAGACAGGTACCGAGCACGGCACCGAGGATCTTGTTCAGTTCGAAAGAGTCCATTTCCGGCTAGGCCCCACACCGCAAGAACGAAATAGCGGCCGGGCGGCCGCCAGGACGAGCCTCGGGAGAATCAAACGTTCCTTATTGTTTCCCCGAGTTTTGCCATTCAGATATCGGTTTGCCCGGGGTCTGGCAACCCGTATAAGCGACCCGGCTTCCAGCCCATCCCCACCCCATTTCCCGATGCGGAAAACCTCCCGCTTCCAGGCCCTTGAACCAATGACCGATCCCCGCATCCTGGTGCTGATCCCGGCCCGCATGGCCGCCACCCGCCTGCCCGGCAAGCCGCTCGCCGATATCGCAGGCTTGCCGATGATCGTGCATGTGATGCGGCGCGCCGAGGCCGCCGGCATCGGCCGTGTCGCGGTGGCAACCGATACGGCGGAGATCGCCGCGGTCGTGACCGCCCATGGCGGCGAGGCGGTGATGACCCGCGCGGAGCATCCGTCCGGCTCCGACCGTATCCACGAGGCCATGCAGAGGCTCGATCCGGACGGCAAGGCCGAGATCGTAGTCAATCTCCAGGGCGATTTCCCGACGATCACGATCGATAATATCCGCGAGGTCCTGCCGCCGCTGGAAGACCCGGCCGTGGACATCGCCACGCTGGCTTCGCAGATCCACACCGCCGAGGAGGATCTCGCGCCGAGCGTCGTGAAGGCGATCGGAACCCCGCTCGGGGGTAAGCGGATGCGCGCACTTTATTTCACCCGCGCCACCGCGCCGACCGGCGACGGACCACGCTACCACCATATCGGCCTCTACGCCTATCGCCGCACCGCGCTCGAGCGCTACGTTTCGCTGCCGCCGTCGCCGCTGGAGCTGCAGGAGAAGCTCGAGCAGCTTCGGGCGCTGGAGGCCGGGATGCGCATCGACTTCACCATCGTCGACACCGTGCCCCGCGGGGTCGACACGCCGGCGGACCTCGAGACCGCCCGCGGCATCCTTTCCAAATCCTGAGCCGCTGCTACAAGGCCCTTCATGAGCAAGCTGAAAATCGCATTCCAGGGCGAACCTGGCGCCAATTCCCATATCGCCATTGTCGAGGCCTATCCCGACGCCGAGCCGATGCCCTGCGCCACCTTCGAGGACGCGCTGTCGGCGATCTCCTCGGGCGAAGCCGATCTCGGCATGATCCCGATCGAGAATTCGGTCGCCGGCCGCGTCGCCGATATCCATCATCTGCTTCCGGCCTCAGGCCTCTTCATCATCGGCGAATGGTTCCTGCCGGTCCGGCATCAATTGATGGCGGTGAAGGGCACGAAGCTGTCCGACATCAAATCCGTCGAGAGCCATGTGCATGCGCTCGGCCAGTGCCGCCGCATCATCCGCAAGCTCGGCATCAAGGGCATCGTGCACGCCGACACCGCCGGCAGCGCCCGCGACATTTCCGAGCGCAAGGACAAGACCGTCGCCGCGATCGCTTCGCGCCTGGCCGCGCAGATCTACGGCCTCGACATTCTTGCCGAGGACATCGAGGACGAGGCCCACAACACCACGCGCTTCGTGGTGCTGGCGCGCGAGCCGAAATGGGCGGCACAAGGCTCGGGACCCCTGGTCACCACTTTTGTATTTCGCGTGCGCAACCTCCCCGCCGCGCTCTACAAGGCGCTCGGCGGCTTTGCCACCAACGGCGTGAACATGACCAAGCTCGAGAGCTACATGGTCGACGGCAATTTTTTCGCCACGCAGTTTTATGCTGATGTCGACGGCCACCCTGAAGACAAAAGCCTTGCGTTTGCGATCGAGGAGCTAAAATTCTTCTCGCGCGAATTCCGCATCGTCGGCGTGTATCCGGGCCACCCGTTTCGGGCGACATTCAGCGAGACGCAGCAGGATTAGTCCCGGACGCGTGAAGCGCGAGCCGGGACTTAGGCTGACTGCTCCGCCAGCCCGAATGCCTCCGCGAGCAGCGAATACGACCTCTTGCGCGCTTCGTGGTCGTACACGGCCGTGATCACCATCAACTCGTCCGGCTTGCTCGAATCCATCAGCGGCTGAAGCTTCTTCTGCACCGTCACCGGATTGCCGACGAACAGGCGCGAGCGGTTGCGCGTGATCGAAACGCGCTCGGAATCCGTATAGGGGTAGGCCAGCGCTTCCTCGACGCTTGGCAGCGGCAGATATTGACCGCGGTCGCGGCGCAGGCGGTTGAGGTCAAAAGACGTGGCGAGCTTTTCGGCCTCTTCGTCGGTATCCGCCGTGATGACAGCGACCGCAAGGATCGCATGCGGGGTCGCTCGCCAGGCCGAGGGCTGGAAGCGGTTGCGATAGTGCACCATCGCATCGATCGCATCGTGAGACGCGAAATGATGCGCGAAGGCGAAGCCCATACCGACTTGCGCGGCAAGCTCCGACGAATAATCGCTGGAGCCGAGCAACCAGATCGGCGGCAGCGGACTGTCATCAGGCATGGCGACGACGTTGTGGTAGGGATGGCCCGAGGGGAATTCGCGGGTCTCCCACAGGATCAATTCGTGAAGCCGCTCCAGGAAATCGTCGCCCTCGCGGCGGTCGAGCCGGCTTCTGAGGGCATAGGCCGTAGGGCCATCAGTGCCGGGAGCGCGGCCGAGGCCGAGGTCGATGCGGCCGGGAAACAATGCCTCCAGCATCTTGAAGCGCTCGGCCACCACCAGCGGCGCATGGTTGGGCAGCATCACGCCGCCGGAGCCGACTCGGATGTGTTTCGTCACCGCCGCGATCTGCCCGATCATCACGTCGGGCGCCGGGCTCGCAACCGAGGCGAGGTTATGGTGCTCGGCGAGCCAGTAGCGGACATAACCGAGTCCGTCGACATGGCGCGCCAGGTCGATGCTGTTGCGCAGCGCCGCAGCGGGCTTTGTGCCTGATGTGACGACGGAGAGGTCGAGGACTGAGAGCGGGATCATGGCGCGCTAACGTAGTTGAGGGCCGCTCGGCGGCAATGGGCGAACAGCGCAGGTCTGGCGTGTGCGGGCGGAAAGGCCGCACGGGCGGCAAGAGCGGGACGTTGGGACAGATGCAACCGACGTAATACGGAATTCATTTTGCCCACCTCTCACGGATCGACTTTATCTGTGACTAAGATAGAGCTACATTACTGATATTATTGTATAATATATCTCTTAAGGCCATTTCCCACTCCGATCCTCCCTTATCGCGATATTCGACATTATCTTACCAAAAGTGGGCCATTTCCCATCTCCGATGGGCTGTCGAGAAACCTGCCTTTGCCCTATCTTAGCCCCTCCAAAGTGAGACCCGACCGCCGCCGCCAGATCGCTGGCGAGTGGCCTGGAGTGAGTGGTGCCATGACCGATTTGACGACGCCTGCCGGCCAAGACGGGCACCTCGCCACAAAGCGGCCTGCGATCTCCTTCGAGTTCTTTCCGCCCAAGACCGAAGATATGGAGCGGAATCTCTGGGAGACCATCAACCGGCTGGCCCCGCTCGACCCGAAATTCGTCTCGGTGACCTACGGCGCCGGCGGCTCGACCCGCGAACGTACCCACGCGACCATCTCCCGCATCCTGAAAGAGACTGCGCTGCTGCCGGCTGCGCATCTGACCTGCGTCGGCGCCTCGCGCGGCGAGATCGACGAGATCGTCGACCGCTATCACGGGGTCGGCGTCCGCCACATCGTCGGCCTGCGCGGCGATCCCGCCGGCGGCATCGGCACGCCCTACTCCGCCCATCCCGACGGCTATCAGAGTTCGGACGCGCTCGTTGCCGGGATCAAGAAGCGGCACGCCGACATCGAAGTGTCAGTCTCGGCCTACCCCGAGAAGCATCCCGAGGCGCGCGACTTCGATGCCGATATCGATACGCTGAAGGCCAAGGTCGACGCCGGTGCGACGCGCGCGATCACGCAGGTGTTCTTCGATAACGACCTCTACTTCCGCTATCTCGACCGCGTGCGTGCGCGCGGCATCAACATCCCGATCGTGCCGGGCATCATGCCCATGCACAATTTCAAGCAGGCCCGCAATTTCGTCACCCGCGCCGGCACCACCGTGCCGGACTGGTTCGCCGCGAAATTCGAGGGCCTCGACGACGACGCCGAGACCCGCAAGCTGGTGGCCGCAACCGTCGCGGCCGGCCAGGTGCAGAAACTCGCCAAGCACGGCGTCGACACCTTCCATTTCTACACCATGAACCGCGCCGATCTCGTGTTCGCGATCAGCCATTTGCTCGGCATTCGCGCCAAGAGCGCGCAGAAGGCGGCCTAAGACACCATGACCGTATCCACCTCGCCCAAGCGAACCGCCCTCATCAATGCCGCGCGCGAGCGCATCCTCGTGCTCGACGGCGCCATGGGCACGATGATCCAGAACCTCCAGTTCGACGAGGCCGCATTTCGCGGCGAGCGCTTCAAGGATTTCCATCGCGACCTGCGCGGCAACAACGATCTCTTGATCCTGACCCAGCCGCAGGCGATCGAGGACATCCACGCCGCCTACTTGCGCGCCGGCGCCGACATCGTCGCGACCAACACCTTCTCGACCACCTCGATCGCACAGGCCGATTACGATCTCACCGACATCGTCTACGAGATGGCGCGCGAAGGCGCCCGCCTCGCCGGCAACGCCGCCAAGCGTGTCGCCGCCGAAGACGGCAAGCCGCGCTTCGTCGCGGGTGCCATCGGCCCGACCAACCGCACCGCCTCGATCTCGCCTGACGTCGCCAATCCCGGCTACCGCGCCGTCACCTTCGATGATCTGCGCAAATCCTATGGCGAGCAGATCAGCGGCCTGATCGATGGCGGCGTCGATCTGCTGCTGGTCGAGACCATTTTTGATACGCTGAACGCCAAGGCCGCGCTCTATGCGATCGCCGAGATCACCGAACAGCTCGGGATCGACATGCCGGTGATGGTGTCGGGCACCATCACCGACAAATCCGGCCGCCTGCTCTCGGGCCAGTTGCCGGAAGCATTCTGGAATTCGGTGCGGCACGCCAAGCCCGTCACCATCGGTTTCAACTGCGCGCTCGGCGCCGAAGACCTCCGCGCGCATATCGCCGATATCGGCCGCGTCGCCGATACGCTGGTCTGCGCTTATCCCAATGCCGGCCTGCCCAACGAGTTCGGCCAGTATGACGAGACGCCGGAGTACATGGCCCGCCTGGTCGGCGAGTTCGCTGCGTCCGGCCTCGTCAACATCGTCGGCGGCTGCTGCGGCACCACGCCGGACCATATCGCCGCGATCGCCGCCGCGGTCGCGCCGCACAAGCCGCGCATCGTGCCGGAGATCGAACCGCGCTTGCGGCTCTCCGGCCTCGAGCCCTTCATTCTGACCGACGCGATTCCCTTCGTGAACATCGGCGAGCGCACCAACGTCACCGGCTCGGCGCGCTTCCGCAAGCTCGTCACCGCCGGCGACTACACCGCGGCACTTCAGGTCGCGCGCGACCAGGTCGAGAATGGCGCGCAGATCATCGACGTCAACATGGACGAAGGGCTGCTGGATTCGGAAGCCGCGATGGTGACCTTCCTCAACCTCGTCGCCGCCGAGCCCGACATTGCCCGCGTTCCGGTGATGGTCGACTCCTCGAAATTCTCGGTGATCGAGGCCGGCCTGAAATGCGTGCAGGGCAAGCCGGTCGTAAATTCGATCTCGATGAAGGAAGGCGAGGACAAGTTCATTCACGAAGCCAGGATCGCCCGCCGTCACGGCGCGGCCGTCGTGGTGATGGCGTTCGACGAGGTCGGCCAGGCCGATACGTTCGCGCGCAAGACCGAGATCTGCAAGCGTGCCTACGACATCCTGGTGAACCGCGTCGGCTTCGCGCCGGAAGACATCATCTTCGATCCGAATATTTTTGCGATCGCGACCGGCATCGAGGAGCACAACAATTACGGCGTCGACTTCATCGAGGCGACGCGCTGGATCCGCAAGAACCTGCCCGGCGCGCACATCTCGGGTGGCGTCTCCAATCTGTCGTTCTCGTTCCGCGGCAACGAGCCGGTGCGCGAGGCCATGCACTCGGTGTTCCTGTATCACGCCATCAAGGCCGGCATGGACATGGGCATCGTCAATGCCGGACAGATGATCGTCTATGACGACATCGACCCCGAGCTGCGCCAGACTTGCGAGGACGTCGTCCTCAATCGCGACGCGGGCGCATCGGAGCGCCTGCTGGCGCTGGCGGAGAAGTTCCGCGGCAAGAAGACGGAGAGCAAGGAAGCCGATCTCGCCTGGCGCGAATGGCCGGTGGAGAAGCGGCTGTCGCATTCGCTGGTGCACGGCATCACCGAGTTCATCGAGCAGGACACCGAGGAAGCCCGCAAGGCCTCCAAGCGGCCGCTCGACGTGATCGAGGGCCCGCTGATGGCCGGCATGAACGTGGTCGGCGACCTCTTCGGCGACGGCAAGATGTTCCTGCCGCAAGTCGTGAAGTCGGCGCGCGTGATGAAGCAGGCGGTCGCCTGGCTGATGCCGTTCATGGAGGAGGAGAAGGCGCGCAACCTCGCCAACGGCATCGGCACCGAAGGCTCGAGCTCGGCCGGCAAGATCGTGCTCGCGACCGTGAAGGGCGACGTGCACGACATCGGCAAGAACATCGTCGGCATCGTGCTCCAGTGCAACAATTACGAGGTCATCGACCTCGGCGTGATGGTGCCGGCGGCCAAGATCGTCGAGACGGTGAAGGCGGAGAAGGCCGACATCGTCGGCTTGTCCGGCCTGATCACGCCCTCGCTCGACGAGATGGCGTTCTTCGCCGGCGAACTGCAGCGCGAAGGGTTGAAGCTGCCGCTGCTGATCGGCGGCGCAACCACGAGCCGCGTGCACACGGCCGTGAAGATCGACCCGAGCTATCGCGCCGGTCCCGTCGTCCACGTCAACGACGCCAGCCGCGCGGTTGGCGTTGCGTCCTCGCTGCTCTCGCCTGAGAGGCGCGAGGCCTATGCCGCCGAGGTGCGCGCCGAATACGCAAAGATCTCGGACGCGCATTTCCGCGCGCAGGCCGACAAGAAGCGGCTGAAGCTGGACGTGGCCCGCAAGAACCGCGTGCCGGTCGACTTCGCCGCGAACAAGCCGGTGAAGCCGACCTTCCTCGGCACCAGGAGCTTCGACGACTACGACCTGGCCGAGCTCGTGCCCTATATCGACTGGACGCCGTTCTTCCAGACCTGGGAGCTCGCCGGCCGCTTCCCCGCGATTCTCGACGACGCCAAGGTCGGCGAAGTCGCGCGCTCGCTCTATGACGATGCGCGCAAGATGCTCGACCTCATCGTCAAGGAAAAATGGTTCCGCGCCCGCGCGACCGTTGGCTTCTGGCCGGCGAACGCGCAAGGCGACGACATCGTGCTCTATGCCGATGACAGCCGCACCAGGAGCATCGCGACGCTGCACACGCTGCGCCAGCAGCTCGAGAAGCGCGAGGGCCGCTTCAACGCGGCGCTGTCCGACTTCATCGCGCCCGCGGGCGTGCCCGACTATGTCGGCGGCTTCGTGGTCACCGCCGGCATCGGCGAGGATGCGGTCGCCGACCGCTTCAAGATGGCCAATGACGACTACTCCTCGATCCTGTGCAAGGCGTTGGCGGACCGCCTGGCCGAGGCTTTTGCCGAGCGCATGCATGCCCGCGTGCGCCGCGAGTTCTGGGCCTATGCGCCGGACGAGGCGCTCTCGACCGACGATCTGATCCTGGAAAAATATCAGGGCATCCGCCCCGCGCCCGGCTATCCGGCGCAGCCCGATCACACCGAGAAGGCGACGCTGTTCGAGCTGCTCGACGCGGAAGCCACCGCCGGCGTGAAGCTGACCGAGAGCTTTGCGATGTGGCCGGGCTCGTCCGTGTCCGGGCTCTATTTCGCGAACCCCGAGAGCTATTATTTCGGCGTCGGCAAGATCGAGCGCGACCAGGTCGAGGACTATGCCGCGCGCAAGGGCATGTCGGTCACCGAGACCGAGCGCTGGCTGGCGCCGGTGCTGAACTACATCCCCTCGCGCGAGGACGCCGACAAGGCCTTTGCCGCGACGCCCGCGAATGATGAGATGTCGAAAGACCTCGCCTCGCATCCGCCCGGCTGCACCTGTGCCGTGCATCTGGTCTGGCAGAAGAAGCGTGTGGGGGCTGGGTAGGCCCCGGCACTCAGAAGGCGAAAACAACCCCATGCACAGTAGGGATGGGGCTGAAAGGGCTTGTGAGATTTTCGGTCTTGCCGAAAAACGCTTGCGCCGTCGGGCAAAACACCTGTATCAAGGCAGGATCGCCAATCTCGCTTGCTGAACGGCAGAAGCTCTCCCCCCCGATCTCGTCATTGCGAGCGCAGCGAAGCAATCCAGAATCTTGCCGCGGGGACAGACTGGATTGCTTCGCTGCGCTCGCAATGACGGAGTGCGGGCAAGGAGCGCCGCGCTTCCAACTCACATTTCACACAGCTTCGCATTCTCGCGGCGCGTTTCCCCCACAGCGCCGTGAACGCAACGCGCGCTCGCCGCGACCAATGGCGGTCGCCTTCGGGGAGCCAAGGAAATCGGATGCTGGATGCCCAACACTTGATGTGGACGCAGATTGCCGCCGCCGTCTCAGTGCTGCTGTTTGGACTGATGCTGTTCAGCCTGGTCCGCACGTGGCGGCTGTTGCAGGCCGCGCGGGGCTGGGACAAGGTCGAGGGCATCATCACGGTCTCCCGGGTCGATCAGCCGGCGACGCACGCCTCGGACGATCGGAACGATGCCAGGCCCATCATCCGCTATCGCTATCAGGCCGGCGGCCAGGAGCTGGAAAGCGACAAGATCTTTGTCGGCGGGCCCACCATCACGACAAGGGTGCTCGCCGCAAAGCTGGCGGGACGATATCCGGTCGGGGCGCATGTCGATGTCTACGTCGATCCGAAGCAACCGACCGAAGCCCTACTGGAGCCCGCCGAAGCGCAGAACGTCGCGGCGCTGGTGGCGTTCGCGATCGTGCTCGGCTTCATTGCCGCGACCCTGACCGCGCATTCGCTTGCAGGTCGTGTGCTCTACGCCGACAAGGGCGTTCCGCTGTTCGCGTTCGCGTTGCCGATCATCGTGCTCGTGGGCGGCGTGTTCCTCGTCGCCGAATATGTCAGGACCCGCCGGCTCGCAAGCGCCAGCCTGCGCTGGCCGACCACAGCTGGCAGGATCACCCGTTGCGACGTGATCGAGGAGATCATCGAGGAGAAGACCGATCACGACGACAAACCGACGACCACCAAACTCCGACATCGCTATCAGGTCGCGCTGCGCTACGCCTACAGGGTCGGCAAGCGCGACTTCATCGGCACCGAAGTCGATTGGGGCGGCACCATGATCTCCGGGTTTCGCGAGGTCGCGGAAAAGGCCGCGGCGCGCTATCATCCCGGACAGAGCGTCAAAGTTTATTACGATCCGGACCAGCCGGGACAGGCCGTGCTGGAGCCTGCGAGCCGGGAAGGCGCGCTGGGGCCGCTGATCGGCGCCGCGGTCTGTGCGATCGTCGGCGGCTCCTTTCTGACCATTTTGATCAAGGTGGGATTCGCGTAACGGGCCTTGGTGTCATTCCGGGGCGCGCGGAGCGCGAGCTATGATGCGCAATTGCGCATCTGAGAATCCATTGTGCAGCAAGTGTCGCCGATGAATGGATTCCGGGCTCGCGCCAAGCGGCGCGCCCCGGAACGACAGAGCGCTCACCCCTTCGGCGGCGCCAGCGGCTGCAATATCTCCTGGAACGGCGCCAGCGCCTCGCAGCGATCGGCATGTGCGCTCAACGCCGGATAGCGCGCCGTGTCGAACAGTTGCGGATGCGCCTCGCGGGTGAAGCGTGTGACGCAGGCGACAGCGATGTCGGCATGGCCGATGCGGCCACCCAGCCAGTACGGCGTCGTCACCTTGGCGCGCTCGGCTTCCAGCACGCCGAGCACGTCGCCGATCTGCGCCTGGCAGCGCTCGACCCATAGCGCCAACTGCTCCTTCCGCAGCACCCGTTCGTAGAGCAGGCTGACCGCCTTGTCGCCGAGGCCGGTCGCGAGCGCGCAAATCCGCAAATGCCGGCGCCGCTCGACGCCGCTTCGCGGCAGCATCGCCTTCTCGGGCCCGACGAGCTCGTCGAGAAAGTCCAGGATGATCGTGCTCTCGATCAGCGCCTCGCCGTCATCGAGCACCAGGGTCGGCACGCGGCGCAACGGATTGTACGGCGCTATTCTGTCGGCATCGCCGAAGGTCGACCACGGCTTGTGCTCGAACCCGAGCCCGTAAAGCCGCAGCGCAATTGCGACGCGGCGGACGAAGGGGGAATCATATTGGCCGATCAGGAACATGGTTCTCGCTCTTCTCTGGCGGTAGATGAGGCGGGGCCGATCAGTTTCCACGACAACATCGGAACGACGCAAGCAAAATCCTGGACATGGAGCATTGCGCCTGACGCAACGGCGCTCGCGACAGCGTCGTCCGGATGCGCTATCAAGGACCGCATCATGACAGTGACATCAGACATCACCCGGGAGCGGATCGCGGCGACGGAAGCCGTTATCCGCCCGCACATCCGGCGCACGCCGCTGCTCGCCGCCGACCTCGCCGATTTCGGACTGCCGGCCGCGCCCGTCATTTTCAAGCTCGAGCTGCTGCAGCATTCCGGATCGTTCAAGGCGCGGGGTGCGTTTGCCAATCTGCTGCTGCGGCAGGTGCCGCAAGCCGGTGTCGTCGCCGCATCCGGGGGCAATCATGGCGCCGCCGTCGCCTATGCAGCGCAGCGGCTCAAAATTCCCGCCACGATTTTCGTGCCCGACATCACCTCGCCCGCCAAGGCCGAGCGGATCAGGAATTATGGCGCCGAGCTCGTGATCGCGGGCAATCGCTACGCCGATGCGCTTGCGGCCAGCGAAGCCCATGTCGCGCGGACCGGCGCCATGGCCGTTCATGCCTACGATCAGATCGAAACCCTGCTCGGCCAGGGCAGCGTCGGGCTGGAGCTAGAGCAGGACGCGCCCGGCATCGACACGCTGCTGGTGGCGGTCGGCGGCGGCGGGCTGATCGGCGGCATCGCGGCGTGGACCGCCGGCCGGACCCGCATCGTTGCCGTCGAGCCGGAGCTCTCACCGACCCTTCACGCCGCTTTCGCGGCAGGAGCCCCGGTCGACGCGCCGGCCAGCGGCCTCGCCGCCGACAGCCTCGCGCCACGGCGCGTCGGCGAATTGATGTTCCCGATCGCACGCGCCCATGTCGAGCGCGTCGTCCTCGTCAGCGACGATTCGATCCGGCAGGCCCAGGCCGCGCTGTGGTCGAGCCTGCGCCTTGTCGCCGAGCCCGGCGGCGCGGCGGCGTTTGCAGCGCTGTTGTCTGGCTGCTATCAGCCGTCGGCAGGCGAACGTGTCGCGGTGCTGGTGTGTGGCGCCAACACGAACTTCGACAACTAGTTCAGAGGGGCGGTGTAGCCCACACTCCGTCATTGCGAGCGCAGCGAAGCAATCCAGAATCTTTCCGCGGAGACAAACTGGATTGCTTCGCTGCGCTCGCAATGACGGAAGGAGCCGCGCCCCACACTCGCTACTCGATGATCGGAACGTGCTTCGCCGCATCGCGCGACACCGTGCCGTCGAGCCGCGGATCATCCGCGACCTCGATCTGGCGGCGGAACGGGATGAAGCCGGAGCGCTGATAAAACGCGACTGCCGACGGATGATCGAAGGTGCAGGTGTGCACCCAGACGCGACGCACATCGCCGGACCATGCGCGCTCCAGTGCGCGGTTCATCAGGAAGCGGGCGGCGCCGGTGCCGATCAGGCCTGCTGTGACGCCGAAATAGACCAGCTCGCACTGGCCGGGGTCGCGGAAATCCAATTCGAGCAGGCCTTCATCGCGGCCGCCCACGACCAGTGCGTAGATTTCGATGCCCGGCGCGTGGATGATTGCGGCGAGCTCGGCGTCGGTCATGCGCGCCCGCGAAAACCACAGCCACTCCTCGCCGACGCGGCGATAGAGATCGCGGTACCAATCAAGCGGGGGCGCGTCGACCTTGCGCACGATCCACGCGCCGGGTGGATCGTTCCGGTGCGGAGGGCGGGCGGTCATCTCCAGATGGGTGACGATTGCGGCGATCTTGCCGGCGGGGATATCGGAATAGCCGTCGGGGAGGATCATGGGGGTTTCCTGTGGAGCAATCATGCGACCGTGACGGGACTGCGCTCCCTCTCCCCGTTCTTACGGGGAGAGCGTTGGGGTGAGGGGCCTCTCTCCGCGAGCTCTGTCTGTCGATAGACCTGTACCCCCTCACCCGGAACGCATCTCTCGATGCGTTCCGACCTCTCCCCGCAAGCGGGGAGAGGTGAAGGCCCCTCACCTTGGCGTCAGCGTGATCGCTTCCGCGGTGGCGGCTTCCACCGCCGAGAGGCTGTAGAGCAACGGCACATATTGGCCGGTGGCCCAGAGCGGGGCGAGGTCGCGGTAGTGGCCGCTGAAGGGATCGCCGGACTGGCCGGGCGTGTTGATGGTGCGGCTCGCATCCCAATTGCCGACATCGAGCACCATGCGGAACGAGGCGCCGGCGGTGAGCTGATAGTCCGAGCGGCGATAGGTGGCGGCGCGCGGCACGTTGGCGGCGCCGCCATAGGCGAGCGGGCCGACCGACAATTGCGCCGCGGTCGCCTTGTCGGCGAGCGGCATCAGCGCGTGATCGAACTTTGCGACATGGAGCCGGCCCCAGCGCCAGGTGGAGGGATCAGGACCGAGCTTGCCGGCGACATCGGCCACCGCCGCACCCAGGCTGTCGCGCAAGATCTGGTCGCGCGCAGCTGCGGGATCGACGCCGAACGACGCATCCGGCGATTCCAGCGCGGCGACGAGCGCCGGAATGCTGGAGGCCTCAGGCGCGATCAGGTCGGCCGCCTTGGGCGCCGTGGTTTTCAGCAGCCTGGGGCCGAGATGATTGGCGATCCAGACCTCGAACACGGCGGCCGCGGCACTATCGGCGGAATCGCGCGCGTCCCACGGCTTGAGCAGATCGAGACCCTGCTTCACGTTGACATCATCAGACGACAACGGCTGCAGCAGCTTGACCAGCCGGCGTCCCAGCATGGCGGTGTCGTCGTTCTGCAGATCCATGGCGTCGGCGAGCGTCACCTTGGTGTTGGCCGCGAGCACATCGGTGATGCGCTGCCAGCGCGCGCTGTCGGACCATTCGAAGCCGACCCTGCGCTCGTTGACGGGATAATCGGGCGGCAGGTTCATGTGGTTCGCCGTGGCGAAAAAGCCCTGCTTGGGCTGATACGATTTCGGCAGCTCGTCGAGCGACAAGAATCCCTGCCATTCATAACGGCCATCGCCGGGCACCGGCATGAGGCCGTCGAAGTTGAGGCGGCGCGGCGTCTTGCCGGCGGCGACCCAGCCGATATTGCCCTTGGTGTCGGCATAGACCTGGTTTTCCGACGGCGCGCCCCAGCGCCGCATGGCGCCGAGGAAACCGTTCCAGTCCTTTGCGGTCATGTAGTCCGACGAGCCGAAGTAAGCCGAGGTGCCGGGCTCGAACCAGATCGAGCGCACGGCGAAGGCGCGCTTGTTGGCGTCGTCGACGAAGATCACGGGGCCGTGGCGAGTGAACTTCAGCTCGAGATCGCGATCGGCCTCGCCCTTGACCTGCTGCTTCTCGTGGACGATGCGCATGTCCTCCCAGCCATTGCCGTAGCGATACTGGTTGGGATTTTGCGGATTGAGCTCGTAGACGTAGAGGTCTTCCTGGTCGACGTTGAAGATGGTGAGGCCGAAGGCGATGGTGCCATTGTGGCCGATCGAGATGCCGGGCAGCGCCGGCTCGCCGGCGCCGATCACGGAGATGCCGGGCGCATTGAGCCCGACGATGTAGCGGAGCGAGGGCACGCTGTGCTCGCGATGCGGATCGTTGGCGAGGATCGGACGGCCCGTCGCGGTGCGCGAAGCCGCGATCACCCAGTTGTTGGAGCCGATGGTGTCGCGCTGCTGATCGGCTTGAGTGAGGTATTTGTCGGGATCGTGCGCGAGCGCGGCCTTCTGGTCCTTTGGCGCGGCAAAGGCCACCGGGCGGGTCGCGAGATCGTAGGCCGCGAGCACGGCCTTCGGCACGCTGCAGGGGTCGAGCCCATCGGGGATTTTCGTGGTCCAGGCCGGTTCGAGCTTGACGCGAAACCGATCGGCATCGAGGCCGGCGGCGCACGCGACCAGCGAGCGCTTCACTTCGGAGGCGACGTTGCGGGTCAGGCCGTGGCTGCGGATGCGGACGACGTCATCGGCGACCCAAAGATCCGGCATGGTGCCGGCGATCCTGAACTCGATCGGCAGCGGACGTTTTCCCGCGCGCACGTCGGCGACATAGGCGTTGACGCCGGCAACGAAGGCGTCCGCATAGGTCTTTGCCTTGGGGCCGTAGGCCGCCCACTCCGCATTCATGTCGCCGCGATAGAGAAACAGCCGCAGCGCCTTGTCCTGCTCGGCATTGACCTGGCCGAAATCCCTGGCGAGCAGGCCGAGCCCGCGCTTGCGCCAAAGATCGATCTGCCAGAGCCGGTCGCGCGCGGCGTTGAAACCTTGCAGGAAGAACAAATCGTGCTCGTTGCCGGCGTAGATGTGCGGAATGCCCCAGACGTCGACCAGGATCCGGGCGGGGGCGTTGAGACCGACGACATCAGCCTTGACCTGGCGCGCGCTGCCGAGCGGGTTCGGTTTTTCGCGCGCGATGGCGGTCGAAGTGAGCAGCGCAGCGAAGATCGCCGCAGCGCAGAGCTTTTGGATGACCCGGTTGAAATCCGTGTTCATTGTCTTCTCCCGTTGTTGTTGATTGGGGCGCAACGCGCCCGCTATTCCCCCTCGTCGCTCGCCAGCACGCCCTTCACCGCGCGGGCCCAGCCGGCGAGCTTTCGATCGCGCGTGGCCTGGCTCATGTTCGGCTTGAAGCGGTGCTCGAGGCGCCAATTGTCGGCGAATTTCGTCGGCTCGGGATAGACGCCGGCCTGGAGACCGGCGAGATAGGCCGCACCGAGCGCGGTGGTCTCCTGGATCACGGGGCGATCGACCGGCGCGTCGAGGAGATCGGCGAGACGCTGCATGGTCCAGTCCGACGCGGTCATGCCGCCATCGACGCGCAGCACGACGCTCGCGATTTCCGAGCTCGGCCAGTCCGCGCGCATCGCGGCCCAGAGATCGAAGGTCTGGTAGCAGACGCTTTCGAGTGCGGCGTGGGCAAGCTCGGCCGGGCCGGTGTTGCGGGTGAGGCCGAACAGGGCGCCGCGGACGCGCGGATTCCAGTAGGGCGCGCCCATGCCGACGAAGGCCGGGACCAGATAGACGCTCTGCATGGAGTCGGATTGATCGGCGAGCGGTCCGGTTTCGGCGGCGTGCTTGATGATGCCGAGGCCATCGCGCAGCCACTGCACCGCCGAGCCTGCAACGAAGATCGAGCCTTCGAGCGCGTAGGTGCGCTTGCCGCCGAGCTGGTAGGCGATGGTGGTGAGCAGCTTGTTCTTCGAGACGACAGGCGTGGTGCCGGTGTTGAGCAGGGCAAAACAACCGGTGCCGTAGGTCGACTTCATCATTCCCGGACGAAAGCAGGCTTGCCCGATGGTCGCGGCCTGCTGGTCGCCGGCGATGCCGGAGATCGCGATCGCGCCGCCGAACAGGTCCGGCGTGCTCTCGCCGAAATGGGCGGAGGAATCCTTCACCTCGGGCAGCATCGAGCGTGGCACGCCGATGATCTCGAGCAGCTCGTCGTCCCACTGTCCGGTGTGGATGTTGAACAGCAGCGTGCGCGAGGCATTGGTGGCATCGGTGGCGTGGACCTTGCCGCCGGTGAGGCGCCACAGCAGGTAGCAATCGACGGTGCCGAACATCAGCTCGCCGCGGGCGGCGCGCGCCCGTGCGCCGGGGACGTGGTCCAGGATCCAGGCGACCTTGGTGCCGGAGAAATAGGGATCGATGATCAGGCCGGTCTTTTGCGAGATCAGCGGCTCGCGGCCTTCGTGCTTGAGCTTCGCGCAGATGTCGGCGGTGCGGCGGTCCTGCCAGACGATGGCGCGGTGCACGGCTTGTCCCGTGGCGCGGTCCCACACCACGGTGGTCTCGCGCTGGTTGGTGATGCCGATCGCGGCGATGTCCTTCGCCGTGATGCCCGCCTTCTCGATTGCGTCGCGGCAGACCGTCACGGTCGAGGTCCAGATGTCCTCCGGCTCGTGCTCGACCCAGCCCGAAGCCGGAAAATGCTGCGGAAACTCGGCTTGCGCACGCGCAGCAATCGAGATGTCGCTGCGAAACACGATCGCACGCGAGGAGGTTGTGCCCTGGTCGATGGCGAGGACGAAAGACATGGAAGCTTACCCTGGCGTTCTCTTGGCGTAGTCTTGGCGTTCCCCTGAGGGGGATCATTGTGTCGCGCCAAAAGGAGCGGATTAGGGCAGGAAGGTCAAGGCCGCCGCATGTGGCGCTTGAGGACTGTGAACCTGCTTGGCCTCGTGGTTCGAGACGCGCCGTAAGGCGGCGCTCCTCACCATGAGGGTCTTAGAGCGTAGGGTTTGGATCAAGGTTTTGAAACGAGACCTCATCCTGAGGAGCCCCGCCAAAGCGGGCGTCTCGAAGGATGGGCCGCGAGCAAGCCGCTGGCCCGGAGACTAGGATGGCGGGAGCGAAGATGCTACATGCCGGACCGGCAATCCGGGGCGGCATGACATTCACTTCGTATCAGTTCGGCATCTTCGTTGCGGTGGTGTTCGGCGCCTATTATTTGCCGCCGTTGCGCCGCTTCCAGGTTCAGCTGCTGGTGCTCGCAAGCCTGGTGTTCTATGGCTCCGGCCAGCCGGAACTGCTGCCGCTATTGCTGCTTGCCGTGCTCGGAACCTATCTCTGCCTGGTGCTGGCGTTCGACAACCGCGCGCTCTGGATGCCGGCCGGCATCGTGTTCAATCTCGCGCTGCTGGCATTCTTCAAATACAAGCTGCTGTTCATCGACTTAGCCGCGGTTCACCCGACCGGCGTCGCACCACTGGATGTGCTGCTGCGGTTGCCGCTGCCGATCGGCATCTCGTTTTTCGTGTTCCACAATATCAGCCTGCTGGTCGACCTGACGCGCGAGAAGCAGCCGCCACGCTTGCGGGAGGTGTTCCTCTACATCATCTTCTTCCCGCAGCTCGTGTCCGGGCCGATCACCCGCGCGGGCCAGTTCATGCCGCAGATTGCGCCCAAGCAACTCGGCGACGTCGACTTCGTGGCGGCGGCCAAATGGATCCTGACCGGCTTCTTCTTCAAGCTCTACGTCGCGAACAATCTCAACGAGATGACGTCCTACATGGACTATCCGCTCTACGAGACCGTGTCGACGCCGGACCGCTGGCTGCTCGTGTTCCTGTACAGCTACCAGATCTATGCCGATTTCTTCGGCTACTCGGCGATCGCGCTCGGCCTGGCGCTGCTGTTCGGCTATCGCCTGCCCGTCAACTTTGACCTGCCCTACATCTCGGTCTCGTTCTCCGAGTTCTGGACCCGCTGGCACATCTCGCTGTCGACCTGGCTCAGGACCTATCTCTACATCCCGCTCGGCGGCAACAGGAAGGGGCCGGCCCGGACCTGCCTCAATCTGATGATCGTGATGACGCTCGGCGGGCTATGGCATGGCGCGAGCCTGAGCTACGCGCTGTGGGGCATGCTGCACGGCCTGCTGCTGGTCGTCGAGCGGCCGTTCCTGAGATTTCTCGGCGAAGCCGGGCCTGTGGTGCGGGTCGCCCGCATGGGCGTGGTGTTTTTCTCCGTGACGATGCTCTGGATCTTCTTCAAGCTGCCGAACTTCGATCACGCGCTCGGCTATCTCGCAGGGATGTTCGCGCCGACTGACAATCCCAATCCGACAAAGCTGTTCCGCAACATGGCGCTGCTCTACGCCTTCCCCGTCCTGATCCAGCACCTTGGCATCGGTGCGCTCCTGGAGGGCAAGCTGCGGCGATGGGAGCCGTACCTCTATGGCGCGCTGGCGGCGATGGCCTGGCTCGAGGCCGGGCCGGACGCCGCCTTCATCTATTTCCAGTTCTGACCATGCCGCAGTCACCGAGACTTTCATGGCTGATCAAATGCGCGGGCGTCGCGGTGGCGCTGCTGCTCGCCTGCAGCCTTGCCACCGCGCGTTTCGGCATCGGCCTGCAGCAGCCGACCGCCACCACCCGCGACGGCACCATCATCACGCTCAACCGCTATGTCGGGGAGCCCGTACCTGACCTCGTGCTGGTCGGCAGCTCGGTCGCCTGGCGTCTGAAGGAGGAATATTTCACACGCCCGCGCGTCCGCAATCTCGCGCTCGCCGGCGGCTCGCCGGTGACCAGCCTGGACATCGTCGCGAAGCGGAAAAGCCTGCCGAAGATCGTCCTGATCGAGACCAACGTTCTCACGCGCCTGCCCGACGACGCGCTGATCGCCAAATTTTCCGGCGGCGCGCGCACCGAGACGCTATTCCTGCGCCCGGTGCGAACGGCGGTTGCGGCCTATGAAACGTGGAATCACACGCCGCCGAATCCTGCAGACGCGCGCGCCGAGCGGGATCGCCTGCTCAAGGAGCCGCCGAGCACATTCGACAACAGGGTCTATCTCGACCGTGCCGTGCAACAGATGAATGACGACGACCCCACCGCTCAGGCGCACGCGAACGTGGCGCGCATCAGACAGCTCATCGACGACATCGAGCGGCGGGGATCACGCGCGTTCCTGATCGAGATCCCCTTCGCGGCGGAGATCGAGGATTCGCGCATGGTCAGGATGAGCAAGGCGATCGTCCACGCGGCCTTCCCGGATCGCGAGCGTTGGCTGCCGATCGATCCGCCGTCGGGCGAACTGCGCTGGGCCGACGGTGTGCACCTGGACGAGCGATCGGCCCTGCTCGTCGTGCGCGCGATCGAAGGTGCCCTGGCCGAGCGCGACCGGTAGCGGCCGTTGTTGCTCCGCTGATTCCGCTTGTTCGGTGTCATCGCCCGGCTTGACCGGGCGATCCAGTACTCCGCGGCGGATGTTGCGTGAACGAACTGCTGCCGCAGCGTACTGGGCCCCGGTCAAGCCGGGGCATGACAGTCTTCGTGTGGTTTAGATCACTCAGACCAACCCGCCCGCATCCGCGACGCGGCGCTGGTGGTAGTCGGTGTCGCCAAAGGTGTTCTCGATCATGGTCAGGCGCTTGAAGTAGTGGCCGATCTTCGCCTCCATGGTCATGCCGATGCCACCGTGGAGCTGGATCGCCTGCTGGCCGACGAATTTCAGCGACTTGCCGATCTGCACCTTAGCGGCGGCGATGGCGGTGGAACGCTCTTTGGCGTCCTCGAAATCAGCCGCCATGGTCGCGAACATCGACATCGAGCGCGCCTGCTCGGCCGCGACGAACATGTCGGAGGCGCGGTGCTGCAGCGACTGGAACGAGCCGATCGCGACGCCGAACTGTTTTCGCGTCTTGATGTACTCGACGGTGGTCTTCAGCGACTCGTCCATCAGGCCGACTGCTTCCGCACAAAGTGCGACACGAGCCTCGTCCACCACGCGCTCGATGAGCGCGAGCGAGTCGTCGGGGTTGCCGAGCACGGTGTCTGCGCCGACCTCCACACCGGTGAATGTGATGTCGGCGGCGTGCAGGCCGTCCTGCGTGGGGTAAGACTTCTTGGTCACGCCCTTGGCACTCGCCGGCACCAGGAACACGCCGATGCCGGTCGTATCGCGGCGGTTGCCCTTGGTGCGCGCGGTGACGATCAGGGTGTCGGCGTTCTCGCCGTTGAGCACGACGAACTTCTCGCCGTCGATGACGTAAGCCTCGCCTTTCTTCTTCGCCGTCGTGGCGACGTCGAACAGATCGTAGCGCGAGTTCTTCTCGAGCTGGGCGAACGCCAGCGTCTTGCTTCCGTCGACGATCCCGGGCACATGCGCGGCCTTCTGCGCATCGGTGCCGGCATGGCGCAGGAAGCCGCCGCCGATCACGACGGTCGCCAGATACGGCTCGAGCACCAGCGCCTTGCCGAGCGCTTCCATCACGATCATGGTCTCGACGCCGCCGCCGCCGAAGCCGCCATCGGCCTCCGCGAAGGGCAACCCAAGCAGACCCTGCTCGGCGAGCTTGCCCCAGACGGCTTTGCTCCAGCCGCCCTTCTCCTTCATGTACTTCTTGCGGCTCTCGAAATCGTAGGAATCGGTCAGCAGGCCGTCGATGCTGTCCTTCAGGAGCCGCTGCTCCTCGGTCAAATCAAAATCCATGTTCTTTGCTCTCCCGGTATCGATTTCGTCATGCCCGGCCTTGTGCCGGGCATCCACGTTCTTTCGTGCCGCTAGGCGTGGATGGCCGGGTCAAGCCCGGCCATGACGGTGAGTGCGTGGTGATAGTGCGCGATCACAGCCCCAGCACCGCCTTGGCGATGATGTTGCGCTGAATCTCGTTGGAGCCGCCGTAGATCGAGACCTTGCGGTTGTTGAAGTAGCTCGGCGCGATCTGGGCGGTCCAGTCCATGGCTTCGTTGGAGCCGTCGTCGCCGTGCACATCGTAGGGTGCGGCGAACGGGCCGATCACTTCCATCAGCAGCTCGGTGGTGGTCTGCTGGATCTCGGAGCCCTTGATCTTCAGCACCGACGACGCCGGATTGGGCTTGCCCTTGCCGTGCTTGCCTTCGTCGGCGACGACGCGGAGCTGGGTCAGCTCGAGCGCCTTCAGCTCGATCTCGCAGGCCGCCAGCTTCTCGCGGAACGCGGCGTCCTGGATGATCGGCTTGCCGCCGGATTCGACCTTGCCGGCGAGATCGCGGATGCGGCGCAGCCGCTCCTTGGAGACGCCGACCCGCGCAATGCCGATGCGTTCATTGCCGAGCAAGAATTTGGCGTAATCCCAGCCCTTGTTCTCTTCGCCGATCAGGTTCTCGTAGGGAACCTCGACGTCATCGAAGAACACTTCGTTGACCTCGACGCCGCCGTCGATGGTCTGGATCGGGCGCACGGTGACGCCTTTCGACTTCATCGGGAACACGATGAAGGAGATGCCCATCTGCTTCTTCGCATTGTTGTCGGTACGGCAGAGGCAGAAGATCATGTCGGCGTGCTGGGCGAGCGTCGTCCAGGTCTTCTGGCCGTTGATGATCCACTTGTCGCCCTTGCGCTCGGCTTTGGTCTTCAGCGAGGCAAGATCAGAACCGGAGCCGGGCTCGGAGAAACCCTGGCACCACCAATCGTCGACATTGGCAATGCGCGGCAAATACTTCTTCTTCTGCTCTTCGTTGCCGAAGGTGTAGATCACGGGGCCGACCATGCTGACGCCGAAGGCGAGCGGCTGCGGCGCCGGATAGGACTGCAGCTCCTCGTTGAAGATGTAGTGCTGCACGCTTGTCCAGCCGGTGCCGCCATACTGCGTCGGCCAGTGGCTGGTGCCCCAACCTTTCTTGTTGAGGATGCGCCACCACGTCACCATCTCGTCCTTCGAGAGGTGGCGGCCCTCGACCAGCTTGCGCCGCGTATCCGGCGGCACGTTGTCGCGGAAGAATGAACGCACTTCCTCGCGAAACGCCTGCTCTTCCTTCGTGAATGCGAGATCCATCGGACCCTCCTGTGAAGCGTTATTCCTGGTTTATATCGTGCTTTTGACTTGATTTCTGCCGCTGGCGCAATTCGTGGCGCGACAGCTTTCCGACCGGCGTGCGCGGCAGATCGTCGACGAACTCGACCTCCGCCGGCAATTCGTGCTTGCCGACCTTGCCGGCGAGCTGCGCGCGCAGCTCGTCGAGCGAGAACGGTTTTGCGTCCGGCTTGAGCTTGATGAAGGCCTTTGCGGCTTCACCGCGATACGGATCGGGAATGCCGAGCACGATCACCTCGTGCACGCCCGATACGGTGTAGATCGCCTGCTCGATCATCTGCGGATAGACGTTGAAGCCGCCAGAGATGATCATGTCCTTCTTGCGGTCGACCAGGAAGAAATAGCCGTCGGTGTCGACATAGCCGATGTCGCCGGTGAGGAAGCGGCCGTCGGAGAAATACTCCGCGGAGTCGTGCTGCTTGTTCCAATAGCCCTTGGTGACGTTCGGGCCCTTGATGCGGATCTCGCCGACTTCGTCCGGTGGCAGCACTTTCGTGGGCTCTTCCAGCGAGACGACGTCGAGCTCGATGCCGGGCAGCATCAATCCGATCGATCCGGGCTTGTCGGGACCGACAGGCGGGTGGCCGGTGCCGGGCGAGCAGGTCTCGGTCATGCCCCAGCCGCTCTTGAGCTTCTTGCCGACCTTGCGCTCAAAGAAGCTCGCGACCTCGACCGGCAGCGGCGCGCCGCCGGAGCCGATCGCGGCGAGCGAGGAGAAGTCGCGCTTGTCGAGATCGGGAAGTGCCGCGATCGCGATCCACATCGTCGGCACGCCCGGGAAATAGGTCGCGCGCTTGACCTCGATGTCGCGCATCACGGCTTCGACATCGAAACGCTGGTGCAGCGAGATCAGATTGCCGCGGCTGAGCGAGGACAGCAGCACGACGGTGAGCGCATAGATGTGGAACAGCGGCAGCACACAGATCACGCGCTCGACGACGTCGCCGCGCGCCGCGCGTGCCGGCTTGCCCCAGACGTCGTAGATCGACACCGCGGAGGAGAGATTGCCGTGCGTGAGCATGGCGCCCTTGGGCAGGCCGGTGGTGCCGCCGGTATATTGCAGCAGCGCGACGTCATCGACCGCCACAGTCGGCCATTGCGCCGGCAGCGGCGCGGCTTCGACGAAGGCCTTGAAGGTGACGATGCGGGGATCATCCGGGACCGGCGCCTGCGGCGTGCCGACCTTGCCCCAGCTATCGTCCTCGCAGACGACTAGGCGATCGATCAGCCCCTTCTCGAGAAATTTCAACGCGGTCGGAAACAACGCCTGCAGATTCGACGTGACCAGCAGGCGCGAGCCGGAGTCCGAGACCTTGTGCGTCAGCGCGATCTCGCCGTCGAGCGGCGACAGATGCGCGACCCGGGCGCCTGCCTTCAGCGCACCGAAGAAATTGACGGGATGATCCGGCGTATTGCCGAGGAATAGCGCAACAGAGCTGCTCTTGCCGCAGCCGGCACGCAGGAACGCAGCCGCCGCGCGCTCGGCCATGGCGGCAAGCTCGGTATAAGTGATCGGACGATCGCGAAACTCCAGCGCGGTGCGAGGGCCGTAACTTGCCGCGGCCGTCGAGAGCAGGTCGGGCAGCGTGCCCTGGACGATGGTGTCGTCCCAATGCACGCCCTCGGGGTAAAACTGTTCGCCGGGATGGGTCATTTTCTACATCACAATCAGTCGTCATTCCGGGGCGCGACAAAGTCGCGAGCCCGGAATCCATCAGGCCACGAAATCAGGGGTGAAATGGATTCCGGGTCTGGCCCTTTGGGCCATCCCGGAATGACGAGCGGGGAGGTAGCCTCCATCACGCCGCCTTCGACGCCGCCGCGAGCGAGGCGAACGTTTTGCCCTCCGCCGCGAGCTTCTTCAGCAGCGGCGCGGGCTCGAGGCTCAGGTCGTTGGTCTCCTTGGCGTAGAAGGCGAGACGGTCGGCGATGTGCTTGAGGCCGACGCTGTCGGCCCAGAACATCGGGCCGCCGCGATAGATCGGCCAGCCATAGCCGTAGAGCCAGACCACGTCGATGTCGGAGGGACGCGCCGCAATGCCCTCTTCGAGGATCTTCGCGCCCTCGTTGATCATCGGATACATCATGCGCTCGAGGATCTCGTCGTCGCTGACGATGCGCTTCTTGCGGCCGAGACGCAGCAGAGTCTCGTCGATCAGCTTCTCGACCTCCGGATCGGACAGCGGCGCGCGGGAGCCGGCTTCATACTTGTAATAGCCCTTGCCGGTCTTCTGGCCGAAGCGGCCGGCCTCACACAGCGCGTCCGCGATCTCCGACTTGATGCCGCGGTCCTTGCGCGAACGCCAGCCGATATCGAGGCCGGCGAGATCGCCCATCGCGAACGGGCCCATCGGCATGCCGAATTTGGTCACCACGGCGTCCACTTGCTGCGGCAGCGCACCTTCGAACAACAGCTTCTCGGACTGCTTGCCGCGCTGGGCCAGCATGCGGTTGCCGACAAAGCCGTCGCAGACGCCGACCACGGCCGGCACTTTTGCAATTTTGCGGGCGATCGTGACTGCAGTCACGAGGGCATCCGGCGCGGTCTTGTCGGCGCGCACGATCTCGCACAGCTTCATGACATTGGCCGGCGAGAAGAAGTGCATGCCGAGCACGTCCTGCGGACGCTTGGTCGCCTTCGCGATCTCGTCGATGTTCAGGTACGAGGTGTTGGAGGCAAGCACAGCGCCTTGCTTGACGTATTGGTCGAGCTTGCCGAACACTTCCTGCTTCACCGCCATGGTCTCGAACACGGCTTCGATGACGAGGTCGGCATCGCCGACATTCTCGATGCCGACGACGCCGTTGATCAGCGCCATGCGCTTAGCCGGCGCATCCGCCGGGATGCCGCCGCGTGCGGCGGTCGCTTCCCAGTTCTTCTGCATGATGCCCATGCCGCGCTTGAGCTGCTCCTCGCCGGTCTCGATCAGCGTGACGGGGATGCCGGCATTGGCAAAGGACATCGCGATGCCGCCGCCCATGGTGCCGGCACCGAGAATGGCGACGCGGTTAACGGGGCGCGACGTGGTGCCTTCAGGGACGCCCGCGATCTTGCTGGCTTCACGCTCGGCGAAGAAGGCGTAGCGCTGCGCCTTGGACTGGTCGCTGGCGACGAGCTTGAGGAAGCCCTCGCGCTCCTTCTTGAGACCTTCGTCGAACGGCAGGTCGATGGCGTAGCCGACGGCGTCGGCCGCCGCGAACGGCGCTTCCAGGCCGCGCGACTTCTTGGTCATGGCGGCAACCGCATTGGTGAAGATCGAGCGGTCGGCCTTGGCCGCCGCAATCTTGGAATCGTCGTCGCGCAGGCGGCGTAGCGGACGCTTCTCGGCCAGCAGCTTGCGGACGAAGGCCTCGCCGCCGGACGCCGGACCTTCGACGATCTCCTCGATCAGGCCATTCTTCAGCGCTTCCGCCGCACCGATCGGATCGCCGCCGACGATCATCTTGACGGCGAGTTCCGGCCCGACCGCGCGCGGCAGGCGCTGGGTGCCGCCGGCACCGGGCAGCAGGCCGAGCTTCACCTCGGGCAGGCCGAGCTTTGCCTCTTTGACAGCCACGCGGAAATGACAGGCCAACGCGACCTCGAGGCCGCCGCCGAGCGCGGTGCCGTGGATCGCGGCGACGATCGGCTTCGGCGAATTCTCCATCTCGGCCAGCACTTCGTTGAGGCCTGGCGGCTTCGGCGGCTTGCCGAATTCGGTGATGTCGGCGCCGGCAATGAAGGTGCGGCCGGCGCAGGTCAGCACGATGCCCTTGATCGCGGGATCGGCAATGGCGGCCTTGATGCACTCCAGGATACCACCGCGGACTGCGGCACTCAGCGCATTGACCGGAGGGCTGTTGACCGTGACGATCCCGACTTCGTCATGACGCTCTAACTTGACCACTTCGCTCACGGTTTCCCTCCTTGGTGGGGATTTACTTTTATTCGATTTCGCAGTGCGGAATTTAATTCCGCATCTTGACGGCAGGGTTATTTTGAAGCACGTGGCTTGTCAACGACTCCGCGCAAGAGCAGATCCGGGATGAAGCGTACAGCAAAGAAGACCGCGACCGATCGGAATTTCGTCGTCGCGCTTTCCCGCGGACTGGATGTATTGCGCGCATTCCAACCCAATGACGGCCTGCTCGGCAACCAGGAGATCGCGGCGCGGACCAATCTGCCCAAGCCGACCGTATCACGCCTGACCTATACGTTGACGAAGCTCGGTTATCTTGCGCCGGTTCCCCGCTTCGAGAAGTACCAGCTCACACCGGCGGCGATGTCGCTTGGTTATGCGGCGCTCGCCAATCTCGGCGTTCGGCATTTGTCCGAACCGTTTCGCGAAGAAATGATGCGCGCGACCGGCGGCGCCGTCGCCGTCGGCGGCCGCGACCGTCACAGCATGATCTATTTCGGGCAGAGCCGTGGCAGCGAGACGGTCGGCGTTCAACTCGACGTCGGCTCCCGCGTGCCGATTGCAACCAGTGCGATGGGCCGCGCCTACTTCTGGGCACTCGACGAAGAAGGCCGCGCTGAAGTCTCCCGCATTCTGCGCGAACATTACGGCAGCCGCTGGCCCAAGATGCGCGACGGACTGGAGCGTTCAGGCGAGACGGTTGCGAAATACGGCTTCGCGATGTCCGTCGGCGACTGGCACGACGATATCGGCGCCGCCGGCGTCGCGCTCAAGCTCAACGACGGAACCGGTCCCTACGCATTCAATTGCGGTGCGCCCGCATTCCGCTTCACGGAAGAGCGTTTGATCAACGACATTGGACCGCGACTGCTGGCGATGGTAAGGAACATCGAAGCGGCACTTGGGGGTCTGATGCCGCAATCCAAAAAAGAAGTCAGCAAAAAGCTGAAATCAGGAGGAAAAGTTGCGCGTGTGGCCGAGGGATTCAGATAGCCTTTGTCATCATCGGGAGCGGTTCGCATCGCCCCTTCGCCCGCGGAATAGCGTGGGCGAGACGACATGACGCAGGCACAGCTCGCGCAGGGGATATCGCCCCTGCTCGCTGTTCGCGACGTCAGCGTCGTGTTCGGCGGCATCGTCGCGCTCAACGGCGTGTCGTTCGACATGCACAAGGGCCAGATCCTCGGATTGATCGGCCCCAACGGAGCCGGCAAGACCACGCTCTTCAACTGCCTCTCCCGCCTCTACCAGCCGTCGTCCGGCGACATCCTGATGGACGGCGCGAGCATCTTGACGCGGCCGCCGCACCGGATCGCCGAGATCGGCATCGGCCGCACCTTCCAGAACGTGGCGCTGTTTCCCAATCTCTCGGTGATGGACAACGTCCGCGTCGGCACGCACGCCCGCACCTCCTCCGACATCATTAGCGACTCGCTGCGGCTGGCCTGGATTCGCCGCAGCGAGAGCAGCATCAACAAGAAGGTGCACGAGATCCTCGCCTATCTCGACCTCGATGACGTCGCCCACACCACCGTCTCCGGCCTGCCCTTCGGCACGCAGAAGCGCGTTGAGCTGGCGCGGGCGCTCGCGGCCGATCCGAAGATCCTGCTGCTCGACGAGCCCGCCGGCGGCCTCAACCACGAGGAGGTCCACGTGCTCGGCGACCTCATCCGCCGCATCCGCGACGAGCGCGGCATGACGGTGCTGCTGGTCGAGCACCACATGGGTCTCGTGATGTCGATCGCCGACCACGTCGTCGCGCTGAATTTCGGCAAGAAGCTTGCGGAAGGCACCCCCGCCCAGGTGCAGGTGAACCCCGACGTCATCACGGCCTATCTCGGGAGCAAGGACCAATGACGACGCTGCTCAACGTCAAGGACCTGCGCGCCTATTACGGCCAGGTCCAGGCGCTCCACGGCCTCTCCTTCTCGCTCAACGAAGGTTCGCTGACGACGCTGTTAGGCGCCAACGGCGCCGGCAAGACCACGACCTTGCGCGCGATCTGCAACATGGTGCGCTCCACCGGCGGCATCGAGTTCGACGGCAAGCCGCTGAACCACCGCTCCACCGAGAGCATCGTGCGGTTCGGCATCGCCCATGTGCCGCAGGGCCGCGGCACCTTCACCACCATGACGGTGGAGGAGAACCTCCAGCTCGGTGCCATCACCCGCAAGGACAATGCCGGCATCGTCTCCGACATCGAGCGCATGTATGCGCATTTCCCGGTGCTGAAGCAGCGCCACACCCAGCAAGCCGGCACGCTCTCCGGCGGCGAGCAGCAGATGCTCGCGGTCGCGCGCGCGCTGATGCTGCGGCCGCGGCTGATGCTGCTCGACGAGCCGTCCTTTGGCCTTGCGCCGCTGGTGGTGCGCGACCTGTTCGGCATCCTCGGCAAGATCAACCGCGAGGACAAGGTGTCGATCCTGGTGGTCGAGCAGAACGCCCAACTCGCGCTCGAGCTCGCCGACCAGGCCTATGTGATCGAGACCGGCCGTATCGTGATGTCCGGCAACGCCAAGGACATCGCGAACAACGAAGAAATCCGCAAATCCTATCTGGGTTACTGAGGAGCCGGGACAATGGAACTGTTTACCAACCAGGTCCTGGCCGGGATTGCCACGGGCGCCATCTACGCCTGCATGGCGCTCGCGGTGGTCATGATCTACCAGGCGATCGACCATCTCAATTTCGCGCAAGGCGAGATGGCGATGTTCTCGACCTTCATCTCCTGGCAATTGATGCAGTGGGGCGTGCCCTATTGGGGCGCGTTCATCATCGCGCTGGCGCTCTCCTTCGTCGGCGGCATCGCCATCGAGCGCATCCTGTTCAAGCCGCTGGCCAAGGCGCCGATCCTGACCAATGTCGCCGGGTTCATCGCGCTCTATGCGATCATCAACTCCTCGGCCGGGCTGATCTGGGACTTCACCATCAAGCAATACCCGACCCCGTTCGGCTCCTCGCCGTTCCTCGGCAGCCAGCTGATCTCGACCCACCAGGCCGGCATGATCGGCGTCACCGTGCTGCTGCTGATCGCGCTCTATTTCTTCTTCCAGTACACGCGGATCGGGCTTGCGATGCGGGCGGCCGCCTCGGTGCCTGAATCGGCCCGCCTGGTCGGCATCAACACCTCCTGGATGATCGCGCTCGGCTGGGGCATGGCGTCTGCCATCGGCGCCATCGCCGGAATGCTGATCGCGCCGGTCGTGTTCCTCGAGCCCAACATGATGGGCGGCGTGCTGATCTACGGCTTCGCCGCCGCCGTGCTCGGCGGACTGACCAGTCCATTCGGCGCCGTGGTCGGCGGCTTCCTCGTCGGCATCTTCGAGAACCTCGCCGGCACCTACATCCCCGGCGTCGGCAACGAGCTCAAACTCCCGATCGCGCTCGCGCTGATCATCTCCGTCCTGGTCGTCAAACCCGCTGGTCTGTTCGGCCGGCACATCGTCAAGCGAGTTTGATCATGAGCGCTGCAGAAGACGTCGTCACGGAAGCCCCGGCCGTCGAAGCGGTTCCGAAGCGGGCCATGACGCTGGGCACGGGCACCTCGCTGCTGGTGCTGCTGCTTCTCATCGCCGTGCCGCTGTTTGCGAAGAACTTCGTGATCTTCCAGCTGACCCAGCTGTTGTATCTGGGCCTCGCCGTGCTGGCGCTGAACATCCTGACTGGCGGGTCCGGCCAGTTCTCGCTCGGCCAGAGCGCGTTCTACGGCATCGGTGCCTACGTCACCGCTGTGATGATGGAGCAGTTCAACGTCCCCTATTTCCTCTGCCTGCCGGCCGCGGCCGTGGTCTGCTTCGGCGCGGGCTTCCTGTTCGGCCAGCCGGCGCTGCGGCTCTCCGGCGTCTACCTCGCGCTTGCGACCTTCGCGCTCGCCACCGCGATGCCACAGCTGCTCAAGCTGAACTTCCTCGAGCACTGGACCGGCGGCGTGCAGGGCCTCGTCGTCACCAAGCCCGATGCGCCGTTCGGCCTGCCGATGTCACAGGACATGTGGCTGTATTATTTCACGCTCGTCGTCGTGCTCGCGATCTACATCTTCTCGGTCAACCTGCTGCGCTCCCGCTCGGGCCGCGCCTTCATGGCGATCCGCGACAACGAGATCGCAGCGTCCGCCATGGGAATCAACGTCGCGCTGTACAAGACGCTCGCCTTCGGCGTCTCCGCGGCCGTCACCGGCGTCGCCGGGGGCCTGAGCGCCATCGCGGTGCAGTTCGTCGCGCCCGACAGCTTCACCATCACGCTCGCGATCCAGCTGTTCCTCGGCATGGTCGTCGGCGGCGTCGGCTGGCTGCCCGGCTCGATCGTCGGCGCGGCCTTCATCATCTTTGTGCCGAACATCGCGGAGGGCATCTCCAAGGGCCTCTCCGGCGCCGTGTTCGGCGTGCTCCTGTTCGCCGTCATCTACCTCGTGCCGCATGGCGCAAGGCAAGTCGCAATCCTGGGCCAGCAACTCGCCGGACGGCTCAGAAAGAACTGAAATCAATCAATTAAGGAAGGAGACCAGATTTGTTTTTCGGAAGAACACTGCGGACCACCGCGCTCGTAACGGCGGTCGCGACCCTCACCTCCGGCGCAGCACTCGCCCAGAAGAAATACGACACCGGCGCGTCCGATACCGAGATCAAGATCGGCAACATCATGCCGTACAGCGGCCCCGCCTCGGCCTATGGCATCATCGGCAAGACCGAAGAAGCCTATCTCAAGATGATCAACGACAAGGGCGGCATCAACGGCCGCAAGATCGTCTACGTCACCTATGACGACGGCTATTCGCCGCCGAAGGCCGTCGAGCAGGTCCGCAAGCTGGTCGAAAGCGACGAGGTGCTCGCCGTGTTCAACCCGCTGGGCACGCCCTCGAACTCCGCGATCCAGAAATATCTGAACGCCAAGAAGATCCCGCAGCTGTTCGTCGCCACCGGCGCGACCAAGTGGAACGACCCGAAGAGCTTCCCCTGGACCATCGGCTGGCAGCCGTCCTACCAGAGCGAAGCGCAGATCTATGCGAAATGGCTGATGAAGGAGAAGCCCGACGCCAAGATCGCGATCCTCTATCAGAACGACGATTTCGGCAAAGACTACCTCAAGGGCACCAAGGACGGTTTTGGCGCCAAGGCTTCGTCCGCAATTATCCTGGAAGAGAGCTATGAGGTCTCCGAGCCGTCGATCGACGGCCACATCGTCAAGATCAAGGCTGCCAATCCCGACGTGCTGCTGATCTATGCGACGCCGAAGTTCGCGGCCCAGACCATCAAGAAGACAGCCGAGCTGAACTGGAAGCCGCTGCAGATCCTCACCAACGTGTCGATCTCCGTCGGCAGCGTGATGAAGCCGGCCGGCTTCGAAGCCTCGCAGAACGTGCTGTCGGCGGCCTATGCTAAGGACTCGACGGACCCGCAGTGGAACACCGACCCCGGCATGAAGAAGTGGACCGAGTTCATCGACAAGTACATGCCGGGCGCCGACAAGACCGATACCGGCACGGTCTACGGCTATGGCGCAGCCTCGACCCTCGTCAAGGCGCTGGAAATGTGCGGTGACGACCTCACCCGCGCCAACCTCATGAAGCAGGCCGCTTCCTTAAAGGATTTTGCACCGGACACCCTGCTGCCCGGCGTCAAGATCAACACCAGCGCCACCGACTTCGCCCCGATTTCGCAGCTGCAGATGCAGCGCTTCAAGGGCGAAAAGTGGGAACTGTTCGGCGAGATCATCAGCGGCGACGTCGCCACGGAGTGACACGCTGACGCTGTAGTCCAAGGTTGAAAGGCCCCCGCGCTCTCCCGCGGGGGCTTTTTGTTGACGTCGTGCATCAATCTTGTTCAATGCGACGCCGATCCAGTTGGGGTAGGAGAGCAATGGCTGTCGTTCGATTTCAGGTTGCGGCGCTTTCGGCCGCATTCGCGTTGTGCACTGCGATGAGCAATCCCGCGCTGGCACAGAAGTCCTACGACAGCGGCGCCTCCGATACCGAAATCAGGATCGGCAACATCATGCCCTATAGCGGCCCGGCCTCGGCCTACGCCGTGATCGGCAAGGCCGAGGAAGCCTATTTCAACAAGGTCAATGCCGAGGGCGGCGTCAACGGCCGCATGATCAAGTTCATCTCGTATGACGATGCTTATTCGCCGCCGAAGACGGTGGAACAGGCGCGCAAGCTGGTCGAGAGCGACAACGTGCTGCTGATCTTCGGCTCGCTCGGCACCTCCACCAACGGCGCCATCCGGAAATACATGAACGAGAAGAAGGTGCCGCAATTGTTCGTCGCGAGCGGCGCCTCGAAGTGGAACGATCCCGAGCACTATCCGTGGACCATGGGCTGGCAGCCGAGCTATGCCAGCGAGGCCAAGATCTACGCCAAGTACATCCTGAAGGAGAAGCCGGACGGCAAGATCGGCGTGCTCTACCAGAACGACGATTTCGGCAAGGATTATCTGAAGGGGCTGAAGGACGGGCTCGGCACCAAGGCTTCGATGATCGTGATGGAGGAGCCCTACGACACCTCGGAGCCTGCGATCGACGAGCACGTCGTGAAGCTGAAGGCTGCCGGCGCCGACATTTTCATCAGCATCGCTACGCCGAAATTCGCGGCGCAAGCGATCAAGAAGGCGGCCGAGATCAACTGGCACCCGATGCACATCATCTCCAACGTCTCGGCCTCGGTCGGCGGCGTGATCGAGCCGGCGGGCTTCGAGATCTCGCAAGGCATCCTGTCGGCGACCTACACCAAGGACGGCTCCGACCCGCAATGGAACGCCGACGACGGCATGAAGAGGTTCTACAACTTCCTCGCGCAGTTCGATCCGAAGGCGAACAAGCTCGATGCCGGCGTGGTGTTCGGTTATGCCGCCGCCCAGACCATGGTGAAGGTGCTGCAGATGTGCGGCGACAACCTCACCCGCGACAACATCATGAGGCAGGCTGCGAGCCTGAAGGACTTCGAGCCGGACACGCTGCTGCCCGGCATCAAGATCAACACCGCGCCCGACAATTTCGCGCCGATCGAGCAGCTCCAGATGATGCGATTCAAGGGCAAGACCTGGGAACTGTTCGGCGATATCATCTCGAGTGACCCCGGTCACTGAGCAACTCAGAATAGCTTGATGCCATTCAGGCAACTCAAGGCGGTCTCGCCTTCTCGCAGTTGCACAGGACGGCGCCGTCCTTCCTGACTACTAAAGACGCAGCCCCTGCGACGTTGCCGCGGGGGCTTTCTGTTGAAGGCATCAGGCAAATCGTATTGAATTGCGGCCGCGTCGCCAAAAACAATCAAGGCAAGAAAAGGAGCGCACACACACCAAGAAAATAGGGAGATTTGAATGCCCGCTGTCACCGGCAAGCTTGCGGCCGCGTCACTGGCGCTCGCGCTCATTGCGGCCACGACCTCCATCGCGTCGGCCCAGAAGAAATACGATACCGGCGCGACCGATACCGAGATCAAGATCGGCAACATCATGCCCTACAGCGGACCGGCCTCCGCCTACGGCATCATCGGGCGGACCGAAGCCGCCTATTTCAAGAAGATCAACGACGAAGGCGGCATCAACGGCCGCAAGATCAATTACATCAGCTATGACGACGCCTATTCGCCGCCAAAGACGGTGGAGCAGGCGCGCAAGCTGGTCGAGAGCGACGAGGTGCTGTTCATCTTCAATTCGCTCGGCACGCCGCCGAACTCGGCGATCCACAAATACATGAACTCGAAGAAGGTGCCTCAGCTGTTCGTCGCCACCGGCGCCACCAAGTGGAACGACCCGCAGAACTTCCCCTGGACGATGGGCTGGCAGCCCAACTACCAGAGCGAGACACAGATCTACGCAAAGTGGCTGCTCAAGAACAAGCCGGACGCCAAGATCGCTGTGCTCTTCCAGAACGACGATTACGGCAAGGACTATCTGAAGGGCCTCAGGGACGGCCTCGGCGCCAAGGCGTCCTCGATGATCGTCGCGGAGGAGAGCTACGAGACCTCCGAACCGACCATCGACAACCATATCGTGAAGCTGAAATCGACTGGCGCCGACGTTTTCATGAACATCACGACGCCGAAATTTGCCGCGCAGGCGATCAAGAAGGTCGCCGAGATCGGCTGGAAGCCGTTGCACTTCCTCAACAACGTCTCGGCCTCCGTCGGCAGCGTGATGAAGCCGGCCGGCTTCGAGAACGGTCAGGATGTCATCTCGGCGGATTATCTGAAGGACGTGTCGGATCCCGCATGGGCCAATGATGCCGGCATGAAAGAATTCCTGGCGTTCATGGGAAAATACTTCCCCGACGGCGACAAGCTCGATAAGGGCACCATCGTCGGCTATGCCGTGGCGCAGACACTGGTCCAGGTGCTGAAGCAGTGCGGTGACGATCTCACGCGCGAGAACATCATGAAGCAGGCGGCGAACCTCAAGGACTTCCGCACCGAGGCGCTGCTGCCCGGCGTGAAGATCAACACCTCGCCGACCGATTTCGCGCCGATCAGCCAGCTTCAGCTTGAGAAGTTCAAGGGCGAGAAGTTTGAGTTGTTCGGCGACGTGATCAGCGCCGACGTCGGCGGCTAGCCCGAAACGGCGGACAGAAAACCTCCCGCGAAGCTATCGCAGGAGGTTTTCGTTTGCGCGCCAATTATGATCACGCGATTGCACAATCGAATGATGGCAAAGCCGGCTTACGCTTTGGCGCCTGATGCGGTAGGCAGGTCATGGGCGGCCCTCTCGCCCTCGCTTTAGTCTGCTCACGAGTTTGCCGAAGGCCATCGTCATGACCGACCGCCGCCCCCTGCTCCGCGCGCTCTACGCCGCCGCCGTTGCCGCCGCCCATCCCAACACGATCCTGGCGCCGCATCTGCGCCCTGTGCCGAAGGGGCGCGTGATCTGCCTCGCCGCCGGCAAGGGCGCCGCCGCGATGGCCGCGGCTGCGGAGCGGCATTATCTCGATACGCTCGCGCTCGCGCCGGAGCGGCTCGTCGGCATCGCCACCACGCGCCATGGCTATGGCGTGCCGACGCGCTGCATCCGCGTCGTGGAGGCCGGCCATCCCGTGCCCGATGAGGCTGGCCTCAAGGGCGCCGCCGACACGCTCGCGCTCGCGGGCCAAGCCGGGCCTGACGATCTGCTGCTCGTGCTGCTCACCGGCGGCGGCTCGGCCAACTGGATCGCGCCGGTGGACGGCATCAGTTTTGCGCAGAAGCAGGCGGTCAACAAGGCGCTGCTGCGCTCGGGCGCGCCGATCGGCGAGATGAATACCGTGCGCAAGCATTTGTCGCGGATCAAGGGCGGGCGTCTCGCGCGCGCAGGCCAAAACGCCGCCGAGATCGTGACGCTCGCGATCTCCGACGTGCCGCATGACGATCCGTCCGCGATCGCCTCGGGCCCGACCGTGCCCGATCCGACTACGCTTGCGGATGCGCGCGCGATCGTCGCAAAGTACAAGCTCGCCATCGACGATGCCGTGCGCCGTGCGCTCGACGATCCCGCCAACGAAAGCGCCAAGCCGAATGATGCCGCCTTTGCACGCGCGCGTTTCGAATTGATCGCGCGCCCGAAGCAATCGCTCGATGCCGCGGTGAAGCTCGCGAAGGACGCCGGCTACGAGACCATCGATCTCGGCGCCGATCTCGAAGGCGAGGCCCGCGACGTCGCGGCCGATCACGCCAGGCTCGCGCTGCAGGCCCGCGCGCAAGGCAAGCGCGTCGCGATCCTCTCCGGCGGCGAGCTCACGGTCACCGTGCGCGGCCATGGTCGCGGCGGCCCGAACCAGGAATATGCTCTGGCGCTCGCTGGGCTGCTCAAGGACACGCCCAACATCTCCGCACTCGCCGGCGACACCGATGGCGCCGATGGCGGCGCCGGCCATCCCACCGACCCCGCCGGCGCACTGATCGACGCGGCGACATTCGCGAAGATCAAGGCGCTAGCGCTTCAGCCGCAGGCGTATCTCGACAACAACGACGCGACGACGTTCTTCGAGGCGACGGGCGATCTGCTGATGCCCGGCCCGACATTGACGAACGTGAACGATATCCGGGTGATCCTGGTGGATTGAGACGGCAGCCCCAGCGACACTGTCATTCCCCGCGCAGGCGGGGAATCCAGTACGCCGCAGCTTCTCCATCACCCACGACCGCCTCGGAGTACTGGATTCGCCCACTTCGCGGGCGATGACGGCGGAGGCTCAAAACTCGTTTGCGATCTTCGACAGCATCCCGAGCAGCGCTTCGCGGTTGGCTTGGCCCAGCAGCTCGTTCAGCCGTGACTCGTGCTTGGTGGCGACGAGCTTCTTGGCGCGCGTCAGCACGGCCTTGCCCTTGTCGGTCAAAACGAGAATGTGCGAGCGGCGGTCGTTGGTGGAGCGGATCCGGGCGCAGAGGTCGCGGCTCTCGAGATTATCGAGCAGGGCGACGAAATTCGGCCGGAGGATGCCGAGGGTCGAGGCGATCTCGGTCTGGTTACGGCCCGGGTTCTTCTCCACCAGCAGCAGCACCGAAAACTGCGCCGGCGTCAGCTGGAGCGAGGCCACGCAGCGCAAGAAGTTCTCGAACACCTTGAGCTGGGCGCGCTTGAGCACGTAGCCGAGCTGTTCCGAGAGCTCGCCGAGCTGGAGGGCTTCGGGCAGGCCCTCGGCGGCATCCTTGCGGCCCTTGGCCCCGTCGCCAGGCTTTTCAGAGGACTTTTCAGCGGTTTTGGAAACGGTCATCGCCTCGTGCTCGTAATCCCGCTAAATTCGGGAGGGGTCGTCTCTCACCCTTGAAGTTATATTCGATAATTGTTATGGATCATATCAAATATCGTCAGCGTATTTCAATGGCTGTGAACGGACCATCCACCGCGATCGCGGAGACCGGTCCGGATCGTAGAGGGGGAGCGTCCGGTCTTGAACACCACCATCATGCTGTTCCTGCTGCAGGACGGCATTACCAATGGCGCGATCTATGCGCTGCTCGGCCTGGCGCTGGTGCTGGTATTTGCCGTCACCCGCGTCATTCTGATCCCCCAGGGCGAGTTCGTCACCTATGGCGCGCTGACCTATGCCTCGCTGGCCTCGGGCCAGATGCCGGGCACGGCCAAGCTGGCGCTCGCCATGGGCACCGTCGCCTTCGCGTTCGACCTGTTCGTGGCCCGCAAGGCGCTGCATGGTCGGCTGATCGTCCGCAGCGTCCTCGGCAACATCGTGTTGCCGGCCATCGTGCTGGCGGTGACGCTGTACTTCGCCGGCCAGAAGCCGCCGGTTGCGGTCTGCATCGCGCTGTCGCTGCTGATCGTCGCGATGATCGGCCTGTTTCTGTATCGCATCGCGTTCCAGCCGTTGGCACACACCTCGGTGCTGGTGCTGCTGATCGCCTCGGTCGGCGTCCATCTGGCGCTCCAAGGACTGGGCCTGCTGTTCTTCGGCGCCGAGGGCCAGCGCGGACCGGCGGTGCTCTCCGGCGCGTTCACCGCGGGCTCGCTGCGCTTCACCGGCCAGAGCATCACGGTCTACGGCATCACCATCGCCTTCATCGTCGGGCTCTGGCTGTTCTTCGGGCTGACGCTTTACGGCAAGGCGCTGCGCGCCACCGCCGTCAACCGGCTCGGCGCGCGGCTCGCCGGCATCCGCACCACGCTGTCGGGCCAGATCGCCTTCCTGCTGGCCTCCGTCATCGGTGCGCTGTCGGGCATCATGATCGTGCCGATCACGACGCTTTACTATGACTCGGGCTTCCTGATCGGCCTGAAGGGCTTCGTCGCCGCGATCATCGGCGGCCTCGTCAGCTATCCCCTCACGGCGGTCGCAGCCCTCTTCGTTGGCATCGTCGAGGCGTTCTCGTCCTTCTATGCCTCTAACTACAAGGAGGTGATCGTGTTCATGCTCCTGATCCCCGTGCTGCTGCTGCGGTCGCTAGCCGCACCTGCCGTCGAGGAAGAGAAGGACTGACGCCTAAGATGCAGAGCCGGCTTCCCATCCTCATCTTCGCAGCTTTGATGGCAGCGATCCCGTTCGTCCCGGGCATGCCGCCATTCTGGATCGTGCTGCTCGACAATATCGGCCTCACCGCGCTGGTCGCGATGGGCCTTGTGCTGCTCACCGGTGTCGGTGGCCTGACCTCGTTCGGCCAGGCCGCCTTCGTCGGCTTCGGCGCCTACACCACGGCGCTGCTGACGACGGCTTACGGACTGTCGCCGTGGCTGACCTTGCCGCTCTCGCTCGTGGTCAGTGGATTGCTTGCGGTGCTGCTCGGCCTGGTTACGGTCCGCCTCTCCGGCCATTATCTGCCGCTCGGCACGCTGGCCTGGGGGCTCGGCCTGTTCTACCTCTTCAGCAAGCTCGAATTCCTCGGGCGTAACGACGGCATCTCGGCGATCCCGCCGCTGTCGATCGGCACGTTCAGGATGCTCTCACCCGGCTCGATCTACTTTGCGATCTGGGTCGCGGTCATCCTCTCGGCCCTGCTCACGATGAACCTGCTGGACTCCCGCACCGGCCGCGCCATCCGCGCGCTGCGGCGCGGCCATGTGGCGGCCGAAGCGTTCGGCGTGCACACGCCGCGCGCGAAGCTGCTGGTGTTCATCCACGCCGCCGTGCTTGCGGGCCTCTCCGGCTGGCTTTACGCCCATCTCCAGCGCGCGGTGAATCCGACGCCGTTCGGCGCGCAGGCCGGCATCGAATATCTCTTCATCGCGGTGGTCGGCGGCGCCGGTTATGTCTGGGGCGGCGTGCTGGGTGCTGCGATCGTCGTGATCCTGAAAGAGGTGCTGCAGAGCTATCTGCCGCTGATCCTGCCCGGCTCCGGCCAGGTCGAGACCATCGTATTCGGCATCCTGCTGGTGGCGCTGCTGCAGCTCGCACCCGGCGGCGTCTGGCCCTGGCTGATGTCATTCCTGCCCGAGCGCACGGCTGGCAGGAAGCCGGACACCTCGCTGAAGCTGGAGGCGCGACCCCGCCCGCCCGGCCAATCCAGCGTGCTGCTCCAGGTCGAGAAGGCGCGCAAGCAGTTCGGCGGCGTGGTCGCCGTCAACAATGTCTCCTTCGAGGTCCAGGCCGGCGAGATCGTCGCGCTGATCGGCCCCAACGGCGCCGGCAAGAGCACCACCTTCAACCTGATCACCGGCGTGCTATCGGCTAGCTCGGGCTCGATCTCGGTGCTCGGCAGGAAAGTGGATCGCGCGCCGCCGCAGGAGATCGTCAAGCTCGGCATCTCCCGCACCTTCCAGCACGTCAAGCTCGTGCCCGATATGACCGTGCTGGAGAACGTCGCGATCGGCGCACATCTGCGCGGCCATTCCGGGCCGCTCGCCTCGATGCTGCGTCTCGACCGCGCCGACGAGGCAAAATTGCTTGCGGAAGCCGCCCGCCAGATCGAGCGCGTCGGCCTCGCCGACCAGATGCATCAACTCGCAGGATCTCTGTCGCTCGGCCAACAGCGCATCGTCGAGATCGCCCGCGCGCTGTGCGTCGATCCGATGCTGCTGCTGCTCGACGAGCCCGCGGCCGGCCTGCGCCACATGGAAAAGCAGCAGCTTGCGAAACTGCTGCGCGATTTGCGCGACGGCGGCATGAGCGTGCTGCTGGTCGAGCACGACATGGGCTTTGTGATGAATCTCGCCGACCGCATCGTGGTGCTGGATTTCGGCACCAAGATCGCGGAAGGCACGCCTGCCACGATCAAGACCAATCCCGAAGTGATCAAGGCCTATCTCGGAGTGGCGGCATGAGCGCGCTGTTGTCCGTCACCGATGCGCATGTCGCCTATGGCAAGGTCGAAGCCGTGCGCTCGGTCGCGCTCGAGGTCGGCGAGAACCAGATCGTCACCATCGTCGGCGCCAACGGCGCCGGCAAGACCACGCTGCTGTCGGCCATCATGGGCATCCTGCCGCTCAAGGGTCGTGTCGCCTTTGCCGGCCAGGACCTGGCCCGGCTCGACATCGAGGACCGCGTCGCGATGGGGCTCGGCCTCGTGCCGGAGCACCGCGAATTGTTCGTGACCATGAATGTCGAGGACAATCTCGAGCTCGGCGCCTTCCGCATCGAGAGAAGCAAGGCAAAGGCCTCGATCGAGCAGGTCTATGCGCTGTTTCCGCGCCTGAAGGAGCGGCGCAAGCAGCTTGCCGGCACGCTCTCCGGCGGCGAGCAGCAGATGCTCGCCATGGGCCGCGCGCTGATGGGCGCGCCGAAGCTCCTGATGCTGGACGAGCCGAGCCTCGGCCTCGCGCCCATCATCGTCGCCGATATCTTCCGCATCATCACCGAGCTGCGCGCCAGCGGCGTCTCCGTGCTGCTGGTCGAGCAGAATGCGCAGGCCGCGCTGAAGATCGCCGACCAGGCCTATGTGATGGAGCTCGGCGAGTTCGTGCTCAGCGGCAAGGCCAGCGACATCGCGGCGAACGAGGCGGTGGCGGCGAGCTATCTCGGCTTCCAGCACGAAGGCGCAAGCGTGCTGTAATTACGTGCGGCTCGCCGTCCGCACGAAACCCCAGGCGGCGATCGCGGCCATCAGCAGCGAGATCAGCACGTTGTAGCCGGCGAGCGACAGGCCGAGGAAGCGCCACTGCACCTCGTCGCAACGCACCACCTTGACGGTGTCGAGCCGCGACAGCAGATCGCCGGCGCTGCCGAGATTTCCGACCGGACCCGTGCAGTCGGTCGGCCCCTTCCACAACCCCCATTCGACGCCCGAGTGATAGGTGCCGAGGCCGGCATTGGCGAGCGCCGCCAGCGCGAGGAGCGCGAGCCCGGCCAGCAGCAGCGGCCGCGGCGCGCCGCTCCGCGCCGCGAGCGCCGTGAGCGCACCGAGCGCGATCGCGAGATAATAGGCGTAGCGCTGCTCGAGGCAGAGCGGACAGGGCAGAATCTCCAGCACGAGCTGAAAGAACCAGGCGCCCGCGATCGTCGCCGCCGCGATCAGCGTGACCGCCAGCGAGGCGGTCAGCGCCGGCGTACTGGCCGGTCGAAACGCGGGTATTGCGGCACTCTGGGTCGTCACGGCGGCCTCTCCAGATGGGACGTGGCCCTAAGCCTCTAACCCTGGCCGGTGCGGCTGTCGAGAACGGCCGGGATCACTTTGGCGCGGGTTGACCTCGCTTTGTCCATGGCTGTAGTCCGCCGGCTTCGCAACGCCCTCATTCGGAAGGCGACGTCGCCGGCCAGCTGGGCGATAAAATCAGAAATAAAACTTTTAGTTGATTTGCAGGGCCCGCGATGCAATGTTTGATTGTGTCGATATACCATATATCTCAGAGCGGGTAAGCGTAGGGAGCAGGCGATGCCGAGCTATCAAGACATCTACGTGCGGGACAATTTTGGCGACACCGGCGTCTTCCCGTCGACGGGCGTTCCATACATGTCGCCCGACATCATCCCGCTCCAGAGTGGCACGTTGTCGGTGGAGCAGGCCATTTCGACGTATGGCGGTCCCGATCAGGGCAAGCACATCCTCAATCCCGGCCTGAACAACATCTACATCCGCGCCAAGAATTTGCAGCCAGGCGGCACCGAGACCGGAACGGCCTCTCTCTACTTCGCCAAGACCTCGCTCGTGATGTTGCCGGACACATGGCGGAACAATCAGCTGCTTACGTCGGCGGGCCAGTCAAGCGTATCGTTCGTGAACGCATCGGGCAGCACCAATCTCAATCCAAATGACATCGCGCTCAGCAGCCCGGCCTTTTTCTGGAGCAGCGTGCCGGACCCCACCTGGAGCCATTGTCTGGTCGCGATCGTCAATACCCCCAATACCGTTGTTACGATCCCGGCCCGTTTCGCCAGCAATGCCGCTTACGTCCAATGGGTGCAGAACAATCCCGCCGTCGCATGGCGCAACATCATCATCGTTCCGAACGGCCAGGCCAACGTCATCAAGAATGTAGAATTCTCCAACCAGGATTCGGTCCCGCACTACTTCTACTTCTCGCTCACCGCGCGCAATTGCCCGCTCAATACCGCCGTCACCATGCAGTGCACCCACCAATCCTGTCCGATCAACTGGAACGGGACGATCCCGGCGCCTGATCCCAACGGCAATCAGATCATTGGTTTCCAGAACAGCGTCCCGGCCGGCTTTCTCTCCGGGTCCCTGGCGATGTCCGCTACCGCGCCATCCGGACAGACGTTCCCGCGCGGCATGACGCTTGACCTGATGGCCTATCAGGTGCCCGCCTCGCAGCTATTTGACGAACTGGACGAGATCGAACGCGACGTGGTTCGCCACTATGAGGTTACCGAAGATCATCTGGTGAAGGGCCTCGCCAAAGACGGCGGCGGAAAGATGCTGATCAAGCTTGGCCAAGTGAACTTCGTCGTACCGGCTTAGCACCATGCCAGTTCAACCGCGCTCTCAGTCCGGCCTCACGGAGTTCTCGTCCGGTGCCGGCGCCGTAACCCTCGGCAACATGCCGAGCATCAGCTTTCAGGGCAGCAATACCTGGTCGATCGAGGTTTGGGTCTACCTCGACGCGCTGGTCGACCAGATGAACCTGGTCAGCCGGCAAGGAGAGTTCGCGCTCGTCACGCAAGGCGGATGCATTTCGGCCGCCCGCCAGAGCCAGATCTTTCCGCTCGTCAGCACTCCATTGCTCGCGCCGCACACCTGGTATCACGTCTGCGTCACGTTCGATGGCGCCACCATGTCGCTGTTCCTCAATGGATTGCGGCGCAATTTCATCACGATGACGGATTCTGGCGTCGCTAACCAGGGCCAGCCGATGACGATCGGCGGCGGATTCTATGGCCAGACGACCGGCGCCCGTTTCTGGAATATTGCGCTGCCGCCAGACATTATTTTTGAACGGCAGTGGAGCAGGTACGCGGCGAACACCGCCAATTTGATGGCGCAAATCGACTTCACGCAAACGCCCCCCATCGACACCTCGGGGCAGGGCGCGCCGGTGACGGTTTCGGCGACCGGCGTCGCCTACCTGCTGTATACGCCGGCGGCGAACCTGGTCGAAGGCGCCTTTTGCGATCCCTACAACGACAATGCCGTCAATCCCGGCGGCTCCGCCGCGGACTTCACGGTCATGGCGTGGATTTCGCCGCAGGCGCAGCCGGGCAAGCAGGCGATCTTCTCCAACGGCTTGTATGGCGCCGCGGGAATGTCGCTGGCGATAAATGCGGCCGGCAAGATCGAGTTTCAGATCGGCGGCGCGACGGCCGTGGTTTCAACCACGGCGCTTCAGGTCAATCGCTGGCGCAATGTGACGGCAACCTGGAGCGCTGCCGGCGGCAACGCCGCGATCTTCCTGGATGGCGTGCAAGACGCGACCGGCACGATGGCGTTCGCAACCGCGCGGTCCAGCGGCGCGCCATTGGTCGGCGCAGCGGCGACCAGCAGCGCCGCGCTGCCGTCCTATAATTTCGTCGGTTACATCCAGGCCGTGAGCCTGTGGAGTTACGTCTTAACAGCGGCCCAAATCCAGAACTACATGACCGACGACCCGATCAACGATGCCAATTGCATCGCCGACTATGATTTCGTGCCGCCGCGGGCGCAGAACAGTTGGTCGCTCAATCCGGTCGGCATCGTCGGCAATGCGTCGGTTGTGGCGATCAGAAGTGCCGGCACGGTCAGCGTGAATACGATGGCGCAACGGCCACGACCACCGCTGCTACCTGTCGCGACCCACATGACGCCACGCAATGTGCGGTCCGATGATCTGTCGCTCGACACCCGTCGCGCCATGGTTGCCGAGTTCCGCGCCTTCATGACCGAGCGCCTCGGGCTTGCTCCGGAGCAGCAGGAAGAATTTGCGGCGCGATTTCAGGCGAATCTTGCGCTGCGGGCGGAACAGCTCGCAAGCGGGACCTACCGCGTACCGTTTCAATTCAGCGTCGAGCCGCTGGCGGGGGACCGTAGCCGCTTGTGGCTGCATGCCGATGGTGAATCCACCATCATCTATGAAGGGGAGTTCGACGCCTGCACCACGTGGGCCATTCAGTTCATCATCAGCCTCGGGCTGACCCTGTACTCCGTGTTCAGCTTCAGCATGAATATTTCCAAGGTCGCCGCCGGCCTGACCAATTATCTGGCCCAACGGATCAACACGATTGGCCTGGTGCCGCAGCTGCGCGTCGTGTTCAATAAAGGCACAACGCCTACCACCGTCTATAACGCGCTCGAGCTGCTGTGGGACTACGGGCTCCTGACCGGAACGATGAAGTTCTTATGGCAGGCAACGAGTGCCTCGGTCTCGTGGTGGACCATCGGCAGTATTGCCGTTCGGATCGGTCTGCTGTTCAGCCCGTTCGCACCGCTGGAGGTCGCCGTCTTCATCACCGAACTCGCCAAATCGATCATCGATGTTCGCGCTGCCTGGAACGATCCCAACAATTGCTGGAAATCCGGCGCGGAGCGGCGGGTGTTGTCGGGACCCATAGGCTGAACGAAAAACCCGGATGAGGACTTCGCGCCCGGGACGGACCTCAATCAGCCGGTCGGTGGCTTGCTCTTCCAGCCCCCCACTCGGGTCGTGGCCTTAAGCCTCTAACTCCCGCCCGTGCGGCTGTCGAGAACGCCCGGGATCGCTTTGGCGCGGGTTGACCCCGGTTTGTCCATGGCTATAGTCCGCCGGCTTCGCGAGGCTCCCTCCCGGGACCGACCGAGGGCCCCTGTGGCGGAATTGGTAGACGCGCTCGACTCAAAATCGAGTTCCGCAAGGAGTGCTGGTTCGATTCCGGCCAGGGGCACCAATCAGGCTGTTCAAGCCCGTTCCAAAGCGTCCGCAACCGTCCGCACAGCGCTCGGAAACTCTTGAAACTGATGTACCGCTGGGCTGATCGGGTCGACCGCTGAACGCTTGACCATTTCCTGAAACAGCGGGGAACTCCCTGCCGTGCTTGCCGGCTGCCTCAGCAGAGCGTCGTTGTCGACGTATGCGGTCATGGGAGAAGTGGCCGTGCCGCGTGGAGGCCATGCGGGCGGGAGAACAGTCCCTCGCCCCAGCGCCGCAGGAAATTGCCCTCGCGGTCGAACACCACCATCGGATGGGCGCCGCGGTTGAAGGCGTAAATGCGGTTCTTGCTATCGACCGCGACGGAGGCGACGTCGGTGAGCTGCCGGCCGCCCGGCAGCTTGGCTCAATTATCGACGACGCGGTACCGATGCTCGCCAGCCGAGAATGGCTGCCACTGGTTTTCCTGTTGTTGCGCCTTGCGGCGCGGGACCGCTCAGGCGAAAGTGCAGCCCTTGGACTCCAGCACCTTGCCGATGCCGGACAGCTCGAGAATATCCCCGCCGGCCTTGAGCGCCTTCATCACGCCGGCTTCCTTGTCCTCGCGCGCCGCCGACTTGACGCAGACGTCGGCGATGTTCTCCTTCGGCACGATCACGACACCGTCGTCGTCGGCACTCACGATATCGCCGGGACGAACCACAATGCCGCCGATGACGATCGGCTGATTGATGGTGCCGAGCGTCTCCTTGACGGTACCCTTCATGCAGAGTCCGTAGGAGAAGACCTTGAATCCGGTGTCGCGCACCGCCGGGCCATCGCGAACGCCGGCATCCGTGACCAGGCCGACGATGCCCTTGGCGACGCAGGCCGTCGACAGCACTTCGCCGAACCCGCCTTGCTCGGGATGATCGCCTGCACTCACTACGAGCACGTCACCCTGCTTGGCCAATGAGATGGCGGTGATGAGCATCATGTTGTCGCCCGGATGGCAACTGACCGTCAGCGCCGGCCCGCAGGCGCGCATTCCCGGATAGATCGGCTTGATCCGCGACGTCAATGCACCCGAGCGCCCCTGCGCCTCGTGCAGGGTGGACGGAGGAAATTGCTTGATGCGCTCGACGAGGTCTGCAGCAGGCCGATCGAAAGTTCTGACAACGTGAACCATGGTCCCTCCGAGGGTCCGCAATCTAAGCTTCACCTGAGATAGTCGACCGTCTCAGATCGGAGAATTTCAGATTTTAGGATTGCCACATCGTGTTTCGTTATGGCTCGCTCTTCTGGCCCTCCAGAGGCGTTCGAGCACCCTCTGCGATGGTAACCGCGTCGGGAGGGATATCGAACTGCCCCCAGGTCTTGACGATGATCTCGAGCAATATCTTGTAGACAGCGAATGCGGCGTCGGACAAGGCAGCGTTATCGGAAATGCACAGCGACATCTGCTGCGAGGCCGACGGCGCATTGATCCGCCGAATGCAGAGTTCATCCAGGTTCGGCAATGCCTTTGCGATGGAAATGGGCAGCACGGCGGCCCCAACCCCGGCTGCAATCGCCGAAGACAGGGTCGATTGGGAATGGATCTCGGCGACGATGCGCGGGCGGAGTCCCACCTCGGCGCAGACCCGCTCGACCGTCTGTCGCAAGAAGGATTCCCGATATGGAAGAAGCAGGTCGAATTGCGCGACCTCCTCCGCCGAAACCTCCTCCGGAGGCATCTGCTCCGGATACATGCTGCGGGGCGCGACAAGATAAAAATGCTCGCGCATCAGCGGCTTGTAATCGAGACCTGTCACCGGGCGATCGCCGTACAGGACCGCCATATCCATGCTCCCCTTCAGCATCATTTCGCTGAGCATGACCCCGGAGCTGTCGTAAATGTGCGGCACGATGCCGGGATAGCGTTGGCGTACCTGCATCAGTAGCGGGGTCGCCAGCAATGCCGCCGAGCTGAGCGGCGCCAGACCGATCGTGACGTTGCCGGTCAGCTCCGGCTTGTTGTCCAGAATGGTACGCCGGGCTTCTTCGATCTGCCGCTGGATCGATTTGGCATAGCGATAGAGGATTCGTCCGGCCTCGGTGGGCTTGACCCCGCGGGCGCTGCGGTCGAGCAGCTTGCACTTGAAGTCCGCCTCCAGGCTCGCGATGTGCTGGCTCAGGGCCGGCTGCGCGACATTCAGCACCTTCGCCGCGCTCGTCATGCTGCCGAGATCCACGACCTTGATGAAGGCCTCCAAGCGTTTCGTATCCAATAGGGCGTCTCCGGATATCCGGTCAGGGAGCAATGCAGCAGCAATAGGCTGAAGCTATGGGATCAGAAGGAATTGTTCTTACCACTGGGAACTTGAGGGGCCTATAGCTAGTGCTGATCTCGTCCGCCGCTCGCGTTGCAGCCGACGCCACCAGCGGGTCGGACGGTAGCAGAGGAGCCCTCGCGGATGGGATTTTCGGACTATCGAACGGCCCTGGTGACGGGCGCATCCTCGGGAATAGGAGCTGCGACGGTTCGCCGCCTGCGTGCGGAAGGGCTCGAAGTTCACGCCGTGGCCCGCGATGCCACCCGCCTGAGCGCCCTGTCCGCGGAGACCGGATGCCGCCCCTGCGCCGTTGACATCAGCAACCTCGACGCGCTTGCGGCACTGGCGAAGTCGGCCGAGTTCGACGTCCTGGTCAACAACGCCGGCCAGTCCCGGCGCGGCAATATCCTGGACACGACACCTGAAGACGTCGACGCGCTCATCGACGTCAATCTGCGTGCGGTTCTGCATCTGACGCGACTGATCGTGCCGGGCATGGCGCACCGTGATCGAGGCCACGTCGTCAATATCTCCTCCATCGCCGGCCACTACGCGTTTGGCGGCGGAAACACCGTGTATCACGCCACCAAAGCGGGCATTCACTCACTGTCGCAGCAGTTGCGTGTCGATCTCTACGGGACCAGGGTACGCGTCACCGAGATATCGCCGGCCCGGGTCGAGACGGAAGTGTTCGGACGACTATTGGGCGATCTGGCCGAAGCCAAGCGCCGCTTCTTCGACGACTATGATGCACTTCAGCCCGAGGACATCGCCAATTCGATCGCATTCGCGGTCGGGTCGCCGGCGCGCATGAATGTCGCCTTCATGGAAGTGCTGCCGACCCAGCAAGTCGTCGGCGGCCTCAATTTTGCACAGAAGGGCCGGCCGCCGGCCGAGTGACGCATGAACGCCCCGAACTCGACTTGCCGTCAACGCGGAGCGTGACCGTGGACCTTCCCAAAATCGAACAACTCGTGGATCTGGTTGCGCGCTCCTCCATCGCGGAGCTGGACCTTACGCAGGACGGCACCCGTATCCGCATCCTCAAGCGAGCGTCTGCCGGAGCGGCCCCGGTTCCGAGGCAGCCAGCAAGCGGAGGCAGCGTTGAGGCTCCCCTCCTCGATCGCCAGGGGAGTCCTGCTCCCGAAGTGCCTACCTCGGCCACCGCCGACATTGTCGTGCCTGCGCCGATGCACGGCGTGTTCTACCGGGCTGCGGCTCCGGACGAGCCGCCGCTGGTCGAGGTCGGCGCGCGGATCGAGGCTGGGCAGAAGATCTGCATCATCGAAGCGATGAAGACCTTCATCGACATCGCCGCCGAGGCACCAGGTGTCGTGCTTGCGATCCTCGCGGAGGACGGTGACGAGATCGAAGCGGGGCAAGCCCTGTTCCGGATCGGTCCCACGGGTTCGTCCTGATGTTCAACAAGGTCCTGATCGCCAATCGCGGCGAGATCGCGTTTCGTATCCAGCGCGCCTGTCGGGCGATGGGTCTCAAGACGGTCGTCATTCACTCGGAGGCGGATAGCGAGGCGCGCTATGTCGCGCTCGCCGACCAGGCGCTCTGCATCGGGCCGGCACCGGCGAGCAGCACCTATCTCAACGTGGCGGCGATCCTGCTCGCGGCCGAGGTCAGCGGCGCTCAGGCCATTCATCCGGGTTACGGGTTTCTCTCGGAGAGCGCGGAGTTCGCCGATCGGGTCGTGCACGCCGGTCTCAACTTCATCGGCCCTCCCGCGGATTGTATCCGGACCATGGGCGATAAGGTCGCGGCCAAGCGCGCGATGCGACTGGCGGGCGTGCCTTGCGTACCGGGGCCGGACAGCGCCCTGCCGGATGATCCTGCCGAGGTGCGCGCGATCGCGCGGGACATCGGATATCCCGTCATCATCAAGGCTGCCGGTGGCGGCGGCGGGCGCGGCATGCGGATCGTGCGCAACGAAGCCGCGCTGGACGAGGCGCTGGCGCTGACCCGCGCGGAAGCCAGCAAGGCCTTTGCGAACGCTGCGGTCTACATCGAGAAATTCCTCGAAAAGCCCCGCCATATCGAGATTCAGGTGCTATGCGACCAGCATGACAACCATCTCTGGCTCGGCGATCGCGACTGCTCGCTTCAGCGCAGGAACCAGAAGGTCGTCGAGGAGGCTCCCGCACCCGGCATCGATCGCGCACTGATCGAGCAGGTGGGCGCAAGCTGCGTCGAAGCCTGCCGGCGGATCGGCTATCGCGGCGCCGGCACGTTCGAATTCCTCTACGAGGACGGGCAGTTCTTCTTCATCGAGATGAACACGCGCGTCCAGGTCGAGCATCCCGTCACCGAGATGACGACGGGAATCGACATCGTGAGGGAGCAGATCCGCATCGCGCAAGGCGAGCCGCTGGGCATCGCGCAAGGCGAGATCGCGCGCGTCGGCCATGCGGTCGAGTTCCGCATCAATGCCGAAGACCCCACCACCTTCGCGCCATCGCCCGGCACGGTGACGCGCTGGGATATGCCGGGCGGCGTCGGCATCCGCGTCGATTCGCATATCACAGCCGGCGCCACCGTTCCCCGTTACTATGATTCACTGATCGGCAAGCTGATCGCCCATGGCGGCACCCGCGAAGAAGCTCTGGCGCGTGCGCGCGTCGCCCTGTCCGAACTACGCGCCGAAGGCATCCGAACCAATGTGCCGCTGCATCAGGCGATCCTCGCCGACCCGACCTTCTGCCGTGGCGGCTATGACATCCATCATCTCGAGTACTGGATGAATGCGCGGGTGGCCTCGCGATGACGACGCCGGGCCGGCCGCGGATCAGCCTGCTCGGGACATCAGCCCTCCTGTTCGAGGCGCCTGGCGCGTTCGACCTGCCGCATCAGCGGCGCATCTGGGCGCTGGCCGCCGCCGCTTCGAGATGGCCAGGAATCCGCGAAGCCATCCCCGGCATCACCAATTTGATGCTGACCTTCGAAACGCCGCCCCGCGAGCTGGACGGGCTGATCGCCGCGCTCAACGACGGCTGGGACGCAGCGGAAGGCCTCGCGATTGGCGGCCGCGAGATCCGGTTGCCGGTCACCTATGGCGGCGAGGTCGGATCATCGCTTCAGTCCGTCGCCGATCATTGCGGCCTGTCCGTGGACGACGTGGTGTCGATCCATGCCGCACCGCTCTACACGGTGTTCGCACTCGGGAGCCATCCCGGCTATTGTTACCTCGGCGGCATGGACCCGCGCATCACCATGCCGCGGCGGCAGATACCGCTACAGCGTTCCGCGGGCGGTTCGGTCTCCATTGGCGGATCGCAGACCGGCGTCTCCGCATCGCCCGGGCCGAGCGGCTGGCACGCCATCGGGCATACAAGCTGGACGTTCTTCGATCCGTCCTGGCCTTCGCCGGCCGCGCTCGCACCAGGTGACACCATCCGTTTCGAGATCAAGCAGGTGATCCGTTGATCGAGATCCTGTCGGTCACAGGTCCCGCCAGCGTCCAGGATCTCGGCCGCTTCGACCAGTATCGCTTCGGGGTCGGCACGGCGGGCGCGATGGACGACGTTGCGCTACGCGCCGGCAACATCCTGCTCGGCAACGACGAGAACGCTGCCGGCATCGAAATCCCGATGATGCCGTTCCGCCTCCGTTTCGACCGGGACATGGCCTTTGCGCTCACGGGCGCCGGTGTCGAGGCCGAAATCGACGGACGCGTCATCCCGCCATGGTGGCGGTCGCACGCCCGCGCCGGAGATCTTCTGGACATCAAGGCGATGCCCCGCGGCGCACGACTTTATCTGACCGTCGGCGGCGGCATCGACGTGCCCATGGTGCTGGGCTCGCGAAGCACGCAGTTTCGCGGGGAGTTCGGCGGCCTTCACGGACGTCCGCTCCAGCCCGGGGATATCCTGCCCTGCACCGCGTCAGCCGCAACCATCGGCGAGCTCGGAGTCGAGCCGGCCGATATCACACTTGCGCGGTCGAACACTGCCGCGGACGAAACCATCGTGAGGGTCGTGATCGCCGGCGAATATGACGGGTTCGACGCTGCCACGCAGGCGCTGTTCTGGTCCAGTAGCTGGAAGATCACGCCCCAGAGCAACCGCTATGGCTACCGCCTGCAAGGCCCCGCCGTGAAGCCGAGAGTGCCGATCGAGAAACGCTCGCACGGCATCGTCCCCGGCGTCATCCAGATTCCGCCGAACGGACAGCCGATCATCCAGATGCGCGACGCCCAGACATCCGGCGGCTATCCGAAGATCGCGACCGTGATCCGCGCCGATTTGTGGCGCGTCGGGCAGGCGCGGCTCGGAAGCAAGCTGCGGTTCGAGCAGACGGCCTATGCCGAAGCGCTGGCGGCCGAGGCCGAGATGTCAGCGTATATCGAGCGGCTCAGAACCAATGTGCGTCTTATCGAGGAGATCAGAACATGCCGATCAAGCTGACCGATATCGCGCGGCTGGCGCAAATCCTCGAAAGGTCCGGCGTCGACACGATCGAGATCGAGGAGCCCGGCCAGTCCCTGAAGCTCGTCGTCGATACGGGCCCGCGAATGGCCGCGTCACCGACGCCTGCCGCACCGGCTGCTGACCATTCCGTCATCGCCAAGGCCGACGTCGCAGGGCATTTCCTCGCGACCCATCCCTGGCGGGACAAGCCGTTCGTCGCACCGGGCCAGCACATCCAGGCCGGCGCGATCGTCGGCCTCGTCAAGATCGGCTTGTTGTATGCGCCAATCGTGGCACCGGCCGCCGGCACCGTCGATGCCGTGATCGCGGAGCCTGGTGCAACGGTCGGCTACGGCACACCGATTGTGCGGATCCGCCCGCCCTCCGGGAGCAGCCCGATCAATTGAGCAGGACAGTTGCGGGCGCGACTTCGCCGCCGCCCTGCTCGATCACGCGGCGCACCGTGCCGGCGAGGTTGACCGATCCGGGCGTGTCGCTGTGGATCAGGATCGAGCGCGCCTCGACCTTGATCGACTTGCCCTCAATCGTCTGCACGGTGCCACTATCAAGAAAACGCTTGACCCGCTCGGCCACCGCATCAGTCGAGGCGATGACGGAGTTGGGAAGCTTGCGGGACACCAGATGGCCGTTCTCGTCATAGGCGCGGTCAGCCAGGAACAGAGTGAGGATGCGCAGCCCCACCTTGCGCGCAGCGCGCACGATCTCGGCGTCCGGCTGCGAGAACACGATGAAATCGCGATTGATGGTCGCAATCGCACGGGCGACGACATCGGCCATATCAGGATCGGCATTGACCATGTTGCCCATCGCCGCATGGAAGCTGACATGGGTCACGCGGTGACCGGCATTGGCTGCGATCGCCTGCAAGGCGCCGATCTGATAGACCATGTGCTTCTCCAGCTCAGCCGCATCCATCTGGATGACGCGGCGGCCAAACCCGAGCAGATCGGGCAGGCCCGGATGGGCACCGACCTCGACCCCCTTCTGCTTCGCCAGGCGGACCATGCGATCCATGATGATCGGATCGCCGGCGTGGAAGCCGCACGCAACGTTGGCGGACGAGATGATGCCCATCAGCGCCTCGTCGTCGCAGATGCGATAATTGCCGAAACCTTCGCCCATGTCCGAATTGATGCCGATTTTCATGCTCGCACCCTGCTCTTGTTGTTGTTGACGTCTACTTTTGTTTGAGCATGATCTTTTCGGAAGACCGTTTCACACTTTTCCGGATCATGCTCTAAAGCTCTCGATAGAGATCCGCGGTTGCTCGCAGCTTCGCGAGATAGTCGTTGACGGGAGCCATGGCCGCGACCGCGTCCTGGTAGCTGACCTCGCAGAAGGCGATGAACGATCCAGGTGCCGCCTGGCCGAGGCGCCAGAGATCGGCCTCAATCACGGCCGCCATCTTTGGATAGCCACCGGCCGTATTGGCGTCGCTCATCTGGATGATCGGCTCGCCGGCCGGCGGCACTTGCACGACGCCAGGCACAACGCCATGCGAGCGCATCTCGACCGGTGCGTCCAATGTCAGCTTGCCGCCGGTGAGACGGTAGCCGCCGCGGTCGCTGCGGGCACTGATCTTCCATCTCGTGGACCAGAACGCCGCCTGCATCGCCTCCGAAAACAGGTCATATTCGCCGGCCCGCAAGACGCGTATCAATAGCACACGGTCATCCGCTGGAGCGGCGCCCGCGATCGCCACATCCGGCGGCGCGACTCCAAAATCGAAGCGGCCGTCGCTCCTGTGCGGCGAACGCCCGATCGGCACGGCGTCGCCGGCCTGCAAGGTACGGCCCTCGAGCCCGCCGAAGCCGCCGCGCAGATGCGTGCTGCGCGAGCCCAGCACGCGCGGAACATCGATGCCGCCGCCGAACGTTGCGTAGACCCGCGCGCCACGCCGCGGCGCGGTGACCGCGAGAACGTCCCCCGCCTTCGCCCGCATGCACCACCACGGCCGGACGGTTGATCCCGCCAATGTCGAGGCGTGATCTGCGCCGGTGAGCGCAAACGCGGCATCTGTCTGGAAGCGCAGGCGGAACGGAAAGGTCTGGATCTCGATGCCGGCCGCATTGTCATCATTGCCGAGCAGCGCATTTCCCGCGGCAAGCGCGACGGGATCCATGGCGCCCGACGTGCTCACGCCGAAACGACGCGCGCCGTGGCGGCCGAGGTCCTGGATGGTGTTGAAGGCGGGGCTGGTCAGTATCTCGATCACAGCTCGATCCGATCGATCCTGAATCTGACACGGTCGCCCGGAAGCATGAGCGAAGGCTGTTCAGACCGCGGGTCGAACATCGCGACCGAGGCCCATCCGATGGCGTTCCATCCATTCGGACTTGTCAGCACCGCAACGCCGGTTTGCATCCCGCCGATGGTCACCGAGCCCGCGCGCATGCTGAGTGACGGCACCGATTTGCGCGGCATTTGGATGCGCGGATCAAGGCCATGGAGGTAGCCGAACCCCGGCGAGCTCGCGACCGCGCAGACGGTGTAGTCGCCTTCGCTGTGGATCCTAATGACCTCGCGTTCGGACAGTCCGGAACGGCTTGCGACCGCCGGCAAATCGAAACCGAGCTCCCCGCCATAGACCACAGGAATTTCGATCACCTTGACGCCGGTCTTGCGGCTCGGCGTACGATGCCACAGTTCGGCGATCGAAGCGCTGAGCATGCCGATATCCGCAGGCGGCTGCTCGAATACGAGCATCACATTGGTCACGCCAATGACGGCTTCCTGGACGTTGGGCCAGGCGGAAACAGCATCCGCCAGGGCCCAGATGCGTCCCTGCTGAACCAGGTCAAAATCACCCGGCGCCTCGACCAGCATCGCAAGTGTGCCGATCAGGCTGATCTTCGGGCTTTTCTCGATCGTGCCGACGAAGGGGGCGCTGGGCTGATTAATCGACAAGAGGGCCTCGCTGGTCCAACGCTCGTGGGCGCCGCCAACCTCAAATCTAGCCACGCAGCGAAAGCCGATCCAAGACGGTGTTCGTCTGCGGGTATAAGAGATGTCGATTGCCCGCGAGACGCCGCACTCGTCCCGAGCTTCAGTGACGCACGATGACGTGATTGCTGGGCGACTCCCACCGCGCGACAACCTGCTCGCCCACGGCGTATCGAAGTCCCGCTTGCTGCGATTGATTCTGCTCGAACACGATGATCTGCCCGCCGCTCGGCGTCTTGAGGTAGTAGTGACTGACGAATCCGCGATAGATGGCCTGGTCGACACGCGCCATCACGCTGTTGGCGCGTTGTGCCGCCGGGGTCAGGCCAGCTCTCTCGACGACGATTGCCTCAGGCCTGATCGAGACCATCACGTCGCTGGCCGATTGCGGTATTTCATGGACCTCAAGGCTCAGTTCGGGGGAGACACGAATGAGCGCTCCGTTCCCGTTTCGCTGCTCGATGGAGCCCTCAAACAGATTTGACGCGCCGATGAACTGCGCGACGAATTTCGAGGTCGGGCGCTGATAGATCTCGGTCGCCGAGCCGACCTGCTCGAGCCTGCCATCGCGCATCACCACGATCTTGTCGGCCATCGTCAGGGCTTCGTCCTGGTCGTGGGTCACCATGACGGTGGTCAGACCGAGCCGGCGCTGAAGGGCCCGCAGCTCGACCTGCATGCTCTCGCGCAGCCCCTTGTCGAGCGCCCCGAGCGGCTCGTCGAGCAGCAGCATGGCCGGCTCGATCACCAGGGCGCGCCCCAGTGCGACGCGCTGCTGCTGGCCGCCGGACAGCTGCGCCGGATAGCGCTTGCCGAAGCTGGAGAGTTGGACGAGATTGAGCGCCTCGCCCACCTTCCTTGCAGCATCGGCCTTGGATATCCCGCGCATCTCGAGGCCGAATGCAATGTTTTCCTCGACGGTCAGGTGAGGAAACAACGCGTAGTTCTGGAACAACATCCCGACGTTGCGGCGATGCACGGGAACGCCGGTCATCCTGTTGTCGTTGACGAACACGTCACCGGATGTCGGGCGGATCAGCCCCGCGATCATGCGCAGGCAGGTCGTCTTGCCGCATCCGCTCGGACCAAGCAACGCCACCATGTGGCCCGGCTCGATCATCAGCGAGACGTCATCGACCGCGACGGTGCGGTTGTATTCCTTGCTGAGGCGGTCAAGCCTGACTTCGGAAGACTTCATGGCAGCCTGCCCTAGCTGGTGAATACCTGATTATAGCGCTCCAGCCAGGGACCGCGGCGCGGAACGATGAACTTCCAGTCCGGCGTAAACAGCCCGAGATCAGTGGCCTTGGTGTCGGGATAGGCCAGGAACTTGGCCGTCTCCGGCTTGAAGTCGATGCCGCCCACCGAGGGCGCGCTGAGGGTCTGATCGGACAACATCTTGGCGACCGAGGGCTCCAGAATGCGGTTGATCAGTGCACAGGCAAGCTCCGGTTCAGGCGCATTCTTGACCAGCGTCATGCTGTTGATGCCGGTGAACGCGCCTTCCTTGGGGAACGTCATGTCGAGCGGCATGCCCTTGGCCGTGTGCGGATAGATCGCCTTCGAATATTCGATGCCGCCAATCGTCGCCTGACCCTGGGCCACCTGGAGTACCTGCGCCTCGCTGTCGTAGATCGTCAGAACGTTGGGCTTGAGGGTCGCGAGCTTGTCCCAGCCGCTATCGACCAGGTATTGCGCTTCCTTCAGCGGCTTGCCCGTCGTGAGCGCCGTCGCCACGATGAGCATCAGCACGCTCTGGGTATTCTTGGGCGTGTTCAGCAGGATCTGCTTGCGATACTTGGGTTCGAATATCTGCTCGTAGCTCTCGAGCGGCTTCGTCACTTGGGGATTGATGAACATGGCCGCGCTCGAGATCGAGAAGCCGACGCCATAATCCTCCTCGAACAGATAGCGCGGATAGACCTTCGCAAGATTCGGGATCTTGCTCGCGTCGAGCTTGTCGATCAGCCCTTCCTGCTTGGCCTGGGGGATGCCGACATCGTCCATCATCATCATACTGAAGCGCGGCGTATCGCGGGTGGCGCGGAGGGCGGCGATGTTCGATAGCGTCGCGCCTTCGATCGTGAAGACGCGGCACTTGAACTCGGCCTCGAACTTGGGAATGACCTCCTTCTGGATCAGCTTGCCCAGCGCGGAGTTGTAGACGCCGACATGCAGCTGCTTGGCGTCCTGCGCCCAGGACCGACTGATGATCGTCGGGAAAGCAACCGCGGATGCACCGGCTTTAATGAGAGTCCTACGTGTCAGCTTCATGGGTCCAATCTCCATCTACCAATGCACATCAGGCAGCCAGCGCGCGGCGAAGGCCGACCAGTTTCTCCAGCAGCAGCACGCCGACCATCGCCATCAGAATGATGATCGTCGACATCGCAGGCACGGAAGGATCAAAGACGTTGACCAGTTGCCGCATCAGAACGAGCGGCACGGGCGAGTATTCCGAGTTCGCCAGCCACATCGTGACCGGATAATTGTCAAAGGACACCATGAAGGCGAACAGTCCGCCGGCGGCGACGCCGGAGGCGATCTGCGGCAACGTCACCCGCCAGAAGGTCGTCAGCCGGTTGGCCCCAAGCGTGCGCGCGGCATCCTCCAGGTTCTCATCCACCATCTGAAGGCTGGTGACGACCGTGCGGATGACATAGGGCGACGTCACGACCACGTGCCCGATCAGAAGGTTGAGCCGGGCATCCTGCGAGCCGAGCTTGGTCAGGACCTGAAGCAGCGCCAGGCCCGTGACCAGCGCCGGGAAAATCAGCGGCGACAGCAAGAACCCCTTGATCGCGGCCAGGCCGAAGAAGTTGCCACGGACCAGCGCAAAGGCCGCGGGCACGCCGAACAGGAGCGAGCCCACCGTCGTGCCAAGCGCGAGCAGGATGCTCAGCCTCATCGCCTCGAGGAAATCGCGGTCCTGGAGAACCTTGGCATACCATTTCAGCGTGAAGCCCTGCGGCGGGAACGTCACAAAATAGGAATCGGAGACCGACACCGCCATGACGAGGAGCAGCGGCGCCAGGATGAACAGCATCATGCCGGCGGTGATGGTGTAGAGGATGAAGGCACCGAAGCCGGAAAATCGCTCGTCCATCATTCGGGCCTCCTGAGACGCCGTCCTTCCAGAAGCCACATCGAGACGCCGTTCACCGCCAGGACCAGGCCGACGAGAACGGCGGCAATCGCGGCGCCGAACGGCCAGTCGTAGACGACGAAGATCTGCTGCTCGATCAGATTGCCGAGCATGATCGCCGAGGCGCCGCCCAGGATCGCAGGAATGACGAAGGAGCCGGCGGTGAGGGAGAATACCAGGGTAAATCCCGCCACGAAGCCGGGCATGCTCAACGGCAGCGTCACGCGGAGGAACACCTTCCACCATGGCGCGCCTAACATCCGGGCTGCATCTTCGAGGTTGGGATCGATCTTGCCGAGCGCCGAGGCCAGCGGCAGAACCATCATTGGGAAGAACACGTGCAGCGACCCGATGACGACGGCTACTTCGGTGTAGAGGACCGATATCGGGGCATCGACGATATGCAGCGTCATCAGGATCCAGTTCAGCATTCCCTTCGGACCGTTCTGCAGCACGAGCTGCCAGCCGTACCCACGGACGACCACGCTGACGATCAGGGGCGCGATGACGATCAAGGTGATGATGCGCGTGACCATCGGACGGCTTTTGACCATCACCAGTGCAACCGGATAGGCGAGCAACGTCGCGAGCGCGGAGGTGATGATGCTGATCCGCAGCGTCGTCCAGAGCACGCGTGCGTAGAGCTCGACGTTGATCAGACGGGCGTAGTGCGCAAGAGTGAACGGACGGCCGATGATGCCGCGGCTGTCCTGTGTCTGGATGCTCGAGAACAGCAGCCCCAGTGCCGGATAGAAGAAGAAGTAAGTCAGGAATGCCAGCATCGGGACGGCGAGAAGCCCGACCGGCAGAGCCAGACGCCACCTCGACGTCCACCGGGTTGCCGGTGGAGCTTGAACACCCAAGACCGCCACAGCATCGTCGCTGGTGGTCATCGCTGGCCGTCCTCGACTGCGCGATACCAAGGCAATACCCCTCTTTGCACAAAGCTTATGCGTCGATAACCTACAGGACCAAGAACATCTTCGTTTAGGGGCATTAAGAAGGATTATGACAGTTGGTTCGGCATACTGCTCCGATCTTGGTCGACGAATGCCGCTGGATGCATCTTTCGTTCTCCACTGAGGGCCAAGCCCCCTGACATATCGACGCCCGGTCAGCGCAGGCCTTCGCAGAAGCTCGCGATACGCCGGCAGCCCTCCTTCAGCGATTCGGTATCGGTCGCATAAGAAATGCGGAAATACGGACTCATGCCATACGCGCCCCCGGGCACCGCCGCGACATGCTGCTCCTCCAGGAGAGCCGAAATGAAGTCGGCATCGGTCTCCAGCCGGCGCCCGCCCTTCGTGGTCTTACCGATGCAACCGGCGATGTTGGGAAACACGTAGAAGGCTCCCTCAGGCTTGTGGCAGGTAATCCCGGGAATCTGATTGAGGAGCTTGACCACCAGATCGCGCCGGTCGCGATAGATGTCAGCGCGCTCCTTCAGGTAGTCCTGCGGTCCGTCCAGGACCGCGACGGCCGCTGCCTGGCTCACCGTGCAGATTCCGCCGGTCGCCTGACCGTGGACATTGTTCATCGCCGCAATCAGGTCTTTGGGACCGCCGCAATAGCCGACCCGCCAGCCCGTCATGGCGTAGGCCTTGGACGCGCCGTTCACGGTCACGACGCGATTCCTCAGCTTCGGCTCGACCTCCGCGATGGTGCAGAACTCGAAACCGTCATAGGTAAGATGTTCATAGATGTCGTCGGTGAGAATCCAGACGTCGGGGTGCTTCAGCATGACGTCGGCGATCGCGCGCATCTCGTCGCGGGTACATGCCGCGCCGGTCGGATTGTTGGGAAAATTAAGGATCAGCCACTTGGTCCGGGGCGTGATTGCCGTGTCCAGATCCGCCGGGCGCAGCTTGAACTGATTGTTCTCCGGGCACGGCACGGCGACGGGCTTCGCTTCCGCCAGGAGCACGATGTCGGCATAGGTGATCCAGCCCGGTGCAGGAATGACGGCCTCGTCGCCTGGGTTGCAGGTCGCAAACAGCGCGTTGAAGATGATCTGCTTGCCGCCATTGGCAATCAGGATCTCGTCGAGGGCGTAGTCTAGATTGTTCTCGCGCTTGAACTTGCGCTGAACAGCGGTCCGCAGCGCGACGGTCCCCGGCTGCGCGGGATATTTGGTATCGCCCGCCAGCGCCGCCCGATGCGCGGCCTCGATCGCATGCGGCGGCGTCGGAAAGTCGGGCTCGCCGGACGACAGGCCGACAATCTTGACGCCCGCGGCGCGGAGCTCGCGCGCCTTGTCCGTCATCGCCGCCGAGGCCGACACCTTCACGGTCTTCAGGCGGTTCGCAAGTTCAGGCATCGTCGGCTCCACTTCTCATGTCTTTCAAACGTGCGGCCTCGGATCGGCTCGCAAATCGCAGTTCGCCGACAACCTGGAACGTGGGGACGACCTCGATCGTCGCGACGTTCATCCGTGCCGGCGACCCCACCGCGAACGCAATGGCATCCGCAACGTCTTCGGACTGGAGCGTCTCGAACGCGCCGACGAAACGGGCATCCGGATTGTCGGCGGAATTCTGGTGTTGGAAGATGCTCGTTGCCACGCGTCCTGGCGAGACTTCGGTGACGCGAATGCAGATCCCGTAGAGATCGACGCGCAGCTGGTGCGACAGCGAATGAATGCCCGCCTTCGTCGCGTGATAGGCCACGGATGAATTGAATGTCGTCGCGTTCTCGCCGAAGGCATAATGGCCGGCGATCGACGAGACGTTGACCACGTGGCCGCGGTTGCGCCTCGCCATGCCTGGCACGATCAGCCGCGTCAGGTGCAGGACCGCGCGCAGATTGACGTCGACCAGCGTGTCGACATCATCAGGTGCAAGATCCAGGATGCTGCCGCGCCGCGACTGGCCGGCATTGTTGACGAGAACGTCGAACTCGGCCGAGCTCGCAAGCCGCGTCAACGCGTCGAGATCGTTCACATCGACGGCGCATGCGTGGCATCCGGTCTCGGCCGACAGGCTTGCAAGCCGGCGGACGTCGCGCCCCAGCGCGTGAACCTCGAGCCCCCCGGTGCGGAGGCGCCGAACCGTCGCAGCCCCGATACCCGAGGATGCGCCCGTCACCAACGCCGTTCGATAGTCCGAAAATCCCATCCGCAGGGCTCTTTCGCGGTCATGCAGAGCGGCGGAAAATTAAGTGCATGGGCCCACGCACGCATAGAGCGGATTTGCTCTGCCCTCATAAGGGCATCCAATATCCCGGCCGAAGTCGTCGGCTCGCGAGCCATAAGCACGCCCAATGCCGGCAGAGTGAATTTCTCTTACTCGCCATCACGCCTGTCCCCTTACATTTCGCGATACTCTTGGCTCACCCGTAGGAGACGGACCCGGATGTTGGAAGTCGGCAATCGGATCGTCATGGTCACTGGGGCTTCCCGCGGCATTGGACGCGCGGTCGCCGACCGGCTCCTGTCATCGGGCTTCCGCGTATCGGCGGGGCTTCGCGATCCGAGCCGGCTCGCGGAGAGCGAGAGACTGATGACGCATCGCTACGACGCCGAGGAGAGCCCGCTCGCGTGGGTCAACGCGACGGTCGCACGGTGGGGCGGCGTCGATGCCATCGTCAACGCCGCCGGAATCAATCCGAAGGTCCGCGTCTCCGACGAGGGTGAGACCGAACTGGACGAAATGTGGCGCGTGAACGTCAAGGGTCCACTGCGCCTCGTCAGAGCCACCCTGCCCCATCTGGCCGTCTGCGGTCATGGGCGGGTCATCAATCTCGGTTCGCTTTCCGGAAAGCGCGTCGGAAGCAATGTCGGCTACGCCATGACCAAGTTCGCAATGGTCGCCCTCACCCACGGCATTCGCCGCGAGGGGCGCGCGGCAGGTATTCGGGCGACGGTGATCTGCCCGGGCTATGTTGCCACCGACATGACGCTGAACGACGACGAGATTCCTCGCCATGAGATGAGCCAACCGGGCGACATCGCGCGGCTGGCGGAGACCGCGCTCATGCTGCCGAACAACGCATCGGTTTCCGAGATGCTTGTGCACTGCCAATTCGAGCCGATGCTTTAATGCTCGGACGGAACCGCTGCCCCCCACGGAGACTGAGCGCACGGCCACCACCATGCTGCCGAAAGAGCTTGAGCAGCCGAACGCCCGTAGTGCGCCAGATACTCCTTCACCGCGTGGCTGGGTCCTCTACGAAGGGAAGAGCCTGCAGACGTTCGGCGCTCCCGAATATCTGCAGCGGCTCAATAATCCGACGCCGTGGACGCTAAAGAACCAGCCGGCTTGAATTCACGCCCGGAATTGTTGGATTGGCCAAGGCCATCTTGTCCGAAGGCGGAGAGCCGCTTGGTTCAATAAACGTAGCGCTTCCGGCCGTTCGGTTTGATACGAAAATCGAAAAGTTGGTGACAGAGTCATTGACGGAGGCCAAACTCGAACTGGAGCGCCGCATCCGATTTTGACATGGGCCGCTTGCAGGCGGAGTGCACCATCAACGGCGGCATTGTCTCCGTTCGATCTAATCCGAGCGTAACGAGATGCGCCTGTAGGTCGTGATCATCGTGTAATCCTTGCGCGGACCCGCCACGACGTGGCGAATCACAAAGCCACCATCGGCGAGGAAAGTGTAACTCGACTGATAATGGTCGAGATTGCACAGATGGCCGGCGCTTCCGTTCAAGGCGCCGTCGTCAGATGCGCACAGTGAGATCGTGTGAAACAGCCGCGGCGGAGATTCCTCGAAGAAGACCTCGAATCCGCCCTCGTGTTTGCGGAACACGTACTCGCGCTCCGCTTCAAGCTCGGTGCCGTTTTGGAGCGTCAAGCGTCCCTGCTCGCGATAAGCGAGGCGCTCCGCATCCAATGGCGTGAAGGTCGCGAGGCCCTTCATGCGCCCTTGACCTTCGGTGACCCGGTCGAACGACCAGGCGCCGGCCAGCCGCGTCATCACCTGCGACGCATCATCCCAAGCATCGATCACAGTTTCGTCCATGTGCTCTGGACCCAAGCGTCCGGCCGCTCCGTGGTTTCGCAAAATCCGCGGGCCGCGCGTTCGACTTTGCCGTGCCGCTACCTATATCCCAACGACAACGCGTGTCGAGGCAGCGAGCAAGTGATGGCCAGGAGACCCACGACCGACGCCGACGACCTGCCCCGCTACTTCGTCTGGGTCCGCGGCCTCGACGGGCCCGAGCCACAGAAATGGGTCGATATGGAGTTTGGCGTCGGCGACTGGAAGCGGCCACTGGTGCTGGCCTGGCTGGAGCTGCCAGTGGACGAACGGCGCCTGCCGCTGTCGACGCTGGCGCAGCGATATCCGCCGCCGACGGTGGAGACGTTTTAGGCTCGCCTCACCTGCCCCGCGCTGCGGTCGGCGTCAGGCCGAACCTGCGGCGAAAGCAGCGGTTGAAGTAAGAGAGATCGTTGAAGCCGCAGGCGAAGGCGATGTCGCTGATGCGGCCTTCGCGATGGGTCAGCAGGTCGGCCGCCTTGCGCAGGCGCAATTCGGTCAGGCGGGTGGTGAAGCTCGCGCCTGCCTCGAACAAGAGCTCGTTGACATAGCGCTCGGAAAGACCGGCCGCACCGGCGAGCTTTTGTGCGGAAAAATCCGGCTCGTGGAAGCGCGCCTCGAGGGCCGACAGCACGGTTTTCAGCCGCACCGCGCGCAGGCCCCGGCGCCGTGCCGCGGCCGCAACGTCGCTGCGGGCGCCCAAGCCAATCGCGGCGAGATCGAGCAGATGGGACGCGATCGCCATGCCGGCCTCGTCGGCGGCCGCGGGATGACGAAGCAGCAGATCGCTGTAATCCATCACCAGCGACAGCGCGCCGCCGGGCTCGAGCTCAGAGCCGACGAGGTCGTCGATATCAGCGACCATCGCGCGGAGTGAATCCACCGGCAGATGCACGTTGGTGAAACGCTTCTGGCTCGCGCCATCGGCGGCGAAGAACGGCTCGTCGAGCTTGAGCAGCACCATCGATCCAGGGCGCATGGTGAATTCGCGGCCGCGATGAACCACCTGCGAGGAACGGTCGCCGGTGTTGCGTACGAGGCAAAAGCGGTCATCGCCGGTCTCGATCACCTGGCGCTTCTCCCGTCGCACCGTGACGAAACTGCCGTCGCAGCGGCCGAGCATGGTGGTGCCGATATGGATCGAGTTCATCGTGGCGCGAAACGGCACGTCGGAGGCCGGATCGAGCTCGCCGGTGTTGGAAAAATGCTCGAACAGCTCGGCGAAACGGATGAAGCGCTGCCGGTCGGACAGACCCTGCGGCAGCATCTCGGTCGAGAGCGACTTCCTGATGACGGACATCGGTAAGGACTTCCGAAAAAGGCTTCTTCGAAAAAAAAATCGCGCAGAAAACGATTGAACCTTGCCAGCCGGGGATGAACCCGCGCTGAAGGTCGATGGTCACAGGCTACCAGTACGGCCATCTGATTCAAGCTGCGCCGGTCAGTCCAAGCCGCGGCGCATCTAGCGCCGGACAGTCCAAGACGGCCCGCCGGGCCCCGTCCTATTCAGGCTGCGGATGCGACATCCCGCCACACGCGAATCGCGTCCGGGCAACCGGGCGGCCCCAGCCTGACGCCCGCTGGAGGAGACAACGACATGCGAACCTCTCTACCCCGCAGCCTCGTGCTCGGCGGCGCCATCGCGACCAGCCTCTGCATCGGCTACGCGCTCGGCGCGCAACCGCACATGGACGAGGCGGTGGCGATCCTGCAATCGGCCCGCGCCGAGCTCGTCAAGGCCGAGCCCAACAAGGGCGGCCATCGCGAACGGGCACTGGGGCTGATCGACCAGGCGATCACCGAAGTGCGCGCCGGCATCGCTTTCGCAGCCACCCACTGACACCCAGACATCAGGGAGCAAGACGCATGATACGAACCGTGTTTGCCGCGGCGCTCGCGCTCGGCGCAATCGTCAGCTCGGCCCAGGCCATGCCGCTGGCGCCGTTTGGCGCCCAGGGCGTTGACGATGTCGTCGCGGTCGCGGGCGGCTGCGGCGCCGGCTGGCACCGCGGGCCCTATGGCGGCTGCTTGCGAAACTTCGCCAACCCCGCCGCGCATGCCTGCCCGCGCGGCTACCATATCGGCCCCGGCGGTGGCTGCCGCGGCAACGGCAAATAAGAGCCGGCCACACGGCCGCTTCGCAATAGCGGCCGCTTCGCAGACAGGAGTCATGCCCGGAGCCTGCTCCGGGCATTTCTTTTGCCGATTGTGGCGGAGATCATAGACAGCCGGAGCAGGACGGCGCAATCCTGCTTGCTACCTCAGCGCGATTGTGGGCGAAATACATCCAATACTTCTTGATGCAACCACTATTTGAAGGATGCCGCCCGAGCGGGGCTTAAGGCATCCCCAACTGAATTTTCGGAGGAGTCCATGACGCACCAGGAGGCGGCGCTGCATGGCGGTCCTGCCAAGCCGGACCATACGCACGATCATCCAGATGCCGCAGGGAATGCACCAGAGGCACGCCCGCCGCGCAAGCTGGTGCTGTTCGCCGACGGCACCGGCAACGCCTTCACCACCCAGGAATCCAGTGTCTGGCGTCTCTACGAGGCGCTCGATCACACCAAGCCCGATCAGATCGCCTACTACATCAAAGGCGTCGGCACCGCCGGCTGGGCGCCGCTCGCCGCGCTCGATGGCGCCACCGGCATCGGCGTGCCCGCCAACGTCCGCAAGCTCTATCGCTTCCTGTGCTGGAACTGGCGCGAGGGCGACGAAATCTACATCTTCGGCTTCAGCCGCGGCGCCTTCACGGCGCGAACGCTGGCAGCGCTGATCGCGAGCCAGGGGCTGGTGCCGGCGGTGATCGACAAGATCGCCGTGTCGCATGCGGAGATGCAGCGCAACACGACGGCCGCCTGGCGAGAGTATCGCAAGCAATCGGTCGGCTATCGCAGCCTGCCGACGATCTGGGTCGTACGCTGGATCCGCGACGTGCTGATCTATCTCTACGATCTCGTTTTCCGGCATCGCTCTTATGCCGGCGTCCGCGAGGCCATGGACGGCCGCAAGGAGGTCAAGATCGAATTCCTCGGACTGTTCGACACGGTCGAGGCATTCGGCGTACCGATCGAGGAGCTCCGTGTCGCGATCGACTGGGCGATCTGGCCGATCTCGTTTCGAAACTACCGGCTCTCCGACAAGGTGAAGCACGCCTGTCATGCGCTCGCGCTCGATGACGAACGCACCACCTTCCATCCGTTGCGCATCGACCAGGCCGGGCTTGCCGAGGAGCAGATCGTCAAGGAGGTCTGGTTCGCGGGCTCCCATTCCGACATCGGAGGCGGCTATCCGGAATCCACGCTGTCCTTCGTGCCGTTGGTGTGGATGGCCGAGCAGTTCGGCAACCAGCTCCGCTTCCAGGGCGGAACGATCGCGCGCTTCCGCGAGTACCAGTCGGCGATCGGACCGATGCACGATTCGCGCAGCGGCGCCGGCGTGCTGTACCGCTACGGCCCGCGGCCGATCCACGACCGCGTGGAAGATGGCGGACCGCCGGTGGTGCACTTCGGCGTAGTCGAGCGCATGCTGCACGGATGCGACAATTACGCGCCGCTGATGCTTCCGGCAAATGCCAAGGTGCTGCTGCCGAACGGAGACGTGCTGCCGCTGACGCGGGACGAAACGCGCAAGGCCATGAGGTCCGCCTACGCGAAGCGGGAAGGCGATGGTCACAAGGCGGCCGAAGCCGACGCCTTCATGGCGATGAGCCCGCCGAATCCCGAGATGGCGCGGCAGGTCCTCGACACCGTGTGGTGGCGCCGCTTCGCCTATTTCTCGCTGCTGATCGCGCTCATCATCTTCGCCGCATGGCCCTGGATCGCGCGCTCGGTCGTCGGCTCGTCCAAGCAGCACGGGCTTGAGGATACCACCCTGCTCAAATGGATCACGGCGATCGACAACGGCACTAGCACGGTCGTCAAGCCGTTCGCCGATCTGCTCGCGAGCGTGTTGCCGTCCTACGCGGCACCATGGCTTGCGATCGCGCTCTATTATCCCTTCGTCACCACGGTCCTCGTCATCATCATCTTGATCGCGTGGAACAGGAATGCGGCGCTGCGCGACAGCATTCAGGAACGCGCACGCCTCGCCTGGTACCGGCCCGACCGGATGGCATCGCGAAGCCGGGTCAGCAAATCCGGCTGGTTGCTCGCGATCGGCCGCTGGATGCGACTGCATGCCTGGCCGGTGCGCATGGCCTTCACCAACGTCCTGATGCCGGCGGCCTTCCTCATCGCCATTTTCGGCTCGGGACTGCTGTTGCTGTCGCGCGGCTATCTCGACTGGCGCGCGGGCGTCGGCGACTTCTGCAAGAGCAGCGCATCGACGCATGCCGTCGGTGACACGCCGGTGACGGCGCGCGAGGGCGAATTGTTCGACGTCAGCGATTTCTGCTGGCCAAGCCGCCTCGCGGTGGAGAAGGGCCGCAAATACCGCGTCTGGATCGAGATGGCCGATCCGTGGTTCGACCGCACCATCATGACCGGCCTGAACGGCTTCAAGACGCCGCCGGATCCGACCCATCGACTCGCCGTCCCGATCCTGCGGCTGCAGGGCGCCGACTGGTTCCAGCCGGTCGTGCGGGTGGGCGCGCGCGGATCCTACGATCTGCCGCTGCAGCCCATCAACGGACTGCCGGCAAACGAGCTGCCGCGGCGGGTCAATTCGACGGTGCCGGCCTATGAGGACGAGAGCAAGGACAACTACCCGATCCATGTCGAGGACTCCCCGGAGTTCAAGACACAAGGCAGCGAATTGAATCGCGTCTGGAAGCCGTTCGGGGATTTCGAGCCGATCCCGGCCGCGGCGCTGCCGGCGGCGCGCGCGCTCTGGCGCAAGCAGGGCTTGTCCGAGCTGTTCGTCGCGGAATTCGAGGCCCCCGAGGCCGGCGAGCTGTTCTTCTACGTCAACGACGCCGTCCAGCTCTTCCCGCGGTTCATCTCCACGCGGCTCGCGCCGCGCTGGCTGGTGCCGGTCCAGGGCCGGCGCGTCCAGTTCTATAAAAACAACAGCGGAACGGCGACGATCCGGCTCCAACGGTTGCCAGCGCCCCCGCCCCCATGATTATGGGTGTCGCGCCCGCAGCGCCGCGGCTAAGCTTGCCGCGCGCGCCGCGGGGGACACGCGGCCGGGACCACGACCATGACGGACCAGGGCGAGACCGGTGAAACCATCACCATCCTCCTCGTCGAGGACGACGCACCGACCTGCTGGCGTCTTCAGGACGCGCTGGTGAAGGCTGCTTACGAGGTGCGCACGGCCGGCTCGCTCGGTGAGGCCCGCAGTGCGCTTGCCGCTAGCGCGCCGCGCGTGCTGCTGACTGATTTGCGGCTGCCCGACGGCCATGGCGTCGAGCTGATCCGCGAGACAAGACGGCGCTTTCCGGACACCGAGATCATGGTGATCTCCGCGCTGGGCGACGAGGAAAGCGTGATCTCCGCCATCACCGTCGGCGCCACCGGCTATCTGCTCAAGGACGCCTTCCCGACCGACATCGCCACCACGGTGCGCGATCTCGTCGCCGGGCATTCGCCGATCTCGGCCTCGATCGCGCGCTTCATCGTGCGGCGAACGCAGAACTCGGCGGAGCCGCCGCCCGGGCCCGCGCTCAACACCGCAAAGCTCACGCCGCGCGAGATCGACATTCTCTGGGGCATCGCCAAAGGCTTCAGCTACGCCGAGATCGCGAGCCATCTCGGCCTGTCCAGGCAGACCGTGCCCGGCCACATCAAGAACATCTATCGCAAGCTCGAGGTGCACACGCGGAGCGAAGCCGTGTTCGAGGCGGTGCAGCAGGGCCTGATCAAGCTGTGAGCGAGATTGCCGCGAAGGCACCCACGCACACCAGGCGCCGGCAGCTCATGTCACGCCTCGTGCCTTATCTGCTGCTTCAGGCGTTGATCGTGATCGCGACCTTCCTCGGGCTACGGTTACTCCAGCCTAGCGACCCCGAAGATTTCGCGCTGAGCGGATTTTCACTGAGTGAGGACGGCATAACACGCCCCGTTACGCTGCCGCATTTCACGTCATCGCGCTATTCGCTTGCAGATCCTCCGCTCTACACCGGTACCTTCACCTTCAAAAGCGGCGATGCCGGATGGTCCGTGTTCTTGCCGCGCTTCAGCAACGCCGTGGAGGTCGCCGTCAACGGCGTTGTCGTGCTCGACTCCCGCCGCGATGCCAACGCCAACCGGCCGGACCGCAACACACCGCAGATCGCTGCCATCCCCTCCTCGCTGCTGTATGACGGCAGCAACGCGATCACGGTGCGGTTGTTCGTGTGGGGGCCGCTGAAGGGCTTTCTCGACACCGTCTATGTCGGGCCGGACGCGGCCCTGCGTCCAGCCTTCGAGACCCGCACGCTGCTGTTCGTCACATTGCCGGTGGCGTTCTCGGCCTGGCAATCGATCCTCGCCGTCATCCTTGCGATCATGTGGCTGATGCGGCGGCGCGAGCCGGTCTATGGCGTGTTGGCGGCCGCGATGGTGCTGGGCGTGATCCAGGCATTCATGCCGCCGCCGGTGCCGCCGACCACCGTGTCGCGGCTCGCCGGGGTGCTGCTCGCCTCGGCGCCGATCGAAAGCGCACTGATCGTCGTCTTCGGCGTGTTGTTCTTTGGCTGGCGTTGGCCTCGCTACGGCATGCTGCTGTTCGTGCCGGGGCTGGTCGTGTTCGTGATCGGCCTGATCGCTGGTCCGCCGCTACCGCGTATCCTATTCCTGTTGCTCGGTATCCCCACTGTCGGGATCAGCCTGTTCCTGATGGCCTACGTCACCGCGGCCGCATTGGTGCGGCGGCAGGATGCCGCGAGCTTCACGATCGGCTGCGCCGTGACAATCGTGCTCACCTGCTGGGTCCACGACATGCTGTCGGTATTCGAGATCGTGACCAATGAACGCACCTTCGTCTCCCGCCTGTCCTATTCGGCGATGCTGGTCGCGATCGGCGCCGGGCTGACCTGGCGCTTCGCCCGCGCGCTGAACCAGGTCGACAGCTTTGCCGGCCAGCTCGTCGCCCGCGTGCGCGAGGCCGAGGAGCGGTTGAAGGCGAGCTTTGTCCGCGAGGAGGCACGCGCGCGGGCCGCAGCCCTCGCCAACGAGCGCACGCGGCTGATGCGCGACCTGCATGACGGCCTCGGCGGCCAGCTGATCAGCATCGTCGCGCTCTCCGAGCGCGGGCAGGAGGGCGCGACCATCACCGATGCGGCGCGCGCCGCGCTGAAGGATCTGCGCCTTGTCATCGATTCCATGGAGGACATCGGCGGCGACCTCATGCTCGCGCTCGGCTCCTGGCGCGAGCGCGCCGCGATGCAGTTGCGGCCGCATGACATCGCGCTCGACTGGCGCGTGGCGACGCCACAGGGCCTGCCGCTGCACCCCGAGCTCAGGCCCTGGCATATTATCCAGATCGTGCGCATCCTGGACGAGGCGGTGACCAATGCGGTCAAGCACGCCGCCGCGCGCCACATCGCGGTTGCCATCGAGACGCGCGATGACGGCCAGGGACCGTACGGCGTGATCAGCGTCGCCGACGACGGTCACGGCTTTGCGCTTCGCGGCGATGGCCAAGCCGCAGGCGCGAGCCAGACCGCGCGCGGCCTGTGCAACATGCGAAACCGCGCCGTGCGCTGCGGCGCCGTGCTCGATCTGAGCTCGGATGCTTCCGGCACGCGAGTGCGGCTGCAATTGCCGCAGGTCTTTCCCGACAGCGACGCGGCCACGGGCTGAAAAGCCCCCTCCCCGGGCGCATGGGACGTGCGGGGAGAGGGATCGGGCCGGGATGTTGGCCTTGCGAAGGACGGGGGGTTCGTTCGCAGGCCCCCTTGGCCCGAAAGAATGCGATCAACTCAATGGAACGAGACCGTCAGCGCACGCCGACGCGATTGACCGGGCCGCCGCGATTCATCGGCGTGCCGGCGCGGATGCCGACGCCGGGCGCGCCCACGCCGGGCGTTGCCACGGCCGCAGCCGCAACGGGTGCTCCAACCACCACCGCCGCGGTCGGCCGCACCACGCAGCCCTTGGGCACGCCGACCGTCTTGCAATAGACCACCGCCTGCGCCGGGCTCGTGCCTAGCGACACCATTGCCGCGCCCGCCAGCATCATCATCGTCAGCCCGGCGCTCAGCGCTCCCATTGTTTTCGACATCTTGCTCTCCTGCTTCCCGTTCGGCGCCCGATGCAATCACCGGGTCTCGCAGCCGACGTGCAGCCTCAATGGCAAAAGACACCGCGCCAAGACATGCCATGAAGATGGGGGTGCGGCGTCCGAGCCACCGAGCCGATGCCATGAACATGGCATGGACCGGCCATGGATCTCCGCGAGATGGTCCGGCGCGCCCGATCCCGAGCGGGATCCATCACAATTCCAAAGAGGTGCTTTATGAAGACTTCAGTTCTTGCCGCGCTGCTGCTCGCCGCCGCCCTGCCCGCCACGGCGCAATCCGGCCCTACGCCGCAGGAGCAGATGGCCTGCCGCGGCGACGCCAGCAAATTCTGCGCCGAGCACATCGGCAAGCCGCCGCAGATGAACGCCTGCCTGCGCGAGAACAAGGCCAAGCTTTCGGACAGCTGCCGCAAGGTGGTGGAGTCGCGTGGGGGGTGAGCGAGCCCGCGGTTCACCCTCCCAGGAGCGGGAGGGTGAACAACGTAGCCGTCGCGGTGGGAATCACGCCCTAACCGTTGGAACGATCCTTTTCCGGCGAGATCTTGTTGGCTTCGTCGCGCGCCTTGCGCGCCGCTTCATCGGTGATCTCACGAGGCGTCGGCGCGCGGCCGGGCTTCGCGCCCGATTCCGCGTCGCGGATCGTCGAACGCAACTCTTCGGCCCTCCGCTTGCGGGCCTTCTCGTCGTCATCCGCGCTCATGCGTGTCACCTCCATCGACGCTCCAGTTCACACCAAGCTAATGGCATCTGGAGCGCCGACAAGGCCTCAGGAACCGCTGACCGCCTTGATCGCTTCCCGCAATGCGGCCGCGCGGCTCGTGAACGGATCGTCCTTTGCCGGCTTGCCCTTGAGCGCGCGCATGGACTGTTTGGCGCTGGGGCTGCCCTTGTCGAGCGCTTTGGCGCGACTTGCCTCTGTACATCGGTCGATGGCCGCGCGAACGTTGGTGCCTGTGAGCTTGAGGCCCTCGATCGGTCCATCAGCCGCCTTTGCACCTCCAAACCAGTTGCGCTGCCACCAGGTCTTTGTCGACGGCACGTACCAGCTCAAGTAGCCGTCCTTCAGGACCTGCCGCGGTTCCTTCAGCGATCCGGTGTAGCTGTAGCGGACGCCCGCCGCGGGCATCGGATCGAAATAGTTTGGCGTATAGAAGTCGGAGACCTGGATGCCGTTGATGGTGTAGGCGCAATCCGCCGCCTCGCAGGGATCGCAGACTTCGACCAGGAAGTTGACCCGTCCTTGGCTCTTGACTGGCGACTCGCCGGCAACCGTGCGGCGGCCGAATGGATCGGCGAGCATCTCCAGGCATTCGTGGCTGGCTGTCAGCGACCAGGAGCGATCGTACATGACCAGCGAGAACGGCTGGCCGTGCTTGTCCTCATGGTAGCCCGCAGCCGAAGGATCGCCGATGTCGTCCTTGATGATGATCGGCCAATAATCCAGCGGCACGTCTTCCAGATGTTCATAGGCGGCGACATCGGCGTTGATTTTCCAGATCGGCCCGAAATCGCGCGAAACCTGCTTGGACAGAGCGCCGGCGACCTTAGCCAGCTCGGCCGGCTTGATCTTCGATTCTTCGGAAACAAGTGCAACATGGGCTGTCAGCATGAATGGCTCCAATGAGTACGTTACGATCAAAATTTGGAGGCGCGGGGCGTTCCGAGAGGATTAAAATTCATTGCGCCGAAAATACTGCGGGTGCGCCGCACAACCATAGAGAAACATCTAGATAATATTCAATTTCACAAGCAGATGCAATCGGCCTTTGCTGCCCTCTCCGGACAGTTGCGACGGACAACGGACGTATCCGCGCCGAGAACCGGACGGCACAAGCGCACCGGTTTGGAGCGGCCCTCTAGTTCGTCAGCCCATAGACGTCGAGCTGGCCGTTATAGGTCGGGCGATAGATGCGGCCCTTCCAGACGATCGGGCGGTTGAACTTGGGATGCATGAAGGCGTGCTCTGGACCCCAGTTCTCGCTGTCCCAGATCACCTGAAGCCGCTTCGAGCCATCCGGATTCGTCGCAAAATTCTGTGCGTCGTAGACCAGGAAACGTCCGGGGCTCAGCATCATGTTGCTGTCCTTGTAGGGGACCATTGCGACGATGATGGCATCAGCGCCGTTGTTGGCCGCGAGCGTGATGCTCCAGCCGGGCATGCCGCCCGATGGACGCGGCGATTGCGGCGAGGCGATCTCGTTGGATCCGGCGAGATAGGTCGAGGTCCCGTCGGCCGCGATCGACCACGCCCGCAGCGCGCTGTTCTCGCCGCCGACGACATGCATTACGCCATGCATGGAGGACGAAAACAGCAGCGGCGTGCCATGCAGATGCCGCGTCGCGCCGCCCGGCCACAGATTCAGCTCCATCGGCGAGGCCGGCGCCGGCGGCACGGTGGGATCGAAGAACGTATAGAGGATCGGCGGCATCTTGAGCTTGGCATAGTTGGCGGCGAAGTGACCGGCCTGAAGATCGCCCGGTTGCGTGTCCCCAAGCACCGCGGCATTGCCGGTGTAGAGAATGCCGTCCTTTCCCGCCGCAAGCACGGCGTGAGCCGATGCGACATAGACCGGCCCGCCCGAGCCAAAGTCCTGGTCGCTCCATGCCGATTCCTTCATCGCCGCCAGGTGATGCGCCACGACCGGCGCGATCTGTGCATCCATTGCGTCGGGCCCGGACGTCACCGCGACATGCGCCGTCTCGCGCGCATGAAGCGGCGTGAGCGCCATTCCCATCCGCTTGGCATGGCCGATCACCGCGGTCAGCGAGACATTCGACGGCAGCGCGTGCGCATCGTCATCGTCGTCCAGCAGCGCCGCAGCCGCGGCGCCGACCCGGTTGGCATCTGTCCACGGCGTCCACCACGACAGCACCTCGAAATGCGCGAGAGGTCCAGTGTGCAAGGCCAGCCGCACCACACTCTCGCCGAAATCGCCTTGGTGCGGCGAGAACGCGCCGTTGCCGGTGATGACATAGATCGAGCCGTCGGGGGCAATGGCGGGACCGGCCCCGCTCTGCCACAGCCCGCCGCCGGAGCCGGTCACGGTGGAGCACCATGCAGCCGCAATATGCCAGTCATGGACGTCAACCGCGATCAGCCAGCCCCGCGCCGCCGCCGAGGTCTCCCTGACCGTGCCGAAGGGAATCAGCACGTGGTTCTGCGTCAGCGTCAGTGCGCTGCGTTGCTTGCGCTGGATCGAGACGAATTTCTGCACGGGCAGGCCACCCGGCGGGGTGTAGACCGCGCCCTCCAGATTCAACAGCTTGTCATGTACCTTCGAGCCGTCGCTGATCCGCAAGCCCGCGAGAAAATGCTGGGCCCTGGCAACGCTGCCATCATCGCTGATCCAGGCGCAGGCATAGAGAATGCCGGTGGCTTCGTCGATCACGGGGGTCGAGAGGATCCCCCAATCGACATTGGTCATGTGACCGTCGATGGCCGGCGTTCCGACGATGGGACGGCCGAGATTCGTCGCCCAGATTTTTTCGCCGGTGACCGCATCGAAGGCGTAGACCCAGTTGCCCATGGTGGCTTGGAAGATCAGGTCGCGGGTCTTGCCATCAGGTGTGTGCACGCCGCCGACAGCGAGCGGCTGCGCCTCGAGCCGGGGATCGTCGGGAATAGGAATGCTGAAGAGCTTTGCGATGCCCTTGGTCCGGACGGCGGTCGCCGTCAGTACCGTCTCGGCATTGGTCGCGCCGGTCCTGGCCAGATTATAGCTACGGGTGGTGACGGAGGCGGCCATGGTCAGGCTCCCCAGGCAAGGAGGCTTCCGGCCGCGATCAGGCTGGCCGCAGCAAGTGGTCGCGCATCGCGCGAGCCTGCGCGGCACCAGCTCAGCACGATGGCTCCGCAGGCAAAGCCGAGTCCGGCCATGATCGCGCTCGACAGCGCAAGGGCCGGCGCATCGCCCGTGCGCGACACGACATTGTCGATCGCCAGCAGCGGCGGCAACACATAGAGCCATCCCGGTGCATTCACGAGACGTTGCGCGATGGGCAGTCCGACGAGAAGCGCCGCACCGCTCGCCATCAGCAGCATCGCTGCAAGCCCACCTGCGGGCGGCAGGCTGACGCCGAGTGCCGAGCCGAGCCCGTCGCACAGGCCGAACATCAGTGCGAGCGGCAGCACATGCCGCCCCGGCACGACGAAAGACAGCGCAAAGGCGGCAATGAGGCTGTCGGCGGACGTCCACAACAGATGCAATGACATTGGGATCCTCTCAAACGATTTGTGGAGCAAGGTAGGTGACGTCGACGGAAAACGGCGCGCCGTGCTCCGGCAACTGCCGGCCCGCGACGCGAATATGATGCTCGCCGGTCGCGCCGGCCGTTCCTTCCGCGCTGACATGGTCGCCGCTGCAGACGGCCTCGACCACACTGTGCCCTTGCGCATCGGTGACGGTGACCTTGAGCGAGCCATCTGCCGGCACGCCGTGGCGATCAAGGCTGACCTCGATGACGATCCTGCTGCCCTGCTCCACCCAGATCCGCGCCGGCTCGGTCTCGGCATTGCTGGCCGGCAGCGTGTCGAGATCGGCGGCGCCGAAGATCGTTTGCGTGGTGTGACGGGGATGGTGGATGGACGCGAGATTCAGGCCCGCGCGCGAGAAGCACAGATAGCTCTGGCCCTTGCTGAAGACGTTGCTCGGGATCGTGAAGCTTGCAACGCCGTTTCCGTCGGTCCGGATATCGTCGTGATGACCGCTATAGTCGTGCAATTGCACGTTGGCCCCGAACGCGGTCTGGCAGCTGATTGTGCGCGCATTCATGGTGTCGAAGTTCAACGCGGTCAGCAGGCCGGGCGCGCCGATCCTGTTGAGCACGATCACCTTGTCATCGAGAAAGCGGCCGCTGGTCGGCCCATTGGCAAGGTGCTCGTGGATCCAGACCAGATTGTCGATCCACGGCTTCAGCCCGTAGGCGCCGGGCCAGACGCTGGACGGGAAATAATCCTTGCCGTAGACGAACGGGTAGCCCTCGACCGACAGCAGGAAGGCGTAGGCCAGAAGCTTGTTGCTGATGACTTGTTGACCCGGCGAGGTATCGGTATCAGGATTGTCAACGAAGGTGCACGTGAGATCGGGACGCCAGCTCGTATAGCCGGCGCCGTCCAAGGCCCGCGCATTGCCGCCGTCGCAGGCGGATTGCAGCGCCCAATGCATCGGGAAATCGGCGACCAGCGACCGGCCATTGAGCGGCGGCTGCGTCGCCCAGCCGTTGAGGATCGCGCGATTGCCGTCGAAATACTCCGAATAGAAGAACTTCGAGGCCATCACGCCATGGGTCATGAACTCGCGCACGAACGGCGCCCAGGTGCCCTTGACGTCGTCGAAGCGTGCGCCGTCCGCGCCGGTGGTGCGGAACACCCATTCGCCGAAGTCGAGCGCATCCTCGATCGTGACGCGCGGCGGCCGGCAGCGCTGGTAGGACAGCTCGCGACCGAACGGAAAATCGTTGGGCGGGCTCGGCACGTCGTCATCGGGCAGATCGTCCGGCGGCACGCCGCGAAACCAGCCGGGCGAGGTGGCGTGCCGTCCGTTCAGCGACTGCCCGTCCGCGCCGAGATAGCGGAACACGCCGGGGCCGCCATTCTCGCCGCTGCGTTGATGCAGAACGAGATCGAGATAGACGTCGATATCGCAGGCATGCGCGACGGCGACCAGACGCGTCAGCGACGCCCTGGTGCCGTAGCGCGTGGCGACCGAGCCTTGCTGGCTCTTGCTGCCGATGTCGCGGGGATCGAACACGCCATAGCCGTCACAGCCCGGCCCGGCACCGCCTTGCGCCTTCGACGTCGGCGGCAGCTGGATTGCGGTGAAGCCGACATTGCGCAGTGCGCGAACATGCATTGCGAGGAAATCGAGCAGCCAGGGTGCGCCGCGCCCGTCGACCGGCGCAGGCACGGTCACGCGTTCGCCGTGCGGACCGAAGAAGCGTCCCCAAGCTAGCAGCGCTACTCCCATGACGCGGCCTCTGTCTGGCGGCGTCAATCATGCCTTGGACGGAGATCATCCGGAAGTTGAAATTTACGGCAAGCGCTGCCACAGAACGAACCGCCGCTCACGTTCGCGTGCGCGGCGACGCTGCGTCAGGTGCTAATCGTCGTCGGGGCCGAACAGCATGAAGCCACCGCGCGGACGGCGGGTAACATCGCGCGCATAGGAATCCTCGCGAATGTTGCGCGCGACATCATCCCAGTCGGTCAGATCGCGCCCGCCGCGTGCATCACGCGTGTCATAGTGGCGTCGCTCGGCCCAGCGCTCACGACGCTCCGCACGTCGCCGCTCGGACGCGGCGCGCCGCACGTCAGAATCCCTGGCCTTGGCATAGGCGCTGTCAGGTGAGGATGCCGGTTCGGTCGAGGCCTGTTGCTCGATGGGTTTTGTCGCTTGCGGAGGCGACGCAGGCACCGGCTTGGGCGGCTCGACCGCGGCCGTTGCCTGGGGAGGCGGCGGTGCGGCCGGCTGGGCATCGATCTGAGGACTCTGAGCGTCGGGCTTCACGTCGGGTTTGGCTTCAGCCTGCGCGGGCGCCGCGATCATCGCGCCAAAACTTTGCGATCCAGTGAGATATTGCACGCGCTCCGATGGCGCGTTTGTCGTGACCGGCGCGGCGGCTTCCGCGTGTTGCGCTATCTTGCCGGCATCCGGCCCCTGCTTGGGCGCGATCGGCTGCATGATATCGCCGGCGACGATGCCGCCGCCGAGACCAATGGCGATGGCGGCGACAATCGATCCGGCGCCGACGAAATAGGCTGTCGAGGCGCGCATCGGTCCACTCCCTGTTTGGAGCGGGCAACGCCTGTTGATTACCGGATGTTCCTGACGAGAGTGCGGTTCCTCTAAGGAACCCAAACCTCAGATTTGCTGCGCGACGTTCTCGAGTCCGATGATGCGGGCGAGCTTGCGCACTTCTTCCTTCTGGTCGTCACGCAGCTGGAACAGCAGCGGCATCGCGGCCGACTTCAACTGCTGAACCTCGTCGCAGTTCGGATCGATCTGCACGTTCGGCCCGTTGGGATTGGAGAGCTTGTTGGCCGAGATCTTGCGGGCGACGTTGCGCAGCGCAGACTCGACCGAGGGCCAGTAATATTCCTGCGACGACGACAGCTTCAGGCGATCCCTGATGCCGGATATCTGCACCTCGGAGAGCAGCGAATAGGTCTTTTGCGGCTGCGGCTTCGCGACGGCCTTCGGCTTCGGTGCAGCCTCGATGGCGGCGGTAGTTTCCGCCGCAGCGGGCGCCTCATTCACGTTCGGCGATGAATTTGTCGATGCGCTTGTCTTGGCCGTCGGGAAATCGGACGGGGTGGCGGCAGCAAAAGCCTGGCGCAGCGGTTCGATCAGCGCGGGGGCCTGAGACAGTCTGTCAGCGGGAACCTGCACCGGATCGATCGCGGCCGAGGCCAGCGCCAGCGTCGGAACCAGCCGGTCGGCCTTGGCGGCGCGGTTGGCGGCGACCGGCTTGGCCGGGGCCTGCGTCATCATCTCGGCGCTGACGCTGGGCACGCTGTCACGGCCGAGAATGGCAGTGGTGGCGGCACCGAGGACGAGGAAACAGGTCAGCACAATGATGGTGATGGCTCTGGACAAACGTCTCTCCGGAAGGACCGCTTCACGATGTTGTCAACGGTGCCCGGGAAAAGGGCACGAATTAAGGCTCGAGTGTGCCTTTGCGGCGACAATCACCCTGCCTGCAACGACAAGGCCGAAGAGCCAAATGAAATCAGGCAGCTGCGGCCAGATCGTAGGCGTCCTGGATGTCGGCGACGATCTCGGAAGCCTCCCAGACGGCCCGCGGCTCGACCGATTGCAGCGTCACCGTCCAATTGCCGCCCCGGCGGGTGCGGGGGACGCTGAGGATGTCGAAGCGGACATTGCGGCAGAACGGGTGGCGGGCCAGCGCATGAGCGACGCGGACGCGGATCTCGTCCAGCGTTACGGCTCTCTTGCTGTTGAGAAAATCGAAATCCATCGCCTGTCCCTCCCGTTCCGATTGGCGGCCGTGAGGGGATTCTTGGCGGGCGATGGTTAATCTGCCGTTAAGCGCCGGCTTGTGGAGCCATGCGGGATTAACCGTGCTGGGCGGCGCGGAACGCTATCGCCCCGTTGCGTCGCGGTACTCCGCGACCGTCCGGGTCACGAGATCGGCAACTGCCATCACGTCCGTGACGCCCGATGTCGAATGCCCGCCGCTCCAGATGTCGCGCCAGCGCTCGGGCCGGCTCTCGCGCGCGGCGACATCGATGTCCTTGCCGATGTCGATGGCGCCGCGTGCCGGGAGGTCGTCGGGATCGAGGCCCGCAGCGACGATCGACGGCTTCAGCATGCTGGTTTGCAAGCCGGTAAACGCGGTGGTGAGCAGAATGTCGTCGGCGCTGCTCTCGACCAGCATCTGCTTGTGGCGTTCGTCCGCCATGCTCTCGCGCGTAGCGATGAACTTTGTGCCCATATAGCCGAGATCGCAGCCGAGCACTTCGGCCGCATGCAGCGCGCGGCCATCGCTGATGCCGCCGGCGAGCACGATGATGCCGTCGTAAAATGCGCGCACCGCGCGGACGAACGCGAACGGGTTGAGCCAGCCGGTCTGTCCGCCCGCGCCCGCGGTGAGCAGCACCAGGCCGTCGGCGCCTGCTGCCGCCGCGCGTTCGGCGTGGCGGATGGAGGCCACATCCGCCAGCACCAATGCGCCGGCACCATGCAGCGGCTTCAACACCGGCGCCGGCGAGCCGACCGAGGTGATGACGATCTCAGGCTTGTGCTTGAGCAGCACGGCGAGATCCTGCTCCAGCCGCGCGTTCGAGCGATGCACGATCAAATTCGGACAGAGCGGCGCGGCCTTGCGGCCGGTTTGATCCTCGTGCTGACGCAACCGCGTTGCGATTTCGGTGAACCATTCATCGAGCTGTTCCGTGCTGCGGCAGTTCGCGGTTGGAAAGCTGCCGATCACCCCGTTGCGGCAGGCCGCGACCATCAGCTCGACACCGGAGACCAGAAACATCGGCGCTGCGATCAAAGGCAGGCCGAGACGATCGCGAAAACGTTGCAGTCGATCGGATGTCAACCATGCCTCCTGATCACTCTCGGCTCCGCGCGCGGGCTTTGCCGTTCCATCCCGCATTCTCTGTGCTAGCGTCATCGGCAACATTGGCACGTGAGAAGCCGATGACAAAGCAACGAGGAAACATATGTCCGATCCGCTCCACGCATCGTCCCCGACTTGTGCGCAGACGCTACGGGCCCTGGCGCGCTACCCCGGCCGCATTGCTTTCGCCTGGCCCGGCGGATCGCTGAGTTATCAAGGCACGCTCGACCTGATCGGACGATTCCAGAGCGTATTCATGCGGCTCGGCTTGCAGCCCGGCTCGCGCGTCGCCTTCCTCACCGCGAACCGCGCCGACACCTGGTGCGCCGGTATCGCCGCGCAATTGTCGCGATGCTGCATCACCTGGCTGCATCCGCTGGGATCGGAGACGGACCAACTGTTCCAGCTCGAAGATTCCGAGGCCGAAGTGCTGGTGGTCGACGTGGCCGCCTTCCGCGATCGCGGTGGAGAGCTCGCTGCAAAAGCAACGCGGCTCAAGGCGGTCTTCACCATGGGGCCGGCCGACTACGGTGTCGATCTCTTGCAGGCGATCGAGGGCGCGGGACATGCCAGCGCGCGGTGCCTCGCAAGTCTCGACGATCTCTCCACGCTGAACTACACCGGCGGCACCACCGGCAAGTCCAAGGGCGCGCTGCGCCATCATCGCGAGAACGCGGGCGCTGCCGGCGCGATCCTCGCCGATTTCGAGATCCCGGACGCCGCGCGCTATCTCACGGTGGCCCCGATCAGCCATGTCGCGGGCACCAAGGTGCTGCCGACACTGATGCGCGGCGGCACCGTGCACATGCTGAAGGGGTTCGATCCCGAGGCGGTGCTGGCGACGATCGCACGCGAGCGCATCAATTTCACGCTGTTCGTGCCGACCATGATCTACGTGCTGCTCGACCATCCCGCGCTCGGCAAGACCGATCTCTCATCGCTCGAGCTTGTGCTCTACGGGGCGTCGGCGATGTCGCCGAGCCGGCTGATCGAAGGCATCGAGCGCATCGGCCCGGTGTTCTCGCAGCTCTACGGCCAGACCGAATGCTATCCGGTCTCGGTGCTGCGCAAGAGGGATCACGATTCCAAGACGCCGGAGCTGTTTCTGTCCTGCGGCTTCCCGATTGCGGCCTGCGAGGTCAGGATTCTCGACGACAGCGACCAAGAGGTGAAGACCGGTGACGCCGGCGAAATCTGCGTGCGCGCGCCGCATGTGATGACGGAATACTGGAAGCGGCCTGATATCACCGCGCAGACACTGAAGAACGGTTGGGTCCACACCGGCGACATCGCGCGCCAGGATGAGCGCGGCTACCTATTCATCCTCGATCGCAAGAAGGACATGATCGTCACCGGCGGCTTCAACATCTTTCCGCGCGAGATCGAGGACGTGCTGTCGCAGCATGCCGATGTTGCGATGGTCGCCGTCGTCGGCATCCCCGACGAGAAATGGGGCGAGGCGGTCACGGCCATCGTCGTGCCGCGCGATGGCACAAAGCCCGATCCGGACGAGCTGATCGATCTGGTGCGGAGGCGTAAGGGTTCCGCGCATGCGCCGAAACAGATCCAGTTCGTCAAGCAGCTGCCGATGACCGGCGTCGGCAAGGTCGACAAGAAGGTGCTGCGCGCAGGCTTCTGGAGCGGACGGGACCGGATGGTCGGGTAAATACCCCGGAATTCTACGGGGTCGTGTGGCCCCGGCACCACAATGCGTGACAGAGTGCGCGTCTGCGCGGGCCGCGCGATTGCCGGCGAATCAGGGAATCAACTAGACCGCTGATGGGGCTGGGAAGCGGAGTAAGACATGCGAGTCGCTTCCCTGGAAAGTGCAGTCGCCGCGGTCACGTTGATCACGGCCATCATCGTGGTGCTGTGGGAGATCAAGATCTTCTACGGCGTGTGAACAGGCAGGATGCCCTGGTCGAACACGACCAAGCATCCCTTCCGCGGCGGCGGAAGCCTGCCGTTCAAGTGGCACAAGCAGCGATCACGTCGCCTGCCATCACACTCACCGCTTCTCGATCACCAGGCTCTGCACCGCGCGGCCGAAATAGCCTTGGCGATCGGCCAGCCGCGACATCGCAAGCCCGGCGCCATCCGGGCCGATCCAGGATTCGCCGTCGAGCAAGATCCAGTCGCCGACCGGCTGGCGCGCCAGGCTCACCGAGAGGTCGGCGTTGATGTAGGTCCAGGTGCGGAAGTCGAGCGTCGAGGCGGTGCCGTTGGAGAAATCGGCGGCGACCACGGCCCGCATCGCCTGCGAGACCGCCTCGCCTTCGACCAGCGGATGGTCGAGGCGAAACCAGATCGCACCGGCACCGGCCTGGCCGAAGCGGCCGCGTGCGGCGCGCATCGAGACCATGCCCGCGAACGGGCTGGTCGCGCCGTGACCGTCCTCGACCAGCGAGTCCTCGGGCGACGGCAGCGTGACCGGCAACTCCCTGACGTCATCGGGCAGCGGCTGCGCCTGTTGCTTGATCTTGAGCACGGTGGCGCCGACGACCTGTACGCCGTCGGCGAGCAGCTTGACCTCGCAGAGCTGGATCTTGCGACCCTCGCGCAGCACCGCGGCCTCGATCGTGAGCGGCGCCACCGGCACCGGGCGCATCAGGTCGATGGTGACGCGTGCGATGTTCATCGCGACCTGTGTCGGAATACGCTCCGCGGCCCACGTCACCAGCGCCGATGGCGCCGAGCCGTGCTGCATGCGCCGGTCCCACGGCCCTGCGGCATTGGGGCTGGTGACGACGCTGTTGCCGTCGACGCGGTAGATGGCGGTCATTGCGAGAGCTATCACAACGGCGGATCGATCGCCTCGTCGTATTCCTTCTTGAAACGCGCGATCATCTCGGCGGCGGGCACGATGCCATCGACGCTGCCGATGCCCTGGCCCGAGCCCCAGATCTCCTTCCAGGCCTTCGGCTTGGCGCGCTCGCCGGAGGCGTCGGTGCCAAAGTTCATCTTGGAGGGATCGGAGGTCGGCAGGTTTTCCGGATCCATGCCGGCGGCGAGGATCGAGGGCTTCAGATAATTGCCGTGCACGCCGGTGAAGAGGTTGGAATAGACGATGTCGTCGGCGCTCGCACCCGCGATCATCTCCTTGTAGGTCTCGACCGCGTTGGCCTCCTTGGTCGCGATGAAGGCCGAGCCGATATAGGCGAAGTCGGCGCCGAGAACGCGCGCGGCGCGGATCGCCTTGCCGTTGCCGATGGCGCCCGACAGCGCGATCGGGCCGTCGAACCATTTCCGCGTTTCGGCTACGAAAGCGAGCGGCGAGATGGTGCCGGCATGGCCACCGGCGCCGGCCGCGACCAGGATCAGGCCGTCGGCACCCTTCTCGATCGCCTTGTGGGCGAATTTCTGATTGATCACGTCGTGGAAGACGATGCCGCCCCAGCCGTGAACGGCTTGATTGAGCTCCTCGCGTGCGCCAAGCGAGGAGATGATCATCGGCACCTTGTACTTGGCGCAGAGCTGCATGTCGTGGTCGAGCCGGTTATTCGACTTGTGCACGATCTGGTTGACCGCGAACGGCGCCGACGGCTTGTCGGGATGCGCGCGGTCGTAGGCCGCGAGCTCTTCGGTGATCCGCGCCAGCCACTCGTCGAGCAATTCCGGCGGCCGCGCGTTCAGCGACGGGAACGAGCCGACCACGCCCGCCTTGCACTGCGCAATCACGAGGTCGGGCACCGAGATGATGAAGAGCGGCGAACCGATCACGGGGATCGACAGGCGTCCCTTGAACAGAGCAGGCATGGACATTGCGGAACGATCCTTTGCTGGCAGACGCATTGAAGGTTGGGAGCCATACCAACAAGGCAATCTTTCCACTGTCAAGTATTGCGTTTTGACGCCGTGGCGGATGCCGTTACCGCAATTCCAACGCGCGGAATTCTTTTGTCCGTCATTCCGGGGCGACGCGCAGCGTCGAGCCCGGAATCCATTGGGCGTCGGCGCGAATAGCGAAATGGATTCCGGGCCCGCGCTACGCGCGCCCCGGAACGACGAGGGGAAAGGGCACCATCACCCAAGCAAATCCGGATTGATCAGCCGCTCGAACGAGAACATCTCGTCCCATTTTTCCTGCGTCAGCAGCTTGCGTTCGGTCACCACGATCTGGTGCAGCGACTTGCCGCTCTTGTAACCCTCGCGCGCGATCTCGGCGCATTGCTTGTAGCCGAGCAGCGGCTTCAGCACGGTGACGATGCCGAGCGAGTTCAGCACCATGTTGCGGGTGTGTTCCTCGTTGGCGGTGATACCGACCACGCAATTCTCGCGCAGGCTGTTGACCGCGCGCTCCATGGTGCGGATCGAGAAGAACAGCGCAAACGAGATCACCGGCTCCATCACGTTGAGCTGGAGCTGGCCGGCACTCGCAGCGAGCGTCACCGTGGTGTCGAGCCCGATGACGAGGAAGCTGGTCTGGTTCACGACCTCGGGGATGACAGGATTGACCTTGCCCGGCATGATCGAGGAGCCCGGCTGCAATTGCGGCAGGTTGATCTCGTTGAAGCCGGCGCGCGGGCCGGAGGCGAGCAGGCGGATGTCGTTGCAGATTTTCGTCAGCTTGCTCGCGGTGCGCTTGAGCACGCCGGAGAGCTGCACATAGGCGCCGGTGTCCGAGGTCGCCTCCACGAGATCGCCGGCGAGAATGAAGTCGACGCCGGTCAGCGCGCTGAGATGCCGGACCGCGAGTTTTGGGTAGCCGACCGCTGCCGTCACGGAGGTGCCGATCGCGGTGGCGCCGAGATTGATCTCGCGCAGCAGCGCGCGCGCCTCGGAGATGCGGTCGACCTCCTCGCCGATCGTGGTGCCCCAGCCGCGAAATTCGGCGCCGAGCGACATCGGCACCGCGTCCTGGAGATGCGTGCGCCCCATCTTCAGCACGCGTTCGAACTCGCGGCCCTTGGCGAAGAAGGCCTCCCGGAGCTGGCGCAGCGCCATCATGTAGCTCTCTAGCCGCAGGATCAGCGCCAGCCGGAATGCGGTCGGATAGGTGTCGTTGGTCGACTGGCCGTAATTGACGTGGTCGTTCGGGCTGACGTGCTGGTAATCGCCCTTGTTGAAGCCGAGCGATTCCAGCGCGAGGTTGGCGATCACCTCGTTGGCGTTCATGTTGGTCGAAGTACCGGCGCCGCCCTGGATGAAGTCGGTGACGAACTGGTCCATCATGTCGCCGGCGATGACGCGGTCGCAGCCGACGATGATCGCGTCCGCCACCTTCGTGTCGATCGCGCCGAGATCGCGATTGGCCATCGCGGCGGCCTTCTTCACGTAACCCAGCGCCTTCACGAAGTAAGGCTCCTGGTTCATCGGAATGCCGGTGATGTGGAAGTTTTCCTTACCCCGGATGGTCTGGACGCCGTAGTAGATGTCGTCGGCGATCTCACGCTGTCCGAGGAAGTCCTGCTCAGTGCGGCTCATGGGCGCTCCTTTGGTCGCGCGACGTCCTCAGTTCTGGCACAGCGCGCTGGTGACGACGGTATCGGTGCGGCAATCATCCGGTTTGCGTTGCCTGCCCGGAATGAGAACCTTGGCCGAGCACTTCTCGGCGGAATCGGTGTTCAAGCTCTTGCCTTCCTTGTAGCCCTTGCCCTGGCAGAGCTGATCGGCAGCGAGCTTGCAGTCGGGCCCGCCGCTTGGCGAGACCGGACAGGCCGCACGCCCCGACACCATGGTGGACGGCCGCGCCAGGCGCGACAGATCGTTCATGGTCTCGCTCGGGCTTTTGATCGGCGGCAGGATCGAGGGCAGCTTGTCGAACAGCTTGCCCATTTCGTTGATCAGTCCGGGGTTTTCCGAAGCTGCAGGCGTCGATGGCGGCGGCGCGGCCTGCGGCCCCTGCTCCTGCAGACCGAGCGTCGGCGGCGCCGATTGCGCCCACCCGGTCCCGCCAGCACCGGGCAGGAGCAGCAGCACCGCCGAGATCAGCGTCCCGAGCCGCACTGCCGGAGTTCCGGATCGAACCATCATGGGGCAACCGTAGCCGAAGCCGGCGCGGCGTGAAAGCGTTGGGGATCCAACTCCCGGAATCCAGATCCTGGAATCTAAGTCCTAGATCAGCTTGATCGCTACCACGAAGCCGAGCACCAGCACGGCAGCGCCGAGCGCCACCCACAGGGCGAGATGCCGCTCGATCCGCTCGCGGATCCAGTCGCCATAGCGATTGAGGAGGATCGCTACGATGAAGAAGCGCCCGCCGCGCGCGACAATCGAGCACAGGATGAAAAGAACGAGATTGTATCCGGCAAAGCCCGAGGTGATGGTGACGAGCTTGTAGGGGATCGGCGTCAGGCCCTTGAGCAGGATGATCACCGCGCCCCACTCCGCGTAGGAGGCGCGGAAAGCATCGACCTTGCCGCCGAGGCCGTAGACCTGGATCAGCCAATGGCCGACCGAGTCGAACAGCAGCGCACCAATGGCGTAGCCGAGCAGACCGCCGACCACCGAGGTGGCCGTGCAGATCGCGGCGTAGAGCCAGGCGCGCTGCGGACGCGCCAGCGACATCGGGATCAGCATCACGTCCGGGGGAACTGGAAAGAACGAGCTTTCGGCGAAAGCCACGGCACCCATGATCCAGAGCGCGTAAGGCTTGTGGGCGGCGTCGATGCACCAATCGTAGATACGTTTCAGCATGCGCCGCGATGAAGCACCATGGGACGGATTTGTCCATCGTGGAGTTTTGTGACGCTTTAGTGCCGTTTGCGCGCCGCGCGGCCCTCGAGCGCGACAATTGGCCGCCGGGCCGAAATACGCGGTGACGCGACTTTGGGCAGCTTCATCGGCGATTTCGGCAGCTTTTCGGCAATGCCCAACATGTCCTCACGCCGCGACATTTCACGCCAGACGTCTTCGGGGCGCACGCCGGCGGAAGCCCATAGCACGGTGAGATTGTAGAGCAGATCGGCGCTTTCCCGGACCACGGCCTCGGCGTCGCCGTTGACCGCATCGATCACGACCTCGATCGCCTCTTCGGCCAGCTTCTTCGCCATTTTGGAGGGCCCACGCTGAAACAGCCGGGCAGTGCGCGATGTTGCCGGATCAAGGTCCCTGGCCGCGAGGACAGCCAGATATAGCCGCTCAAGCGAATCACTCATTACGCAAAACTACTCTAAACAATTGGTCGACGCGTTAACGCCTGACAATAAAAGGCAAAAGGCCGGAGCGGCAAGCGCGCCGGCCTTTCGTGGTCAACGACTTACCAACAACCCGCGCCGCCTCGGCTGCAGGTGGCAAAGGGGTCGCGACTGCCACTGCCATTGGTGCCCAGGTATTCGCGATCGCTCCTGTAATAACCCGGGCCGCCGTAATAGGCCGGGCCGTTATCGTAATAGACCGGGCCGCCGCCGTAATAGGCCGGGGCATCATAGGCATACGCATCGCGGGTTGCGGCGATCGCGAGCCCGGTGCCGATGGCGCCGGCAATGGCTGCACCGGCAAAGGCCGCGCCGCCGCCCCCATGCCAGTGGCGGCCGCCTGCGAACGATGCGCTGGGGGCGGCGATGGTCAGCGCCAGCACCGCCGCGGTGGCGAGAACGGCCTTGCGGCCCGTAAACTTCGAAAATCGGTCAAACATGGCGTGGACCCTCCTTGGGACCTGCATTGGTGCCTCGAGACAGGCTCATGTCTTTCAAACATCCGCATTCCATGTTGGGTTCCCCAACCCCAACAGAAGATGAACGTGGTTGCGTGATCGTGACGCAACCACCGCTCATCCGCCGTTCATGTTGATGTGAACACACTCGTCGCCGGCCGGCGCTGCGAGCGTCACGAAACCACAACAATGCGGAACCGGCGCGACCGATGGTTGGATTCAAGACGATCGTCACTCACGGCCTGCTGGTCCTCGCGATCGTGCTTGCCGCGCGCCATGTGGACGCGGCCGAGACCGTGGCGCCGCCTGTGGCGATCCACGTCACCTTCGACCGTCCGGTCGATGCGAGCATGGCGCCGTTCTTCATGGCCGCAAAGGACGGCAAGTTCGGCGCCGAGCACCTCAACGTCTCCTTCAACAGCGCGGCCGGATCGCCGGAAGCACTTGCGCGCGTTGCTACCGGCAATAGCGAGCTCGCGCTCGTCGACATCAACGAGCTCATTCGTTTTCGCGACAAGGCCGATGCGCCGCCGGTTAAGGCGGTGTTCGTGCTGTTCAACCGCGCGCCCTACGCAATCGTCGCCCGCAAGAGCCGCGGCATCCATTTGCTCTCCGATCTCGACGGCAAGGCCGTCGGCGTCGCCGACAGCGATCTGTCGATCCGGCTGTGGCCGGCGCTGGCACGGCAGAACGGAATCGACGTCTCGCATGTCAAATTCTTCAAGATGAGTGCGGCGGTGCGCGAGCCGGTGCTCTCGGCGGGACAGGTCGACGCCGTCGCCGGGTTCTCCTATCTCTCCGCGGTGAATTTGCGCGACCGCGGCGTGCCGGCCGATGATCTCGCCGTGCTGCGTTACGCCGATTACGGCTGCGAGGCCTACGGTTTTGCCGTCGTCGCCAGTCCCGCTTTCGCCACGGCGAAGCCGGACGCGCTGAAGGGTTTTGTCCGCGCGCTGATTGCGGGCATCACCACAACCGCGAAGGAGCCGGCGCGCGCGGCGGACGAGGCCGCCGGCCGCATCGACGACAGCGACCGCGACCTCGAGCTCGCGCGCCTGCGCACCGTGCTCGCCGACAACATCCTGACCGACGAGGTCCGACGCAACGGCCTCGGCGGCGTCGATCCGGCGCGCCTGGAGCGCTCGATCGACCAGATCGCCGAGGATTTCAGATTCCACAAGCGTCCGGCGGCGGGCGACATCTTCGATGGCCGGTTCCTGCCGCCGGTTGAAAGCCGGCTCATCAATTGAGCAAAACCGGCAGCTTCTGCTGTATCTCGCGGGCGATCCCTGCTTAGAATATCCGCTCGTCCCGTTTGATCCGCCAGAGTCCGACCTCGCATGTCCATTTTCAGCCTCTACACCCGTGTTCTCGAGCTGCTCGGAAAAGAAGCGCGGCTGGGCTGGTTGTTGGCAGTCGCTAATCTCCTGCTTGCCGCCTCGCAATTCGCCGAACCGGTGCTGTTTGGCCGCATCGTCGACGTGCTCTCCGGCAAGACGGTAGCCGGCTCAAGCTCGGCCTGGCCGTTCCTGATCGCCTGGGTCGCGTTCGGGCTGTTCACCATCGGCTGCAGCGCGCTCGTGGCGTTGCAGGCCGACCGGCTCTCCCACCGCCAGCGCCAGGCGGTGTTGACCAGCTATTTCGAGCACATTCTGCAACTGCCCCTGACCTTCCACTCCGGCACCCATTCGGGCCGGCTGATGAAGGTCATGCTGAACGGCACAGATGCGCTGTGGCGGCTGTGGCTCGGCTTCTTCCGCGAGCATTTTGCCGCGATCCTCTCGGTCGTAGTGCTGCTGCCGCTGTCGCTCTATCTGAATTGGCGACTCGCGATCCTGCTGTTCGTACTCTGCATCGTCTTCACCGCACTGACGACCTTCGTCGTGCGCAGGACCTTTGGCATGCAGATGGCGGTCGAGGAGCAATATAGCGAGCTCTCGGCGCGCGCCTCCGACGCGCTCGGCAACGTCGCGCTGGTGCAGAGCTTCGTCCGCGTCGAGTCCGAGGTGCAGGGCCTGCGCTCCGTCGCCGATCAGTTGCTCGCGGCCCAAATGCCGGTGCTGTCATGGTGGGCGCTCGTCACTGTGATCACACGCGCCTCCACCACCATCACCGTGCTCGCGATCTTCACGCTCGGCATCGCTCTGCACGACCAGGGCCTGACCTCGGTCGGCGAGATCGTGATGTTCGTGAGCTTCGCCACGCTCTTGATCCAGAAGCTCGAGCAGGTCGTGAGCTTCATCAACAGCGTATTCATGGAAGCGCCGCGCCTGCGCGAGTTCTTCAACGTTCTCGACGCCGTGCCCGCGGTGCACGACCGCTCCGACGCGATCGATGCGGGGCGGCTCTCCGGCCTGGTCGAGTTCAATGACGTCACGTTCTCTTATGACGGCAAGCGGCCGGCGGTCGAGGATCTCTCCTTCACCGCGCTGCCCGGCCAGACCATTGCGCTGGTCGGCCCGACCGGCGCCGGCAAGTCGACCGCGATCGCGCTCTTGCATCGCGCCTTCGATCCCCAGTCCGGCTTCATCAAGATCGACGGCATGGACGTGCGCGGTGTGACGCTGACCTCGCTGCGGCGGAATATCGGCGTCGTGTTCCAGGAAGCGCTGCTGTTCAACCGCTCGATCGCGGAGAATTTGCGCGTCGGCAAGCCGGACGCAACCGACGCCGAGATGCGCAAGGCGGCCGAGCGCGCACAGGCGCTCGAGTTCATCGAGCGTAGCGGCGGTTTCGAGACCAATGCCGGCGAGCGCGGCCGCATGCTGTCCGGCGGCGAGCGGCAACGGCTGTCGGTCGCACGCGCGCTGCTGAAGGACCCGCCGATCCTGATCCTGGACGAGGCGACCAGCGCGCTCGACGCCATCACCGAGGCCAAGCTGAATGCCGCTCTCGATGAAGTGATGAAGGGCCGCACCACCTTCGTGATCGCCCACCGCCTCTCCACCATCCGCAATGCCACGCGGATCCTGGTGTTCGAGGACGGACGGGTGATCGAAAGCGGAACTTTCGATGAACTCGTGGCCAAAGGCGGCCATTTTGCCGAACTCGCCAAGGCCCAGTTCATGGTGCAGGAAAGTGCTCAGGCAAATGCGCGGCCCAGCGCGGGTGCCGCCGAGGCCGCGGCCTCTGCCGCCAAATCCCCTTAACAAGTCCCCGTAGCACCGTCGAAATTCAGCCTATTTCATCGCGGAATACGCAGCCGAAACCCCTGTTCTCGACGCACGAGCCGGTATAGGTTTGCGCTGCCGCAAGCGGCGGCGCTGGATTTCAGAACCGAACATCAGATCACGAGAACCGTCCGAACTGGCGGATCTCCAAGGACCGGAATCGGATAGTGCACGCCTTTCGCCCGCTGCTTCGCAAGTCTCTGTTCAACCTGTTCGCCGCAGCGCTCGCAGTCGGTGCGCTGCTCGTACCGCGCGTCGCAAATGCTGAAGCGCTGCTTCTGATCGAAGCCGACACCGGCAAGGTGCTGCAAGCGGACAACGCGACCATTCCCTGGTATCCGGCCTCCGTCACCAAGATCATGACTGCCTATGTGACGCTGAAGGCGGTGAAGGACGGCAAGATCACGCTCGACACGCTGCTGACGGTGTCGCCGACGGCCGCCTCGCAATCGCCCTCGAAGATGGGCCTCCGTCCGGGGACACAGCTCACCGTCGACAACGCACTGAAGATGATGATGGTCAAGTCGGCGAACGACATGGCCGTGGTGCTCGCCGAAGGCCTCGGCGGTTCGATCGACGGCTTCTCAGTGATGATGAACGACACCGCGAAGAAGCTCGGCATGACGCAGACGAACTACGTCAATCCGAACGGCCTGCCTGCAGATGGACACGTCACCTCGGCACGCGACCTCGGGATTCTCGCGCGCTCGTTCCTGCGCGACCTGCCGGAATACGAATATTTCGTGCATATCCCGGCGATCCGCTTCGGCAAGCGCGTCACCGGCAATTTCAACAAGCTGATCGGCCGCTATCCCGGCGCCGACGGTTTCAAGACCGGCTTCATCTGCGCCTCCGGCTACAACCTCGTGGCCTCCGCCACGCGCAACGGCCGCCGCCTGATCGCGGTGGTGCTCGGCGCCAATTCCGGCACCGCGCGTGCGGTGAAGGCGGCGCAGCTGCTCGAGCGCGGCTTCAGCCAGGATAATCTGTCGTGGCTGCGGCCCTCGCTCGGCACCGTCGAGAACCTCGTGCCCGTCGACGCCTCGCCGCCGAATTTGCGCGAGGAGATGTGCGGCGGTCACCGCAAGCGGCCGGCCAGTGACGACGACGATGCGCTGATCGCGACCAACGGCGGCGGCACGACCGGGTCTGCCACCGGCGGCGAAGCCCAGGTGACGTTCTTCACCGCAGGGCTCCAGCCGCCGCTGATGAGGGCGTCCGAGCTGATGGCCTCGGCGCCTGCAGCCGCAGAGCCCATGGTGGTCTATACCGGCCCGACCCGCACCGGCGCGGCCCTGGTCGCGGCGGTCGCAGCCGACACCGATCAGCAGACCCCGCCGAAGGCGCGTGGCAAGAAGTCGCGCGTCGCCAAGAAGCCCGACGCCGGCAGCGACGCCAAGACTGACGGCAAGACTGACACCAAGACTGCCGCGGCGAAACCGGCCGCCACCAAGCCCGACGCGGCCGCGAAGAGTGACACCAAGAGCGCGGCAAAGCCGGCGGCGAGCAAGCGTGCCGCGGCCAAGTCTGATGCGGCGGCCAAGCCTTCTGATAAGCCTGCGGAGAAGCCGGCGGCGAGTGGCGATCAGACTGCCAAGCCGGCCAAGCCCAAAGCCGCCACCAAGCCGAAGCCCGCGCCCAACAACAGCTAGGTTAAGGCTCAAGGCCCGCCTGGCTACGCCCGCACTTCGCACTGCGGCAGCGATCTGCGACGATTCCAGTAGCCACTCTCCAGCCTTTGCCCTAAGCCTCGACCGCCTTGCCAGCCGTTCCGGCAGGCTCGATACTGCCGGCAATGAGGCAAGCCCGAGACACAACGGGCTCTGGTGCAAGAGAGGGGAGTTTCCATGGAGCGCATCTGGCTCAAGCAATATCCGCCCGGCGTGCCCGCTGATATCGAGCCGACTCAATACGCGTCGCTGGTCGACCTCCTTGAGGAGAGTTTTGCCAAGTTCGCCGACCGCAAGGCGTTCATCTGCATGGACAAGGCGATCAGCTATCGCGACCTCGACCAGATGTCGCTGGCGCTCGCTGCTTACCTGCAGGGACGCGGCCTGCAGCGCGGCGCGCGCGTCGCCATCATGATGCCGAACGTGCTGCAATATCCGGTCGCCACCGCCGCGGTGCTGCGCGCCGGCTTTGTCGTGGTCAACGTCAATCCGCTCTACACCCCGCGCGAGCTCGAGCATCAGCTCAAGGATTCCGGCGCCGAAGCGATCATCGTGCTGGAGAACTTTGCGCACACCGTCGAGCAGGTGATCGCGAAGACGCAGGTCAAGCACGTCATCGTCGCCAGCATGGGCGACCTGCTCGGCTTCAAGGGCGTGATCGTCAATCTCGTCGTCCGCCGCGTCAAGAAGATGGTGCCGACCTGGTCGCTGCCGGGCGCTGTCTCGTTCAACGATGCGCTCTCGGCCGGCCGGGGTGCAACCCTCAACAAGCCAAAGCTGTCGCCCGGCGACGTCGCCTTCCTGCAATATACCGGCGGCACCACCGGTGTCTCCAAGGGCGCCACGCTGCTCCATCGCAATATCGTCGCCAACGTGCTGCAGAACGATGCTTGGCTGCAGCCGGCGATGACCACGCCGCCGCATGTCGATCAGCTCATGGTCGTCTGTGCGCTGCCGCTCTATCACATCTTCGCACTGACGGCCTGCTACCTACTCGCGGTGCGCGCCGGCGGCTGCAATCTCCTGATCCCCAACCCGCGCGACATCGCCGGCTTCGTCAAGGAGCTCGCGAAATACCAGGTCAACAGCTTCCCGGCGGTGAACACGCTCTACAACGGCTTGATGCACCATCCCGACTTCAAGAAGCTCGACTTCTCCAAGCTGAAGATTTCCAACGGCGGCGGCATGGCGGTACAGCGCCCGGTGGCGGAGCAGTGGAAAGCCGTGACCGGCTGCTTCATCGCCGAAGGCTACGGCCTGTCGGAGACTGCGCCGACGCTGACTTGCAATCCCGCGACCACAACCGAATTCTCGGGATCGATCGGGATTCCCGTGCCCTCGACCTGGATCTCGATCCGCGACGACGACGGCAATGAACTCCCGCTCGGCCAGCCCGGCGAGATCTGCGCCAAGGGCCCGCAGGTGATGTCGGGCTACTGGAACAGGCCGGAGGAGACCGCGAAGGTGATGACCGCGGACGGCTATTTCCGCACCGGCGACATCGGCATCATGGACGAGAAGGGCTACACCAAGATCGTAGACCGCAAGAAGGACATGATCCTGGTCTCCGGATTTAACGTCTATCCGAACGAGATCGAGGAAGTGATCGCGAGCCATCCGGGCGTACTGGAATGCGCCGTGATCGGCGTTCCCGACAGCGGGTCCGGCGAAGCGGTGAAGGCGTTCGTGGTGAAGAAGGACCCGAACCTCACGGCGGAGGACGTCATCAAGTTCTGCCGCGAGCAGCTTACCGGCTACAAGGTGCCCAAGCAGATCGAATTCCGCGCCGACCTGCCCAAGACCAATGTCGGCAAGATCCTGCGCCGCGAACTGCGCGACGAGAAGAAGGCTCAGGCGGCGTAGTGCCGCCTCTCTCCGCCGTCATTCGAGGAGCTCTTCGCGACGAAGCAATCCAGAGTGTCACCGCGGCGACAGCTCTGGATTGCTTCGCTCCGCTCGCAATGACGAGAAAATTGGCAGCCACTGCTCATCACACCGCTGTGAAGCCGTTTCCCTCCGTCGGTAAAATGCTCTAGAACAGCCCCGCCCCTTTCCACGGAGAATTCACGATGACCATTCAGATTGGCGACAAGCTGCCCGAGGCGAAATTCCGCGTGATGACGGCGGAAGGGCCGCAGGTGAAGACCACCGACGATATCTTCAAGGGCAAAAAGGTGGCGCTGTTCGCGGTGCCCGGCGCCTACACCGGCACCTGCCACAAGATGCATCTGCCGAGCATCTTCCTCAACGCCTATGCCATCAAGGACAAGGGCGTCGACACCATCGCGATCGTCTCCGTCAACGATGCCTTCGTCATGAACGCCTGGAAGCGCGACACCGACCAGCGCGACGAAGCGATCTTCCTCGCCGACGGCAACGCCGACTTCGCCAAGGCGATCGGCATGGAGCTGGACGCCTCCGGCAACGGCCTCGGCATCCGCTCCAAGCGCTATTCGATGCTGGTCGAGGACGGCGTGGTCAAGAAGCTGAACCTGGAGGCGATGCCCGGCAAGGTCGAGGTATCCGGCGGCGATACGCTGCTGGGACAGCTCTGAGCTTGAGGCGCCGCTCTCAGCCACAAATGACGCTGTCATGCCCCGCGAAAGCGGGGCATCCAGTATTCCAGAGACGTCGAGATTCATTACAGCCGCCGCGGCGTGCTGGATCGCCCGGTCGAGCCGGGCGATGACGGTTGAGAATGAGGTCGCGTCGGCGACGACGTCGATGCCCCTACTCTGCGACCCGCTGCTGCAACCGCGCCTTGACGATCCCGTCGCGCGCCAGTTGATCGGCCCGCTCGTTCTCGGGATGCCCGGCGTGGCCTTTCACCCAGTGCCAGCGTACCTCATGCGCCTTCAGCGCGGCATCCAAGCGCTGCCATAGCTCGACATTCTTGACCGGCTTCTTGTCGGCGGTGCGCCAGCCGTTGCGCTTCCAGCCGTGGATCCAGCCGGTGATGCCCTGCCGGACATACTGGCTGTCGGTGTAGAGATCGACGATGCACGGCTTCTTCAGCGCTTCGAGCGCCGAGATCGCCGCCATCAATTCCATCTGGTTGTTGGTGGTGTGGCGTTCGCCGCCGTTCAGCTCTTTTTCCTTGTCGCCGAACTTCAGGATCGCGCCCCAGCCGCCGGGCCCGGGATTTCCCGAGCAGGCGCCGTCGGTATAGATCGTGACATTGGGAAGCTCGCTCACGCGACCAGTCCTGACGGCAGCAGCCCATAGTCGCGCGCGCTGGAGACGCTCTGGTGGAAGCGCAGCTTGCGAAAATACTCGAGCGGATCCTTCGGCTTGACCAGCGCGCCCGGCGGCACGTTGAGCCAGTCGACCAGCCGCGTGAGGAGGAAGCGGATCGCCGCACCGCGCGCCAGCAGCGGCAACGCAGCCTCTTCCGCCTCGGAGAGCTTTCGCACACGGCCATAGGCGTTCAGGAAGGCGCGCGCCTTGGTGACGTTGAAGGAATGGTCCGGCTCGAAGCACCAGGCGTTCAGGCAGATCGCGACGTCGTAGGCCAGCATGTCGTTGCAGGCGAAGGTGAAGTCGATGATCCCCGAGAGCTTGTCGCCGAGAAAGAAGACGTTGTCGTTGAAGAGATCGGCGTGGATCACGCCCTCGGGCAGATTGCTCGGCCAGAGGCCACCCGAGAGATGGTCGAGCTCGGCCGCGAGAAATGCGCGCAGGCCCGGCTGCACCTCGTCGGCACGGTGTGCTGCCGCATCGAACAGCGGCCGCCAGCCCGCGACCGACAGCGCATTGGCACGCTTGATCGCAAAATTGGCGCCGGCCAGATGCATCCGGGCGAGGCCCTCGCCGACGCCGGCGCAATGCGTCGCGTTCGGCTTGCGCGGCCAGACGCCTTCGAGAAAGGTGATGATCGCCGCGGGGCGTCCCGACAGCTCGCGCAACGCTTCGCCGTCCTTCGCCTTCACCGGCAGCGGGCAGCTGACGCCGTGCTCGGCGAGATGCGTCATCAGCGCGAGGAAGTACGGCAGATCTTTCTTCGCCACGCGCTTCTCGTAGAGCGTGAGGATGAACGAGCCTTGGGTGGTGTGCAGGAGGAAGTTGGAATTTTCGACGCCCTCGGCGATGCCCTTGTAGGAGAGCAACTCGCCGAGATCGTATTGCCTCAGGAAATCCGCAAGCTCGTCGGCGGCAACGTCGGTGTAGACCGCCATGCAGGTTTACTCGGCGGCGGCTTCGGGGCGCACCTGGCGCGGCAGCGGGAAGAACTCGTTCTCTTCGGCGGCCGAGACCGTTTCCACGTGCAGCGTGTAGCGCTCGGCGAACGCGTCCATGATCTCCTCGACGATCACTTCCGGCGCCGACGCGCCCGCGGTGATGCCGAGGCTGGTGATGTTTTCGAACCGCGTCCAGTCGAGGTCGGCAGCGCGCTGCGCCAGCACCGCAACCTTGCAGCCCTCGCGCTCGGCGACCTCGCGCAGGCGCTGCGAGTTCGACGAGTTCGGCGCGCCGACCACGATCAGGGCGTCGACCACCGGCGCCACCTTCTTCACCGCGAGCTGGCGGTTGGTGGTGGCGTAGCAGATGTCTTCCTTGTGCGGCCCGTTGATGTTCGGGAAGCGCTCCTTGAGCAGCGCCACGATCTCCGCGGTGTCGTCGATCGACAGTGTGGTCTGGGTCACGAAGGCGAGGTTGTTGGGGTCCTTCGGAGCGATGGTCTTGGCGTCCTCGGCGGTCTCGATCAGGGTGACGGCGCCGACCGGCAGCTGGCCGAGCGTGCCGACCACTTCGGGATGATGCGAATGGCCGATCAGGAAGATCTCGCGGCCGCGCTTGAAGTGGATCGCGGCCTCACGGTGCACCTTGGTCACCAGCGGACAGGTGGCATCCAGCGAGAACAAATTGCGCGACGTGGCGTCGGCCGGAACCGACTTCGGCACGCCATGGGCCGAGAACACCACCGGCGCGGTGGTGTTTTCCGGGATCTCGGCGAGCTCCTCGACGAAGATGGCGCCCTTCTTCTTCAACCCGTCGACGACGTATTTGTTATGCACAATCTCATGGCGAACATAGACGGGGGCGCCGTATTTATCGAGCGCCCGTTCCACGGTGTCGATCGCCCGAACCACCCCAGCGCAGAAGCCGCGGGGAGAACAAAGCACTAACTTGAGGTCTGGTTTGGCTGACATTGAGCGATCTCGGGACCGAATCACCCACTCGCCTTCTGGCGGGGGACGGTCGATGGATGGAAAAGGGCCTGAAACGGTCTGCTTGGACTTATAGCGACTTGAGAGGGAATTGGGCCCCCTTTCGGGCGCTGTCAAGGCACTATCTATAGCAGAACCATTGCGTGGCTACCCCCTCCGGGCTTATATAGCGCGAATTCCCTGTCATCGCTGATGACCACCGGTTTCGCCTCCAGAGGGGTGGGCGAAGCACAAAGGAGATTTGCCATGAGCAACGCACCTCTGATGCCCAAGGCGACCGCCGTCTGGCTGCTCGACAACACCGCGCTGACCTTCGACCAGGTCGCCGATTTCACCAAGATGCACCCTCTCGAGGTGCGCGCGATCGCCGACGGTGACGCCGCGCAAGGCATCAAGGGCATGGATCCGATCTCCAACGGCCAGCTGACCCGCGAGGAGATCGAGAAGGGCGAGAAGAACCAGGACTACCGGCTCCGTCTCCAGGAGAGCAAGGTCGTGCTGCCGCCCCAGCCCAAGCGCAAGGGCCCGCGCTACACCCCGGTGTCGCGCCGCCACGAGCGCCCCAGCGCCATCCTCTGGCTGTTGCGCAGCCATCCGGAGCTCAAGGACGCCCAGATCATGCGCTTGGTCGGCACCACCAAGAGCACGATCGCCAGCGTCCGCGACCGCACCCACTGGAACACCTCGCAGCTGACCCCGATCGACCCGGTCACCCTCGGCCTCTGCTCGCAGATCGAGCTCGATTTCGAAGTGGCGCGTGCGGCCAAGGAAAAGCCGATCGACGCAGCCTATGGCGGCGCCACCCTGCTGCCGGCCTCCGAGACCACCAAGAAGGACGAGTTCGAGCCGTCGGAGAAGTCGGGCGACGACCTCAACGTCGATGCCGTCTTCGCCAAGTTGAAGACCCTCGGCGGCAAGAAGCAGGAGCAAGAGGAGGAGTAGGCCTCGCTCTTTCAGTTATCGAACGCCATCAGAACGCGGCAAGGAGACTTGCCGCGTTTTTTTGTGCGTGATCTCTCCGGTGTCGTCCTTGGGAAAATACCGTGCCTCCATCACCACATTGCAGGCGAGACAGCGCTCCGCCTTACGGTCGATCGGGATGGTTCAGCATGTATTCGCCGAGATCGCGCTGGCGACGATCGGCGCGTGAGGTGGCGGCACTGCGCTGCACGTCGCGGTCCTTGCGGCAGGCCACATATTCGGGCGATCCCGACGCATAGCCGCGGCTCTGGCACACCGCATCATCGTCGTCTCCGCCCATCGCCGTCGGCGTCTGGTAACGCGCCGAGCAGGCGGAGAGAGCGATGGCGAGCAGGACGGCTGCAAGCAGGCGCGGTGCGGTGGCGAGTGGCATACGAGGTCCCCTGTTGGCCCGCCCTGTTTAGCGCGGAATACGGAGAATATAAGTCACAGCACGCTCACACCCGCCCCTTCAGCGCCTCCCCGATCTCGTCAAGCACCTTGGGGTCCTCAATCGTGGCGGGCATGGCCCACACCTCGCCGTCGGCGATCTTCTTGATGGTGCCGCGCAAGATCTTGCCCGAGCGCGTCTTGGGCAGGCGGGCGACAGTGATGGCGAGCTTGAAGGCGGCCACGGGGCCGAGCCGGTCGCGCACAAGTGCTACGATCTCGTTCTCGATCTCGGCGGGCGGGCGCTTTACGCCGGCTTTCAGCACCAGGAAGCCGCAAGGCACCTCGCCCTTGATCGCGTCCTTGACGCCGAGCACGGCGCATTCGGCGACATCCGGATGCGAAGCCAGAATCTCCTCCATGCCGCCGGTGGAGAGCCTGTGGCCGGCGACATTGATGATGTCGTCGGTGCGGCCCATGACGAAGACATAGCCGTCCTCATCCTTGTAGCCGGCATCCGAGGTCTTGTAGTAGCCGGGGAATTCGCTGAGGTAGGCTTCCTTGAAGCGCGCATCCTGATTCCACAGTGTCGGCAGGCAACCCGGCGGCATCGGCAGCTTGATGACGATCGAGCCCATGGTGTTGGGACCGACGGGTTTTGCCGCGTCGTCGACGACATCGACCTGATAGCCCGGCATCGGCACCGTCGGCGAGCCGTGCTTCACCGGCAGCTGGCCCAGCCCCACCGGATTGCCGGCAATGCACCAGCCGGTCTCGGTCTGCCACCAATGGTCGATGACAGGCACCTTCAGCTGCTGCTCCGCCCATTCCACTGTCGGCGGATCGGCACGCTCGCCCGCGAGGAACAGCGTGCGGAATTTCGACAGATCGTATTGCCGGATGAACTTGCCTTCCGGATCCTCCTTCCGGATCGCGCGGAACGCAGTCGGCGCGGTGAAGAAGGCAATCGCGTTGTGCTGGCTGATCACGCGCCAGAACGCACCGGCGTCGGGCGTGCCGACGGGCTTGCCCTCATACATGATCGAGGTCGCGCCGTGCAGCAGCGGGCCGTAGATGATGTAGCTGTGGCCGACCACCCAGCCGATGTCGGAGCCGCACCACCAGACCTCGCCCGGCTTGACGCCATAGAGGTTGAACATCGACCATTTCACTGCGACCAGATGCCCGCCATTGTCGCGCACGACGCCCTTGGGGATACCGGTCGTGCCTGACGTATAGAGAATGTAGAGCGGATCGGTGGCGGCAACGGGCACGCAAGGCGCCTTCTTGCCGTCGTTCATCGCCTTGCGGCGCAGGCTCGCCCAGTCATAGTCGCGCTTTGGCGTGAGATCGCAGATCAGCTGCGGACGCTGCAGCACGATGCAGGCCTTGGGCTTCGCAGACGCGAGCTTGATCGCCTCGTCGAGCAGCGGCTTGTACTGCACGATGCGGCCCGGCTCGACGCCGCAGCTTGCGGAGAGAATGAGTTTTGGCTGCGCATCGTCGATGCGGGTCGCAAGCTCTTTTGCGGCAAAGCCGCCGAACACCACTGAATGCACCGCACCGATGCGCGCGCAGGCGAGCATCGCGACCACGGCCTCTGGCACCATCGGCATATAGAGGATGACGCGGTCACCCTTGGCGACGCCAAAATCCTGCATGATGGCGGCGAGCGCCTGCACCTCGGCCAGCAGCTCGGCATAGGTGAATTTGGTCACCGAGTTGGTCAGGGGCGAATCATGAATCAGCGCGACCTGCTCGGCGCGGCCGCGTTCGACGTGGCGGTCTAGCGCGTTGTAGCAGGTGTTGACGACGCCGCCGCTGAACCAGCGGCCGTAGACGCCTTGCGCGGGGTCGAAGATTGTCTTCGGCGGCTCGATCCAGTCGATTTCCTTCGCCGCCTCGGCCCAAAAGCCCTCGGGATCGGCCAGCGAGCGCGCATGGACCTCGTGATAAAGGCTCTTTCCGCCGGCGTTTCCTCGGACATTCATTCCCGCGCTCCCGTTCCCTTTATTGGCCTCGCCTCGACCTGACCGCGGGATGTCAGTCCCGCCATGACAGGGATCAAGTGCCGGCCTTGCTTGAGGGGTATTTTCCCGGGAACGGGCCGCGGTTCAAGCTGAAAAGGATGGACGTCGCCCCCTTCCTAGCCCTCCATCGCATTCAGCCGCTGCAACCGGTCCAGCATGACCTTCTTCAAATCGTAGCCGGGGCGGCGGAAGCTGGCGTCGCGGGTGGCGAGGAAATCATGCTGGGATTTGCGCAGATCAGCGGCCGAGCGCCGGCTCATCGACTTCAGCACGCGCTCATAGGCCTCGGCGAGCTGGCGGTCGAGCATGCCAAGCTGCGGATCGGCGCAGATCACCTTTTCCACCTCGCGCTTCGCATCCGCGCAATCGAATGACGGGCCGTTGCCGGAATTCGCAGCCAACGGCTGCGGTGACCCGGCGCCGAACTTCTCGATCTCCGCCATCATGGTGCGGCGGCCGTCCGCGGCGTTGGTGTTGCCGGGGTCGAGCCGCAGCACCGTCTCGTAATCGGCCAGCGCCTTCCTGCGGTCGCCCATCTTGGTATAGAGCACGGCGCGGTTGTTGTAGGTCTTGGCGAAATTCGGATCGAGCTTCAGCGCGTCGTTGTAGTCGCTGAGCGCCGCGCCGAACTCGCCCTTGAACTGGTAGGAATCACCACGGTTGGTGAAGAAATTCGGCCGCGGTGCCAGCCGCAGCGCCTGGTCGTAATCGGCGATCGCCTTGTCGTAGTCCTTCATCGCGGCATAGGAGAGCCCGCGATTGTCGTAATGTTCCGGCACCTTCGGATCGAGCCTGATCGCCTCGCTGTCGTCGGCGATCGACCTGTCGAGCTGGCCGAGCTTCTTGTAGGCCGCACCGCGATTGGTGTAGCTGCGCGCCCGGTTCGGATCGAGCAGCAAGGCCTCGCTAAGATCGCTCACCGCCCTGTCGTTGTCGCCGTTGAGATAATAGGTTGCGCCGCGGTCGGACCAGGCCTGCGCATAATCCGGCTTCAGCTTGATTGCCTGGTCGTAATCGGCAAGCGCCCGGTCGAGCCGGCGCTGATTGGTATAGGCCACGCCGCGCAGCTCATAGGCTTCGGCATCCTGCGGATCGAGCTCGATCGCCTTGCTGAGATCGGACGTGGCGCGGTTGAGATCGCCACCCGCCTCGCGCAACAGGTCGCCGCGCAGGCGCCAGGCGCGGGCGTTCTTGCCGTCGAGCGCGATGGCGCGGTCGATATCCCGCAGCGCCTGCGTCAGACCGCCGGAGGTCCGCGCATTGGCATCGGCCCGAACCAGCAGCGCCGCGACGCGCTCGGGATTTGGATTTGCGGCCTGGTCGATGATGGCGCTGCATGCCGGGATCAGCTCGGCTGGGGCGGCCTTGCTGCCGGCCACGCAATCGACGCCGGCTGAGGCTGGGCCAACGAGAACCAGGCTCATTGCAGCGCCTAGCAGAAGCGCGCGCAGCGGGATTTTGGATGTTTGCGCGGGAGAACGCGTGCCGCACATGAGGAAGGCTCCGTAACATCAGGTGTTCACCATTGTCGCGGCGGCCGGGGATAGGGTTCAAATGCCGGCTAGTATCCGTCCACCCCGTTCAGCCGCTGCAGCCGATCCTGCATGGCCTTCTTCAAATCATACCCCGGCCGGCCAAATCCGGCATTGCGACGCGCGATGAAATCATCCTGCTCGCGTTGGAATTTCCTTGCCTCGCCCGTGTCGTGCGCCTCGCGCAGCACGCGCGCATTGGCTGCATAGACCTCGCGGTCGAGGTCGGCGAGCTCGCGGTTTCCGCAGATCGCCTTCTCGACCGGGCGGCGCGCGCCTGCGCAATTGAAGCTGGGCTTACCAGCGACCGCCATCTGCGCGCCGATCCGCTCGAGCTCACGCGCGATCGCCTGGTGATTGGCCTTGGCTTTTTCGTGGTTGGGATCGATCCGGAGCGCCGCACCGAAATCCTGCACCGCCTTGGGCTTGTCGCCCTTCTTCAGCCAGAGCTCACCGCGCGCATTGAAGACGTCGGGGAGCGTGGGATCGAGCAACAACGCGCGGCTGTCGTCGGCGATGGCCCGGTCGATCTGGTCATGCCGCGCCAGCAGCGCACCGCGCGCGATCAGGGCCTTGATCAGATCGGGTTTTGCCGTCTTCTCGTTGTCGATGACGGCGGCGCAGGCCGGGCCCGCTTTGTCCATGTCATCGGCCGCGGTTGCGGACAGGCATGCCGCGACGTCGATCTGCGCGGTGGCGGCCGGCTCGCCCCCGGTCGCGGCCCAAGCGGCACCGAGCGAAAGCATTGAGAGCGCCACGGCTCCGGACAATTGAAGAAGCTTTTGAAAACGCATGCTCGCTGCAGCCGGAAAGTCTTGCCATGAGGCCGTACTATCCATCATACGGCCGGATTGGTGCTAGCTTGTGGCGCCGCTCACATCGGTTTCGGGGATCGTCGTGTCGACATTCGAATGGATCATCGCGCTCCTGCTCGGCGCCGTTGCATTATCGGCGCTGGCGCGGCGGATCAAGGTCCCCTATCCGACCTTTCTCGCCGTCGGCGGCGCGCTGATCGCTTTCGTGCCGAACAGCCCGACCTGGGCGCTGCAGCCGGACCTGGCGCTGGCGCTTTTTGTCGCACCGGTGCTGCTGGACGCCGCCTTCGATACTTCCTTGCGCGATCTCCGCAACAACTGGGTTCCGGTCTCGACCCTGGTTGTGGCCGCGGTCGGCCTGACCACGGTCGGCGTCGCCATTGTCGCGCACCGGCTCTTTCCTGACATGCCCTGGGCCGCCGCGGTGGCGCTTGGCGCGATCGTGGCGCCGCCGGATGCGGCAGCGGCGGTCGCGATCCTGAGCCAGGTCAAGCTGCCCTACCGCATGGTGAAGGTGCTGGAGGGCGAGAGCCTGCTCAACGATGCCAGCGCGCTGCTGATCTACCGCATCGCTGTCGGCGCGGTCGTCACCGAGCATCTGACGTGGAGCGAGGTCGCGCCGACCATGGCGCTGGCGCTGGTCGGCAGCGTGCTGGCCGGCCTTCTTGCGGGGCGCATCATCCCGCCCATCATGGAGCGCGTCAGGGAAGTGCCGAGCGCGATCATCGTGCAGTTCGCCACCACCTTCATGATCTGGATCGCCGCCGAGCATCTCGGCCTTTCCGGCATCCTCACCATCGTCGTCTACGCCATCACGATCGCGCAGACGGCGCCGGCGCGCATGCCGGCGCGGCTGCGCGTGCCGTCCTACGCGGTGTGGGAGACCACGGTGTTCGTGCTCAACGTGCTCGCCTTCATGCTGATCGGCATGCAGATGCGGCCGATCTGGACCAAGCTGAACGCGGACGTGCGCTGGGAATATTGCGTGGCTGCGGCGTGGATCCTGCTCACGGTCATTCTGGTCCGGCTGCTCTGGATTACATTCTATCGCACGACCCTGCGCGTGCTGATCGCTCATGGCATCTATCACCCCAAGGATCCGAAGCAGGTCGCTTCGCCCAAGGGCGGCCTCATCATCTCCTGGTGCGGCATGCGCGGCCTGGTCACGCTCGCGACCGCCTTCGCGCTGCCGGAGAATTTTCCTTATCGCGACTTCATCGTCTTCATCGCCTTCGCGGTCGTGCTGGGCTCGCTGGTGATCCAGGGCCTGACGCTGCGGCCGCTGATCCTCGCTTTCGGCCTCAAGGATGACGATCCCGTTGGCATCGAGGTCGCGCGCGCCCGCGCCATCGCCTATCGCGCCGCGCTCGATGCAATCGAGGACGATCCGTCGGAGGAGGCCGAAATCCTGCGGCTCGAATACCGCGCCATCCTGATGCAGGCCGACGACGATCCGCACGGCGGCATCGCCAACGGCGAATTGCCCGCCGATCCCTTACGCCGCCGCGCCATCGAGGCCGCGCGCAAATCGATCTTCAGCCTGCGCGCCACCGAGGTGATCGGTGACGACGCGTTTCACCGGCTCGAGGAGGAGCTGGATCGGGCGGAGTTGAGTGCGGGGGGATGATGCGCTCGATGCGCCCGCAAACTCCTCGTCGTCCCGGACAAGCGCGCCCAAAGCGCGCGCCGATCCGGGACCCATAACCCCGAAAGTCAGTTGTTGATACCAAGCTGGAGCCACCAGCGTGCCCATTACAACAGCCTGTGGTTATGGATCCCGGGCTCGCGCTGTGCGCGCCCCGGACGACAGGGAGTTTGAGGCGATGCTTACGCCCCCGCCTTGCAGGTGATCCCGCCGTCGACCACGAGCTCGATCCCCGTCACATATTTCGACTCGTCCGACGCCAGGAACAGCGCGGCGTTGGCGACGTCGAAGGCGTCGCCCATGTGGCCCATCGGCACTTGCGCATCGCGGGCGCGCCACATCGCTTCGACATCGCCTTTGGCGTAGCTGTTGGCGAGGCCGGCGGAATGCTCCACCATCGGCGTCTTCATCAGGCCGGGCAGGATCGCATTCACCCGCACATGGTGCCGCGCGAACTCGATCGCGGTGGTGCGCGTCATCTGGTTCATCGCGGCCTTGGAGGCGCCGTAGGTGACGTAGGAGATGCCCATGTGGCGGATCGAGGCGATCGAGGAGATGTTGATGATCGAGCCGCCGCCCTGCGTCACCATGACGGGAATGACGTGCTTCATGGCGAAATAGGCGCTCTTGAGGTTGATGCTGAAGACGCGGTCCCAGCTCTCCTCGGTCACCTCGACCACGCTGCCCATCTCGGCGATGCCGACATTGTTGTCGAGCACGTCGATGCGGCCATAGGCCCCGAGGCACGCTGCGACCATCGCCTCGATCTCGGCAGGCCGCGACACGTCCGCGGTGAACGCGGTCGCCTTGCCGCCCTCGCCGGTGATGATCTTGGCGGTCTCCTCGGCGGCCGCGCCGTTGCGGTCGACGCAAAACACCTGCGCGCCCTCGCGCGCAAAGGTCACCGCCGCCGCCTTGCCGTTGCCCCAGCCGGGCCCGATCGAGCCGGCCCCCACCACCATCGCAACCTTGCCCTTGAGCCGGTCCATCGCGTGTCTCCTTATCTCTGCTGTTCGTCGCAGATGCTCATCCTGGTGACGTTAGCACCGACGGGATGGCCGACAATCTCGGAAAGCGTCCGGCACGTCGCGTCATGGCATAGCCGCCATTCGCCGGCAGCGCCCGAATTGCCGAGCACGACCTCCGGCATCGGCGCGCGCGCAGGCCTCCACTGAAACCAGCCGTCGACGAGCCGCGCTTCCGGCGGCGGCTCCATGCCGGGGCCGGTGCCCTTGACGCGGGCCTGCATCAGTTCGAGGCCTGCAGGCGTGACGCGCCAGTCTTCCTGCCACTCGACCTTCGCGATCGAATGCGTCCATGCAAGCGTGAACGCGGACAGCGCCAGCGCCTTCACAGCCCCGGCTGTTGCGAGGCAGAGGCTCACACCGCCTCGACCACGGCCGGCGGACGCTGCCGCCATTGCCACAGCACCAGCGCCGCCGAGAGAACGAAGCCCGCGGTGTCGCTGAACGGAAAATCGCCGAGCAGGCACAGCGCGGCGCCGAGCGCCACCAGGCGCTCGAGTAGCGTCAGTCGCGTGAATAGGAACCCGATTGCGACCATACCAAACAGCGCGATCGCCACCAGCGCCTTGAAGCTTGCGAGCGCGACCGCGCCGTAGAAGCCGAGCTTCGCGGCCATGGGATCGCCGGCCTGCAGCATCAAGGCCGGCGAATAGACGAAGATGAAGGGGATGACGTAGCCGGCGAGCGCGATGCGCATCGCTTCCCAGCCGATCTTGTCCGGGTTCTCCTTCGCGATCGGCGCTGCCGCCAGTGCGGCCAGCGCCACCGGCGGCGAGAGATCGGCCATGATGCCGTAATAGAACGCGAACATATGGCTCGCGATCAGCGGCACGCCGAGTTTCGCCAGCGCGGGCGCTGCGAGCGCAGCCGTGATGATGTAGGTCGGGATCGTCGGGATGCCGGTGCCGAGCAGGATCGACAGCAGCATGGTCATGATCAGCGCCAGGAACAGGCTCTTCTCGCCGAGCCCGATCACCCAGCCGCCGAAGATGGTACCGACGCCGGTCTGGGACATCATGCCGATGATGACGCCGACGATGGCGCAGGCCATGCCGACGGTGATGGCGGATTTTGCGCTCTCCGCAAGCGAGTCACGGCAGGAGCGCAGTGCCGCCATCCCGCCACGGATGAAAGCCGTGATCACGATCAGCGCGACGACGACGCAGCCGACCGGCACGATCTTCAACCCGTCGTGCGACAGCGCGGCGACGACGAGCGCAAGACCGATCCAGAAGATGGTGCGGATCAGCATGGAGGAGGCACCGGCCGCGATGCTGATCCCGAGGATCAACCCGACCGTCAGCGCGAGGCCCATGCTGCCTGCATAGAGCGGCGTGAAGCCCTCGAACAGCATGTAGACCAGGGCCGCGAGCGGCAGCACGAGGTACCAGCCCTTGACCAGTGCGTTCCAGGCACTGGGAGTTTCCGAGCGCTTCATGCCGACGAGGCCGTGCTTGCCGGCTTCGAGATGCACCATCCAGAAGGCCGAGGCGAAGTAGAGCACCGCAGGGATGGCGGCGGCCTTGACGATCTCCGAATACTGGACGCCGAGCGTCTCCGCCATGATGAAGGCGACCGCGCCCATCACCGGCGGCATGATCTGCCCGCCCATCGAGGCCGTGGCCTCGACGCCCGCCGCAAATGCGCGGCGATAGCCGAACCTGATCATCAGCGGAATCGTGAACTGGCCGACGGTGACGACGTTGGCGACGCCCGAGCCCGAGATCGTGCCCATCATCCCCGAGGCAAACACCGCGACTTTCGCAGGGCCGCCGCGGGTGCGGCCGAACAGGCCGAGCGAGACGTCGGTGAACAGCTGGATCATGCCGGCGCGCTCCAGGAACGAGCCGAACAAGATGAACAGGAAGATGTAGGTCGCCGACACATAGATCGGCACGCCGTAAAAGCCTTCGGTGCCGTAGGCGAGATGCGTGATGATCTGGTCGAAATCATAGCCGCGATGGTTCAGCGGCGACGGCAGATATTGCCCGAAGAACCAGTAGACGAGACACGCGCCGCACATCAGCGGCAGCGCCGCGCCCATCAGGCGCCGGGTGCCCTCGAAGATCAGCACCGCGAGCAGCGTGCCGACGGCGAGGTCAAGCCTGGTCGGATCGCCGTCGCGCGCGATCAGGTCGGCATAGAAGATCCACTGATAGAGCCCGCAAAAGAAACCGGCGCCGCCGATCACCCAGCCGAGCGCGCGGCCAAGACTGCTCTTCGCGGTGAAGTTGGCGATCAGGCCGAACGTGAGCAGGACAAGGAAGCCGACATGGACGCCGCGCACCACCTGGCTCGGCAGATAGTTGAAGGCGGCAACATAGAGCTGGAAGGTCGCGAACGCGATGCCGATCCAGTAGGCGAGCGTGCCCCACCAGCCCGGGCCAAAGCCTTCCGGAAAACCGTGCTCGAAATTGTCGAACTCGACCTTGATCGGCTCCGCGGAGCTCTCCGCCTTTTCCAGCATTACAAATCGCCCCAGTCCAAGCCCATTCAATCTATAGCAGCAACACGATCCACCCGGACCGTCATGGCCGGGCTCGTCCCGGCCATCCACGGCTTAAAGCTCATCCTAGAACGTGGATGCCCGGGACAAGCCCGGGCAAGACGTCGACGGAGAAGGCGCGCCTTACTTGATCAGCCCTTTTTCCTTGTAATAGCGGATCGCGCCGGGATGCAGCGGGATCGGGCTGCCGGTGGCGGCCGTCTCGAGCTTGATCTCCTTGCCGGCCGCGTGCGCGTTGGCAAGCTCGGGCAGCGACTCGTAGACCAGCTTTGTCATTTGATAGGCAAGGTCGTCGGACACGGCTGAACTGGTGACGAGATAGTTCACCACGGCCGCGGTCGGGACGTCCTTGTCCTGCCCGGTATAGGTGTTGGCGGGAATGATCGTCGAGATGAAGGGCGGGCCGATCTTGTCGACGGTCGCCTTCGGCACGGCCACCACATTGATCGCGCTCGAGCTCGAGAGATCCTTCAGCGAGGCGACGCCGAGGCCGGCCGATTGCAGCGTCGCCCCTAGCTGGCGGTTCTTCATGAGGTCAACAGATTCGGCGAACGGCAGGTATTCGACCTTGCCGAGATCCTTGTAGGTCATGCCGGCGGCCGAAAGGATGGCGCGCGAGTTCAGCTCGGTGCCCGATTTGGGCGCGCCGACCGACAGGCTCTTACCCTTGAGGTCGGCGAGCGTCTTGATGCCGCTCTCGGCGGTCGCGACGATCTGGATGTAGTTCGGATAAATCGCGCCGATGGTGCGCAGCTTGTCCAGCTTGGTCTTGAAGCCGGCTTCCTCGTCGCCTTCCCAGGCGGCCTTCAGCGAGTCGCCCAGCGTGAACGCCAGCTCGCCGCGACCCTGCTGCAGCAGGATCAGGTTCTCGACCGACGCCTTGGTGGCCTGCACCTGCGTCTTCACGTTCGGAATCTTGTCGCCGTAGATCTTCCCGATCGCGACGCCGAGCGGATAGTAGACGCCGGAGGTGCCGCCGGTCAGCACGTTGATGAAGGATTGCGCATGCGCGCAAGGTGCCGACGCCGCCAGAGCAAGAGCCGCGGCCACGCCGAAAATCGTCCGTTTCATGGTTGTTTCACTCCCCAAACCGGCGGCGAAATTGGCCGGATGAGGGGAGCGGGTCAACCCATCCAAAAGGCAAAACAGGACTGCGGTAAACGGCCGATTCGCCTTGATTTTTCAGGGAACTCGGCAGGTGCGGCGACATGGCGCAGCCGGGTCATTGGACCGCGGCTCGCCGTCATTCGAGAGCCGTTACTGAAAGGTCATGTCCAGGCACTTGGAGATGTCGGAGCCGAGGCCGGAGGAGATGGTGATGCAGCCGCGGATCTTCTGCGCGGCCATGTCGGCGGCCCAGATCGAGTAGCCGCCGGGGCCGAAGAACGAGTTGGTGTTCGGCGGCTCGGTCTCGGTCGCGTCGAAATCATAGTGCCCGTCGGTCTCGAAGATGCGCGGCTTCTTGGTGCAGCCGCCATCGGTCTGGACGTTGATGACTTCCTTGTTGTCGCGGGTCAGCGCCAGCGAGACCTGACAGCGGAAATATTCCGAGGTCTTGGTATTGAAGAGATAGGTGTAGGACTTGCAGGTCGCGGTGTTGAGCTTGCCCGGCGCAAGGCCGCGGCTGCACGAAATCCGCTGGTTGTGGCTGAGCTGGTAATCATCGGCCCGGGCGGCCGGCGCGAGCGCCGTCAGCGACACCCCGGCAATCCAGCAAAATTTAATGACATGGCGCATTCGAATCATCCCCACCAATATCTTTGTCGTGTTGCGTTCTAGACTGAAAGCGGAACATAGTCGCGAGGGGACGAAGGGAAAATCACAAACTGCTGGGCAAGACGTGATGCGCTGCGGCGTCATCGCGGATTGACGCGGAAACGTCGTTCGTGATTTGTTCAAGCAGAGCACCTCAACGACGGGGAGGATGGATGATGGCATTTTCAATCAAGACATTTGCAATTGCAGCCGCGCTGGGCGCGCTCGCCGCCCCCGCGTGCGCGCAAACCGCGGCGACGCCGTGGGAGCTCAAGCCGGACACCGGCTATGCCTATGACAAGGAAGGCAAGACGTTTTCCTACAAGATGGGTACCAGCAATGCCGGCGAGCTGCTGAAGGGCGCCAGGAAGGTGCCCAAAGGCACGCTGTTCTTCATCGGCCAGAACGGCCAGCTCTACATGCGCAGCGGGCAGTATCTCGAGGGCGACGGCAGGTTCAAGTTCGGGTCGGATCGGTAGGGCGGGCCACATATCCGATGTCATCGCCCGGCTCGACCGGGCGATCCAGTATTCCCGAGACAGCGATGGGATACGGAGAAGCGGCGGCGTACTGGATGCCCCGGTCAAGCCGGGGCATGACAGCAATTGAATCAAAACGCCGCCGTCAGCTCCCGCGCGCCGGAATTGTTGCTGTTGCTGTCCATCCGCGCATCCGTCACCGCGAGCAGCTTCGCCACCGTGTTGTGGCGGATCGCGACCGGATTGCGCTCGTAGCCGCCGCGCTGGAAGAAGTTCGATGTCGGCACCTGCTCGCGCATCGCCTGCGGCATGGTCACCATGTCGAGGCCGGTACCGTCGCCGGTGAGGTTCATCATCTCGAGCTCGGCGGCGGTGAGCGGACGGGTATAGCCCTTGGCGCGTGCGAACAGCACCGAGGTCAAGAGCTTGTGGGTCTGCAGCATCGGCCCGATGTCGATGTCCAGCACCATCGCATGCATGGCCCAACCCTGCGTGGTGTCGCCGATCTTCTCATGCTCCGACCAGGTGTCAGGCACCGATTTCGCATGCGCCACCATCTTCTTCAGAACGCCGAGCTTGTGCTCGAGCGACTGGCGCTCCGGCCCTGAGCTGCGCGCCACCTTGTCGGAGAGCGCACGGATGAACTCATGGCCCTGCTCGGCCAGCAGCTCGACGCTGTTGGTGGTGAGCAGCTGGTTGTAGCCCATCGCGGTCGAGATCGCGCGCTTGCCGCCGTGCTCGATGCCCGCCTGCACGTCAAAATTGCCGGTGCCGCCGGTCTCGAACGAATAGACCCGCACTGCCTGCTCGCGCGTGAGCCCGGAGGAGAGCGCGTAGCGCGCATAGGCGCGCTTGAACTCGACCTCGTTGGTCGGACGCTGCGGCGTGAATTGATAGAGATCCTGTGCGGCGCGCAAGAGATCGGAGGCCACTGGAAGCGGCTTGCGCGTGGGGCGCTCCGGCGTTTCCTCGGGCTCGGGGTTCACCGGCCGCTTCGGCCCGGTATAGACCGGCGGCTGGTCCAGCACGTAATCGTCGAGCGTGATCTGCTGCCCGCCGCGCCGCTTGGCATTGCGGCCGCGGCGCTTTTCCGTGACCTGGCCCCAATAGGCGCCGGCCTCGGCATCGAAGGCGCCGCGGATCTGCTGATACTCGGCCAGCTTGCGGCGATATTCGAGCACCGCCGGCGACGCGCCGCCTCCGCTTTGCGCAAAAAACTGCGACAGAAGCTGGGCGTTGGCATTGCTGACGGCGGGCGGCAGCGCATCGGACTCGCCGCCACGCGCGGCGGGGATGAGCAGGACAAACGCCAGTGGAACCAGCGCCAGTTGTTTTCGAATCGAATGATGCATGCTGCCCTTTTAGCAGGCATCCGGTAACCGTCACGTTAACGCACCGTTTACCTCTTTTTGTTGCTTGCGTCACTTCCAGGCGAACACCGGCTGTTCCAGGTCGCCGACGCGGGTCTGCCGCCCCGCGAGTACCTCGCGGAACTGGTAGATCAGCGCCGCCGTCGGCGCATGGATCAGGCTCATCTGGTGATGGAAGCGGATCACGCGACGGTTGCTTTCGGCGATATCCGTGAAATCGAAGGCATCATCGCGCTCGATCGTGTCGAGCGAGATGCGATGGACGGAGGCGACCTCGTCCGGGTTCGGCGTGATCGCATTGCTCTCGGCAGCCCAGACCACGACCGGCGTGATCAGATAGCCGGAGCGCGTCGGATAGTCGTCGAGCAGACCGAGCACGGCGTCGACCGGAAGCCTGAGCGCGAGTTCCTCGTCGAGCTCGCGCAGCGCCGCCTCGACCGGCGTCTCGCCGGCATCGCAGCGTCCGCCCGGCAACGCCCACTGGCCGCGATGCGCGCGCAAGCTCGATGCGCGCTTGGTCAGCAGAAACGCGGTGTCGTCACCGTCATGGGATGCCATCAGCGCCAGCACCACCGCGGCGCGCTTCAGCGTCGACGGCTCGGCCGCATCGGGCAGCCGCGCGAATGTCGCGCAGGCCTGTGCGATATTCCGTCTGGTGGCATCGCCGAGAGCTCTCATGATGCTTGACTACACCAGGACCGCGCTCGATGAAACGAGATCAAGCGTTGCAAGGATGGACGGAGCGATGACCAGCAAGACCGCCGCGAAGCTCAAATCAGACGGCTGGACCATCCTCGAGACCACGGGCTTCATGCACCTGGTCGGCCCGTTGTGGGAACGCAAGGTCGACGGCCAATACGAATTCGCAATCGCCACCGAAGACAAGCACCACAACCGCCGCGGCATGGTCCAGGGCGGCGTGATGATGACCTTCGCGGACCGCACATGCGGCATGACCGCCCGCTACGTCTCCGGCAAGGAGTACATGGCGACGGTGCAGCTCGACACGCATTTCGTGGAAGCGGGCAAGATCGGCGACATCCTGATCTCCCGCCCCCGCGTGGTGCGCGCGACGCGCAGCCTGATCTTCATGAGCACAGAAGTCACCGTCGACGACCGTTGCGTCGTGATGGCGAACGGTGTGTTCAAGATTTTGAAGGGGCCGGAGTAGTCCTGCGCTGTCAGGCTGCCACCGCCCTCTCCGCGTCATTGCGAGCGCAGCGACGCAATCCAGAAATCTCTCCGCGGACGCATCTCTGGATCGCTTCGCTGCGCTCGCAATGACGGAGCGAGGCGGATATGCTGACGCCCACAAAAAGCAGCAAGGATAGGCCCCATGAAATACCGCCAGCTCGGCCGCTCCGGCCTGAAAGTGTCGCCGATCTGCCTGGGCACCATGATGTTCGGCGGGCCAACGGATGAAGCGGCATCAACGCGGATCATTGCCAAGGCACATGGCGCCGGCATCAACTTCATCGACACCGCGGACGCCTATTCGAAGGGCGGCTCCGAGGAGGTCGTGGGCCGCGCGATCGGCAACAACCGTCACGCCTGGGTGCTTGCGACGAAGCTCGCGAATCCCATGAACACTGGGACGGGCAACGATCCCAATCGCGCCGGGCTGTCGCGGCGCTGGGTGTTGCAGGCCGCCGACGAGAGCCTGAAGCGGCTCGGCACCGACCACATCGACATCTACTATCTGCACAAGGAAGACCACGCGACGCCGCTGGAGGAGACGGTGCGCGCGATGGGCGATTTGATCCGCGCCGGCAAAATCCGCTACTTCGGCGTCTCCAACTACCGCGCCTGGCGCGTCGCCGAGATTTGCAACATCTGCGACCGGCTCGGCATCGACCGTCCGGTGGCGAGCCAACCCTATTACAACGCGATGAACCGCATGCCCGAGGTCGAGCACTTTCCGGCCTGCGCCTATTACGGCCTCGGCATCGTGCCCTATAGCCCGCTGGCGCGCGGCGTGCTCACCGGCAAGTATAAGCCGGACGCAGCCCCCGACAAGGAAACGCGCGCGGGCCGCAACGACACCCGCATGATGCAGACCGAATGGCGGCCGGAATCGCTCCAGCTCGCGCAGGAGATAAAGGGCCACGCCGAGAAGAACGGCATCACCGCCGGCCAGTTCGCGGTGGCCTGGGTGCTCAACTCCGCCTTCGTCTCGTCGATCGTCGCAGGCCCGCGCACCGAGGAGCAGTGGGACGGCTACATAAGCGCGCTCGACTACAGCTTCACTGCGGAGGATGAAGCGCTGATCGACCGCCTGGTCGTGCCGGGCCATCCATCGACGCCGGGCTACAACGACCCCGCTTATCCGATCGAGGGACGCCGCGCGTGGACGGCTTGAACTCCGGAGACAACGATGGCGCTTGAAGACCGCTACGGACTGCCGCTCTCCACCACCTCGCACGAGGCAGCAAGCGCCTATCGTGAAGGCATCGATCTTATGCTCGCCGGCTGGACTGGCACGACGGAGACGCTGGAGCGCGCGATCGCCGCCGATCCGGATTTCGCGCTGGCCCACATCGCTCGCGCTCGCGTGCATGCGTTCTACCAGCAGGGCGATCTTGCACGGCAGAAGGCATCGCTGGCGCGCGAGCTTGTGGCCAGACGCGGCACGGAGCGCGAGCGCTCGCATGTCGAGACGCTGGCACTCGCTATCGAGGGACGCGGGCCCGACGCGATCGCCGCGATGTTCAAGCATGTCGAGAGCTGGCCGCGCGATGCCGTGGTGCTGTCGCTACCGCTCGGCGCGTTCGGCCTGTTCGCCTTCTCCGGCATGGCCGATCACGATCGCGCGCGGCATGAGCTCTGCGAACGCGTCGCGCATCACTATGGCGAGGACTGGTGGTTTCTCACCATGTCCGGCTGGGCGATGACCGAGAATGGCGACGTCGCCCGCGGCCGCGCCGTCACCGAGCGCGGCTTCAATTTGCGCCGCGCGAACGCCCACGCCGCACATGCCGTGTTGCATGCGATGTTCGAGGACGGCTCGATCGAGGCCGCCGACCGTCTCGTCGACGAATGGCTTCCGACTTACGACCGCGCCGGCATCCTGCACGGCCATATCCTCTGGCATCAGGCGCTCGGCGCGCTGGAGCACGGCGATGCGGCCCGCGCGCTCAAAATCTATGACGACGTGCTGCAGCCCTCCGCCACGCAGGCGCCGCCGCTCAACGTCATCACCGACGGCGCCTCGCTGCTCTGGCGCCTGTCGGCGTACGGCCACGCCGTGCCAAGGGCGCTCTGGGTCGAGGCCGACGCCACGGCTCAAAAACTCTTCCCGAAGTCGAGCCTGCCCTTCGCCGACGTCCACATGGCGCTGTTTGCGGCCGCGACGCAAAATCGCGCGGCGCTCGCAGCACGCCTGACCGTGATCGAGCAGCGCCTTGCCGATGGCATGCTGCCTGCCGGCCCCGTGGTGCCGGCGATCTGCCGCGCGCTCGCGGCGTTCGCGGACGAGAATTACGCGGTTTGCGTGCGCGAGCTCGCGCCTGTCCTCCCTGAGGTCGTGCGCATTGGCGGCAGCCATGCCCAGCGCGAGCTGATCGAGGACACTTTCCTTGTCGCCCTGATGCGCAGCGGCGAGCTGCCGCGTGCCCGCAGCCTGCTCGGCGCCCGCCTGCATCGCCGGCCGTCCTTGCGCGATAGGCGCTGGCAGGCGGCGACGGCCTAATTCTGCCACGAAAAAAACACCGGCCTGGCGGCAAGTGCCTGCCGGGACGGATTGGAGCGATTGGGGCGAATCGCCGATGGGTGGCGCGGTGGTATTCCAGACGGGCTTTGTCGAACGCTTGGCGGTGCAAACGGGATCGCAACCAGTTTGCGATTCGATGGTGATTGGGCGGAACTTTCGCCTGTCCGTGGCCCCCTGGCACATGATCCTGACGATGCGCCTCAGCCGGCCGGTTCTGGCTGCACTCTTCCTCTCCCTCGCAAGCCCTTGTTTTGCCGGATCTTCCAGCACGATCCCGGTGAACAATCCGCCGATCCGGCTGAATAATTTCATCGACATGCTGGCGCTGATGTCGGGCCATTGCAAAACGCTCAGGGTTGCCGGGCGCGCCTTTGCCTGCAAGACCGTGGCATACGCCCATGACGACAAGGGCCGAGTCAATTTCGCGGTCGCCGTCGACGATCCCTCCGACGAGAACCACGTCGTGTCGTTCTCCGGCGAGAACGGGAAGCGGGCGGACGACAATTCCTATGAGCTGCCGATCGACCGCATGCTGCTCAACTCCAAGACCCGGCCGAAGGTCGACGGCCTGCCGGTGCCGGCGGAGCAGACCTCCACCGGCACCTGCCGCCAGACCGGCAATTTCGCTGCGAAGAAGGTCAACGACGTCACCTGCTCTGCCACCGACAACGAGGGCCGCAAATACGAGCTGCTGTTCGTCTCCGACGGCAAGCCAGTGAGCGTGCGCCGCATCAGGCAGTCCTCGCCGTCGATCCAGGATCCGTTCAAGTAGCGGCATCGCCGAGAAAGACGCCATTCTCGCTGCCCTGTCCGAGCGGCATGGCTTTCCCGATCCGCATCCATGAGGGGGCGCTGCCCGCGCAATCCACTCTCGTGTCCCGGACGCGGTGCAGCGCGTAGCGCTGCTCCGCAGAGCCGGGACCCAGGCTGCAAAGAGTACTCGTGGAAACATGGGCCCAGGCCCTGCGGCGCACCGTCGAAGAGACGCTGCGCTGCGTCCGGGGCACGAGAAGCGTCGCGAAACGAGGGAAGATTGGCATTGTGCTCTTTCCCGATCGCCCGACATATTTGACCCAGCAAACAAGCTCCGGAATCCGCACGCCATGCCTCATGCCCTCCCCGCCCTCATCGTCGTCGACGTCCAGCGCGCATTCGACGAATGGGAGGCAGCGGGCAAGCGGCGCAACAATCCGGATGCGGTGGCGCGCATTGTTGATCTGCTCGCGGCGTTCAGGGCCAGCGGCGCGCCGATCTTCCACATCCGCCACCGAGGCACCAAGCCGAACTCGACGTTTTTGCCCTCACGCACCGGCTACGCCGTCAAGGACGAGGCGCGCGAGCAAGCCGGCGAGCCTGTGATCGTCAAGCGCGTCAACAGCGCCTTCATCGGCACCGACCTCGAGAAGCGCCTGCGCGCGAGCGACATCGCCACGCTCGTGATCTGCGGCGCCACCACCAATCATTGCGTCGAAACGACGACGCGCATGGCCGGCAATCTCGGCTTCGAAGCGGCCCTCGTGCGCGACGCGACCTGGACATTCGATCGCGTCGGCCCCGACGGCGACACGCACTCGGCCGAATCCATCCACGCGATGACGCTGTCGAACCTGAACGGTGAATTTGCCCGCATCGTGACCACGAACGACGTGATCTGCTCGCTCGCAGCGGTGCGACAATAAATCTCAGCGCGATTGCGCGTTGATCGTCTGCGTCGTTTCGACGCCCGCACTCGCCGGAACGCAACAAACGCCCATCTGTTGTCACTCGACATCTCAACTGGAGTGATGACATGAAGTATCTTTTTGTCGCGATGGCCATCGGTGCGGCTGCGCTCACCGCGTCCGCAGCCAACGCGGCAAGCGGCGGCAAGGCCAAGCCGTACGCGCAAGTCAGCCAATCGACCGACGTCAGCGCGCAGCACAGGCACGGCCATTACGGCCATCGCCATCATCGCTGGCACCCTCATCATCACGGCTACTATCGGCCGCACTATCGCAGCTACGGCTACTATCCGCGACACCAAGGTTATTACGGCGGCGGACCCTACGGCTATTATGGCGGCGGCGGTCCCAGCGTGACGTTTGGCTTCGGCGCCAATCGCTGGTGAGATGGGAGGCCCGCAGAGATGCGGGCCTTCTTTCTCAACGCTGCAGGATGAGGCCAGCCGTCTCCAAGCCGCTCGCAAGTGCCGCCTCCACCGTGCCCATATCGCGGCCACGATAGAGCGCCTCGCCGGAGAACAACACCACCCCGTCGGCGCGCGCGAGACTCTCCTGCGCCGTCCGCGTCTGCGGCGTCGCCCAGGAATAGGCGCCGCGCGCAAAGGGATCGCGCGCCCAGTTGGCGGCTTCCGCCGCCACGAGGTCGCCTACGAGATCATTGCGTGAAAGTCCAAAGATCGCGGCGAGCGAGTCGATACCGGCGTCGATCAAGCCCCGTCGATTGAGTCCGGCCAGCGCGGCGGTGCGCGGCCCGCCGAACCAGCCAGTCAGCACGGGAAGTTCGGATGGATTCTGCGTCCACCACACCGGGATCGTCTCGTCCGACAGCAGAAAGGTGAGATCGGCGAGATCCGCCGCCCTGTCGCGCCACCATGGCCGTGTGAAGCGCAGCAGGATCTTGATGACATTGCCGAAGCCGATGTCGGCCGCCGCGGCCGCCTTTTCGCGCGCGGCTTGCGGCAGCGCGATCTCGCGCAACAGCGGTAGCGGTACGGTGAGGATCACCTTGTCACAGGTGAACGCCTCGCCGCCCGCGCAACGGACCGCAACGGTGGTGCCCTCTTCGATCGCCACCACCGCGCAATTGAGGTGGATCACAACGCCATGCCTGCAGCATTCGGCCGCCAGAAACGCAATCAACGCGCCGTAGCCGCCGACGACGCGCCCCTGCGAATGGTGCCCGCCGTCCATCCACTCCGCACGCAAGGCCAGCGTCGAGGCGCGCTCGGGTTCGGCGGCGTCGTAGCCTTCGACCATCCGTTCGATCGTGTGCCGCATCCGCGCATATTGATCGCCTGCAAAATGTCGGTGCAGGAACTCGGCGACGGTGAGGTCGTCCTTCAGGTCCCTCAGCGCGGCATGAAGCTCGGCCTCATGCGGATTGTCCCGGCCTTCACGCGAGAGTTTTGTGCCGTCAAAGCTCCATTGCGTGCCTTCGATGGCCTGCAGCGACAGCCCCGCCTCGCTCAGCAGACCGCGCGTGACCGGCGCTTCGCCATGGACGAACTCGGCGCCGCCATCGGCGGGATAGCCGAACGCCGACGCCGGCAGCGGATGGATGCGTCCGCCGCAACGGTCGCGCGCCTCCAGAATTGTGACGCGTTTCCCCACCCGCGCAAGCTCGCGCGCGGCCATCAAGCCGGCCGCGCCCGCGCCGACGATGACGATATGCTCTGACTTGTTCGACATTGCCGTTGCTTATTGGCGCGCGGCGTCGTTCTGGATCAGGTAGCGCAGCAGCAGCACGCCGCCGCCGAGCTGCCGCGTGCTCTCCAGCGTCATCGCGGCGAGCGGCGCGCGCTTGTCGCTGTCGGCGTCCGTCGAATCGAACACGAAGGGTGCACCCCTGGCACCATCGATCGCGGGGCTGAGGATCAGGTTGAATTCGTCGATCAGGCCGGCGCGGAGGAACGCGCCATTGGCGACGCCGCCGCCCTCCACCAGCAGGCGCTTGACGCCCAGCTCGCGATTGAGAATCTCGATGGCCAATGCGAGGTCGATCTCGGACTTTCCGGCGAAGATATAAGACACGCCCTCGCCACGCAGGCCGGCGAGATGCGAATCCGGTACGCTCTCGGTCAGCACCACGACGATCGGATCGCCGCCGATGTCAGAGCGGCCCCAGCCGATCTTGCCGTGCGCGTCGAGCACCACGCCATAGGTTTCCGCATCGCGCCGCGCCAACCAGTTTTCGCGCGGGAGTATTTCGCGCGCCGTCCCGGGATAGGGCTTGCCCTTGGCGAACTCGGAGCCGGTGACGCGGCCGATCACCCAGGCATCGCCGCCGAGCTCGTCATGGATCTTCTCGAACCAGTCGGTGCCGGCGCCCTTCGGGCGCCAGCGGCTGGGATGGGTGCGGCCGTCGAGGCTCGCGTGCATCAGGCAAATGACGTAAGGCTTCATGCAAATTCTCCGTGCCCGCTCGTCAGGCCGGCTTACCATCCTTGGCGCGATTGTTCACGATCACCGCGAGCGGATTGAGTTTTGGCGGCGCGACCAGCAGAAGCGTATTACTATCATGATGGTTGAACGGCGCCCCGCGGACGAACAACTCGGTCTGGATCTCGTAGCTCCAGCTGCCATCGTCGTTGAAGCTGATGTCGCAGCGGTAACTATCGGTGCGGAAGGCTTGTTCCAGGAAGTCGGTCGAGCAGATCCCGTAAGCGGTGTCGCCGCGCTTCGCCGTGACGGAGATCTTTTTATCATCCGGCTTGGCCTGGCCGGAGGCCAGCAGCACCTGCCCGCGCGGGATCGCAAGCGTCTGCATGATCAACCCGGTCGCGGGCTCCCAGAGCCAGTAGCCGACCTGGTCGTGGAAGGTGATGTCTTCCTCGGGCGTGTTGATGTGAATGTGATAGCGCAGCCCGTAGAACAGCTGCGGCCCGTTGGCCTGCGGATCAATCGGGTCCATCCGGATGTGCTCGATGAAGGTCCGCCGCTCCGGCCCCTCCGCCTTCGGATTGATATCGATGCCCTTGTCCGCCTGCCAGGTGCCGGCGAGCCGGCGGAGCGGCCCGAGATTGGCAAGACTGTCGGGCGAGACGTCCTCGGGCTCGGTGAAAATGTCAGCGGGAATGGGGAGCATGGAAACCTCGCATCGTTGCGCAGGACAGCAATAGCACAAGGGCGGCGTGAATCGAGCGGAATGGAACCGGAAGGGGACCGGCGCGTTGCGAGCCCTTGAGTCATTTGCCCGCCATCATTCAATGGCATTTTCAGGAAGGACTTTTGCATCATCCACTGCTGCAACTCGATTTAGTCTGCATACGCAGCGCGACATCTGCCGAAGTTTTACTCAGGACATCCCACAGACCGAGGATAGGATCTCCGCCGTCGAGCGCAGATCTCCCGGCATTCACGAAAGCCACGGCATCCGGCCAAAAGGCGTCACAAGAGTTTGTGCTCGGAGTACCCCTTTTGCGCCGCGGAATCGCGGTGGTAAGACCATGAGCCAACAGCTGAGACATTCGCCATTGGCGGATCGATCGGCTCGGGAGCGATTTTCAAGCGACGTCGGTGATTTTGACGCCGGTGATATTCAAGTGAGTAGTTTGGAATGCAGCGGGTTTCAGTCGAGAAATTCTCGGATCTCATCGGTGCTGTCTATGACTGTGTGATCGCACCTGAACGGTGGGCCGGAGTTCTGGACGAGGTATGCACCGAGTTCGGATTCGCCACCGGCGCGCTTTCAGTGGCCAGCCTCACCAACATGAAGGCCGTCGTCAATGCCGTCTCCGGGTCCGACCTGACCCAGATGTCTCAAAATGCGATCGGCTATGGGCCCGACATCATCGAGCTCTGGGGCGGCGCCGAGCGCATTCAGCAATACCCGCTCGGAGAACCCATCGTTCAATCCCAGGCCGTCCGGCAGGACATCATTTCCAGCAATCGCTACTATCGTGAATGGGCCTTGCCCAAGGGCCTGTTCGACGCCGTCGCCGTCGGCCTCGTGCGCGACGGGACGATGGTCGGCAACGCGATCTTCAGCCAGCACGAGTCCGCCGGCGCCATCGGCGATGCGCAGCTCAACGGATTACGCTTGCTCGCACCTCACATCCGCCGCGCCGTGACCATCAGCAATCTGTTCGACATGAAGACGGTCGAAGCCGCGGCATTCTCCGAGACCGTGGAGACCCTGACGGTCGGTGTCGTCCTGGTGGACGAGGAGTCGCAGATCGTTCACACCAACGCCGTCGCTACCGCGATGCTCGCGGCCGGCGATCCGATCTTGACGCGACATGGCCGCATCGCGGTTCAGTCGGCGACGACGACCACTTCATTGCAATCGGCCATCGTGCAGGCCGCGAAGGACGAGGCGGCACTTGGCCAGAAGGGCATTGGCATCCCGATCCTTCGCGGAAGCGGCGACCCGCTCGTCATCCACGTTCTGCCGCTGCGACGCGGTCACATGCGCGCCGGCCTGATCCAGCGCGCTGCCGCCGCCCTGTTCGTGGCGTCAGCCTCCGGACCGCCGCAGATGTCTCACGTCGCTCTCAACCAGCTCTACGATTTGACGCCAGCCGAGATTCGCATCTTCGAGCTCATCTGCGAGGGCCATACCCGCGACGCGATCTCAGGACTGCTCGGCGTGTCCGTCGCCACCGTGAAGAGCCATTTGCTTCATGTGTTCGAAAAGACAGGCTGCCGCCGCCAAGTCGATCTGGTCAGGCTCGCGAGATCACTGATATTTCCGGTATGAGGCGGCTCTCAAGCCGCTTCGGACGTCGATTTGGCGCGCTGCTCGAGCATGCCGATCGTCGAGACCAGATTGTCGCGGCGCGCGCGTAGGTTCGCCGCGCGCGGCGGATAGGTCGGCTGCTGCGCGTCGAACACCCCGACCCGGGCCTCTTCCTCGAGAATGTCGGTGTTGAGCAGCCGGACACGCCACCACAAATCGGCGATCAACGCATCAAGCCGGAGCTCTCCAGCTGCACCAGAACGGGACACTTCCTGCATCGCTTGCCTCAACCTGAAACGGCCCCCCAGTTGAGGCCGGGCTTTGGCCCTGACTGAGCAAGCGGAGTGCCAGGAAGCGGGCGCGATCCGAAAAGCAGGGCTCCGGTCCCGCCAAGTGCGCCTGAAACAACCAGGTCGATGACCCGCGAAGCGTCTCGTCCTAGCGCTTCGTCTTGTGAAGCACCATCCGGCCCTGTGAAGCAATGTCACCCCATTTGGCGGACCAGGTGACCTCCGGGGCGGAGGAACGCGCGATGCCCTTTTGATCCCACGCCCCCTGCAGTGCAAACAGGGCGCCCTGGGGATCGACACATCGCACGATCCAGCAACCATCGGGCAACTCGATCGGCTCCTGAAGAACCCGGCCTCCGCCGGCATCGACCCGCCGGGCCGCCACCCCGACGTCCTCGACATTGAAGTAATGGAGCCAACACGCCTGCGGTACGCTCGGAAGCTTGGTGAGCATGCCGCCGATCGTCTGCCCGGCCGCCGAAAACAATTCGTACACGCTTGCCGGGTCGGCCTCAGTGGAGGCCTGTTGCCAGCCGAGAAGCTTGCCGTAAAACGGAAAGACCTTGCTTCGGTCTTCAGCCAGCAACTCGTGCCAGCCCACGCGCCCGGGCTGGTCCAACCCACTCTGCTGCGATTGGCCATATGTCAGCCCGGTGACCAGCGCAAACGTCGCTCCTTGCGGATCGGCGACCACCGCAATGCGGCCGATGTTGCTGTCGGTCGGCGCGACGAGGATCGCGCCTCCAAGCCGGCGGATCTGCGCGACCCGCGCATCCATGTCATCGACGGCGACGTAGCCGAGCCATCTCGGTGTTGCTCCCATTCGCACCCCTTCTTCGGGGAGATCCATCAGCCCGACGACCGGAGCGTCGCCTGCAGCCAGCAGCGTGTAAGCCAGTTCCGGGCTCGAGGCATCTTTCACAGCCCAGCCGACCACCCCGGCGTAAAAAGCAGCCGCCGACGGCATATCCGTCGTCAGAAGCTCATACCAAACGAAGCGTCCGAGTTGAACGACCAAGCTAGTGTCCCCGTTCGCGCGGACAGACGGTTGCGCACTGCATCATGCGCCGCAGCCCGTGTCATCGATAGGGAATTTGGACAGGAATTTGTGGCAATGCCATTCATGAAGATGAATGCAATCTGAACCAGCGCCATTACATTTCGTGTTCACGCGAATCTTGCCCGCTTTGATTGCTCGGCGTAGGATGATTGTAGAAGATCGTTCTTCCGACCATGGAGGATGCAGCCGTGCAGCGAGCGAAGCAAGCTTCGAAAAAGAAGCGAATGACCAAAGCTGCAGTACCGGCGCTCGGATTTGCCGGACTGACCTTTTCGATGGCGGGAAGCGCGATGGCGTCCGCAGTGCCGGCGGACGAGCCTCAACAACGAGTGAATTTTTCGCCTGGCCAGTTCTCTGCGCTCAGCGAGGAAGAGCTCGCCGACGTCAATCTCGCCACCTTCCATCTCGCTAGTGACGAGAAGACTCTCAGCGGCGTGCTGCTTGCGCGCGGATGCGGCGGCTGCAGAGGATGCGGTGGTTGCAGAGGTTGCGGTGGCTGCCGAGGCTGCGCAGGCTGCAGAGCCTGTCGCTGCGGCGTCGGTTGTGGCGTTGGCATTGGCTGCGCCGTTGTTGCGCCGGTGGCATGCACAGGATGCTGCGCATCATGGGGCCGCTGCCGCTGGTGCTAGGCGCTGGCGCTTCTTGACCGGACATCGACAGGTCGCGATTTCATTGGCCGGGTTCGCTAACGACCCCGGCCAATTTGCTGTTGTCGCCACAGGATTCGTTTCGCCCGGCTCCTTAGCTTGCCGATGGCGAGCGAGTGTGTTCCAACTTGTTCGAAGAAGGCCGGTCGAATTCGGCGCACAAGTCGGGCCGCTTCAAGCTCCGTCGTGCGCCGGCAATCGGACATGACGGGAACAGGATCCGCGTGCTGACCCGATGACAGTCAAGCGAAAGAGCAACGCTGCGAAGCAGACCCGCAAGGACATTTTGCGATTCGCACCAAACTTCACCGCCTATCTGCTTCCTCCCAATGCGGTCTGTCTCTATTCCGAGAACCGCAAGTTCTTCCTGCACGGCGATCTCTATTGCGCCGTGGCAAGCGCAATCGGAAAGAACGGCAAGACGGCGCCGGAGATCATCCGCCAGCTCTCGAAGAGTTTTCCCGTCACCGGGATCGAGGAAGCAATCAGGCGGCTGCTGGAGCGCCGCTACGTCGTCAACGGAGCATCGCACGCAGGCGCCGTCGCCGGATATTGGGCAAGCCTCGGCCTGCCTCCGGAGGTCGCCGAAGAGAACCTGCGCAATTGGCCTGTGCGGGTCGAATCAATCGACGTCAAAGGCGCGAGCGAACTGAGCGCAGCGTTGGGCAAGCTCGGGGTTCACATCACCAGGCGATCGCCCAGGCTCATCATCACGCTTGTGAACGACTACCTCGAACGGCAGCTCGCCGAACTGAACGGCCAGCGCGTCGCCGACGGGACGCCCTGGCTGCTGGTCCAGCCGTCCGGCGCGTTTCCGCTGGTGGGGCCCGTGTTCAAGCCGGGCGAGAGCGCCTGCTGGACCTGCCTGCATGATCGCATGATCCGCAATCGCGAGATCAAGGGATTTCTGGACCGCGGCGCGGCGCAAGCGGTGGCTATATCGCCGCTGGTCAGCGACACCGTGGGCGAGACCGCGATCCATTTCGCTGCTATTGAAATCGCGAAGGCGATCGCCTCCGGATTTCGCACCGATCTCACCAATCACATCGCAAGCTTCGATTTGACCGGGGCGGCCATCGCCAAGCACTACGTCGCGAAGCGCCCGCAATGCGCGACCTGCGGCAGCAGGAAGCTCAGGAATCCGCGACGAACAGCAGCGCCGATCGAGCTTGCCGAGGGCAGAAAGCTGGTCATGACCAGCGGCGGATACCGCACCGTGACGTCGCGAGCGACCGTGGCGCGGTTCCGCAAGCACGTCAGCCCGCTGACCGGCGTGGTGTCGCGGCTCGAGCGGATCGAGGTCGACCTGCCGATGAACACCAATTTTTTTGCGCACCACAATTTCTCCGCGCCGGCCTGGAACGTCGACCAGCTCAGGTCCGGCCTGAGCGGCGGCAGCTTCGGCAAGGGCTCCACGGCCGAGCAGGGCGAGGCCAGTGCACTGATGGAGGCGATCGAGCGCTATTCCGGCATCTTCCAGGGCGACGAGATCAGGACGACGCGCCGCTTTGCCGATTTCGCTCCCGGTGACGCGCTTCTTCCCAACGACGTCCAGTTCTTCAGTGACACGCAGTTTCAGAACAGGCATGTCCCGCTGCCGGACGATTCACATCCGGTTCCCGAGCCGTTCGATCCCGCGACCAAAACCGAGTGGTCGCCGGTCTGGTCGTTACGCGACAAGCGTTTCAAATATCTTCCGACCGGCTTGCTGTATTTCTTCTATGGCGGCTTCCACACCGATTCGAACGGATGCGCTGCCGGCAACACCCGCGAGGAGGCCATCGTTCAAGGTTTCCTCGAACTGGTCGAACGCGATGCCTACGCGATCTGGTGGTACAACCGCGTGCAGCGTGCCGAACTCGATCTCTCGCAATTCGAGGATTCCTACGTGCGGGATCTCCAGAGCCAGTTTGCCGATGCGGGGCGCCGGCTCTGGGTGCTCGACATCACCAGCGATCTCGGCATTCCCTCCTATGTTGCGATCATGCACTGGATGCAGAACGGACACGAGAACATCGAGTTCGGGTCCGGCTCGCATTTCGATCGCCGCATCGCCTTGCTGCGTTCGCTTACCGAGCTGACCCAGTTCATGTCGATCGGGATGATGAGCGGCGGCAGCGGCGAGAAGCCGTCGCTTGACGGTGTCACACCGCTGCGGCTGGACGATTATCCGTTCCTGACCCCCAGCGACAATCCGCTGCTCCCGCCGGCGCCTGGGATCACAGTTCACGACAACACGCGCGACCAGGTCAATGCCTGCGTGGAGATCGCGGGCCGCGCAGGATATGATTTTCTCGTGCTCGACCAGACGCGGCCCGACGTCGAGGTCCCCGTCGTCAGGGTGCTCGTTCCGGGCCTGCGGCATTTCTATCGCCGCTTCGGGCCCGGCCGGCTTTACGACGTCCCGGTGAAGCTTGGGCTGCTGGACCGCCCGCGGCTGGAAAGCGAGCTCACTCCGTTCCTGCCACACACCTGAAGGCTGGTCTCGTTGCGCGTTCCCCGGAAAAAGCCGAGCAGGACAATCGCGCCCATCATCGCCGCCCGGCTGAACGGCCGCTTCTCGCTTCACATGCAGGCCGACGGAAGCATTGCCGCGGTCTCGGGCGATTATTCGGTCAGCCTCGGACAATTCAGCGCCGCGGCAATCGCGCGCGCGGGGCATCTGGCCACCGGCCTGCCGCTCACCTCCCTTGCCGGCAAGAGCACCCTCGCGCGGCAGCTTCGTGCTCTGGTGCGGCGGTTGGCGCAGCATGGGCTGCTCGACTATCGCCTGTTCTCTCCCCGTGACGCGCAAGACCTGGTGGTCATCGAGCCCCAGATCGCCGGATACTGGCCGCAACGCGCCAAGCTATCGAGCGCCGACACGATCGTGTTGTCGCGCTTCGCCTATCTGCGCCGGCGCGGCAACGAGATGGTGCTGGAATCGCCGCGCGCCGGCGCGCTGTTCCGGATTTGCGATCCCGCCATCGCCGCCACGCTGGCTGCCCTGTCGCAACCGCAAATGATCGGCAAGCTTCGCAAGCAGATGGCCTCCCTGAACCTCGATCTGCTCGGACTGCTGCTCGACAGCGAGATCCTGATCAAGCGCGACACGAAAGACGGAGACGGCCTTCGCCTGGAAAACGGCGACAGCAACCTCGCTCTCTGGGATTTCCACGACCTCGTGTTTCACGCGCGGAGCACGGAGGGCCGGCACGCCAATCCGGTTGGCGGCACGTACGCGCATGCGGGGGCTATTCCGCCGCTGCCTGCCGTGCGCCCGCCCTGGCGCGGCAAGAAAATCTCCCTCGGCAAATTCGCCACGCCGGAGCCCGCGTCGCCCTTCGCAAAACTGCTACGCGCGCGCCACTCGACACGGGATTTCGACGATCAGCATCCCGTCACGCTCGCCGAGCTCGCGCGGTTTCTCGACGCCACCGCCCGCGTGCTGTCGGAATGGAAGAGCGGCGCCGATGTCGACGGCGGCCCGGAGGTCACCTACAGCTCGAGACCGTATCCGGGCGCAGGCAGCGCCTATGAGCTGGAGCTGTACCTGACGGTCTCGAACTGCGAGGGCCTTGCGCCCGGGCTTTATCACTATGACGCCGGCGGCCACGCACTGGTCGCAATCGACGCCTCCGCCAATCAACTCCAGGCGCTTTCGATGGCCGCCGAATTTGCCATGGGAGCATCCGGTCCGCCGCAGATCCTGATCACGATCGCCGCGCGCTTCGGCCGGATCTCCTGGAAATACTCTTCGATCGCCTATTCGCTGATCCTGAAAGACGTCGGCTGCCTGATCCAGACGTTCTACCTGGCCGCCACCGACATGGGCCTCGGCGGCTGCGCCATCGGCACCGGCAATATCGATCTGTTCGCAAAAATGACGGGGCTGGAATTTTATGTCGAGGGGCCGGTCGGGCAGTTTGCGCTCGGGCGTGGGAGGAAGGCGGCAATCTCAAGCTAGCAGCCCCGGCGGAGGCTCGGCTTGGTCTGGAGCGAATGACGTCTGGACCCCTGCGTACCCGCAGTCATTCCCCAGCGGCGTGGTGCTATCCTGCAACACGGGTGGTGACGCCTCAATACCCGACGGCCCTTTCGGAAGGCTCGCTCCCCGCTCGATCTTATGTAACAAACAGGGCCATGACCGACGCGCCAGTCCCGTTCGCGCCCATGCACATTTCGACCGACGCCTTTCCGGTTCATCGGCGTCTGGCGATGTGGCGCGAGATCTATGGCCGCACGATCGCAAAATTCGACATCGAGCCGATTAACGACACTCCGTTTCGCGCGGGCGTGACGTTGCGCTCGCTTCCGGGATTGGGAGTGGCTGCCGGCCACAGGTCGGACTCGCACTACCGCATGACGCGCGAGCTCGCAACCAAATCCGCCGACAATCTCATCTTTGCCGTGGTCACGAACGGCGTGGGCATCATCTCGCAACGAGGCCGCGAAGCCACCATAGGAGTAGGGGAAGCGTTGCTGATGTCGGCGACCGAACCAAGCATTTGCACCTTGCATTCGGGAGGTCGCTTTCTGACCCTCTCGGTGCCGCGCGACGCCATATCGCCGATGGTCGTCGAGGCGGGTTCAATGCTCGTCCGTCCGATTTCGAAGCACAGCGAAGCGCTGCGGCTGCTCACGAGCTATCTCGGCATTGTCAACGAAGCTGACAAGCTTTGCGACCCCGAGTTACAGCGCCTCGCTGTCACGCATATCCACGACCTGCTTGCATCCGCACTCGGCGCCACACAGGACGCGGCAATTCTCGTTGAAGGACGTGGGATACGCTCGGCAAGGCTGTGAGCAATCATGTCGAACATTGTCGAAAATCTCGGCCGGCGCGAGCTGTCGATCACCTATGTCGCTTTGCACCATAGCGTCACGCCGCGCTACATTCAGAAGCTGTTCGAGAGCGAAGGCACCACGTTCACGGAATATGTCCTTGAACAACGGTTAGTCCAAGCCAACCGGATGCTGAGCGATCCCCGTTTTTCCAATCGCGCCATCACCGACGTCGCTTTCAAGGTTGGCTTCGGCGACCTCTCCTATTTCACGCGCACCTTCCGCCGCCGCTTCTGCATGACCCCATCAGACGCAAGAGAGCGGGCTCGTCGCGAAAGCGACGCATGAAATACTGCGGCAATCGCCGGGACATCGCGCGAACCGCGATCGCTCGCAGCCGCGCGGATCAATCAGTGACGATCGGTCCGAACGCCTCCCATCGATCGCCCGTGAAACGCATCATTCGAAACTCCTTGACCACACGATAGTCGGTCGGGGCGGTGTTGACGGAGAGCCCCGGGAGCAGCAGATCAAGCTTCACGTTTTTCAGGCTCGTCGCTTGCGCCATGACATTCTCGCGCGAGAGATTGTCGCCGCATTGCTTCAAGACCTGCACCAGCAGCTCGGCGGCACTATAGCCGTAGACCGTGAAGATGCTTTTCCGGTCGCCTCCCGGATAATAGCCGTCCATGAAGGCGCTCCATCGCTTCATGCCTTCGTCATCACGCCAGCTCGGATCATCGGCCTCCTTGAACGAGCTCGCCGAGATGATGCCCTTTGCGTTCTCGATGCCCGCGGGGCTCAGGACCGCGTCGATCGAGGACGAGCCGACGCCAAGGAGGTGAACGGGCTTCCAATCGAGCTCTGCCATCTTTCTGATGACCTGGGCGGCGAATTTCGAGGCAGCCATGTTGACGAGGACGTCGACACCGGCCGCCTTGAGGCGCACGACCTGCGAGTCGACGGTCGGGTCCGACACATCGTATGAAACGTCACTGACGATGAGTTCGGCTGCTCTTGTGCCGAGCGCTTCCTTCAACCCGTTCAGATAATCCCTGCCGCTCTCATCGTTCTGATAGAGCAGGCCGATTCGGGCATTCGGATAGTTATCCAGGATGAAGCGCGCGTAGATGCGAATCTCCGTGCGCAGATTGGGAGCAAATCCCGTCGTCCAGGGGAAGTTGACCGGATCCTCGAAACGCGTCGACCGCCCGGCCACGAAAAGCTGGGGTATCTTGCGGTCGTTGAGATATTTCTGGACCGCGATGTTCGAGGCATTGCCAAGCGTCTGGAATGTGAACAACACTTCGTCGCTCTCTATGAGCCTGCGGACCTGCTCGACGGTCTTGGACGGCGTCGCCGCATCGTCGTAGGAAATCAAATTGATCTTGCGTCCATTGACGCCGCCATGATGGTTGATCATGCGGAAATAGGCTGCCTGTACCTTGCCGATCACGGAGGATGCCGAAAGCGGGCCGCTATAGGGCATCGTCTGGCCGATCCTGATCTCGGTATCGCTTGCGCCTTGACCGTGCTGACGATCACTCGCGAGCAAAGGAGCCGTGACGAAAAGTCCGGCAGCGAGGATTGCCGCTCTGGCAGCATTCGTGCGCAAGCTCCTGCTCATCGCTGCAACCTCGTCACTGGAGCGGAACTTGCTCCTTCGCTGGCTGAGGACCGAGCTCATCACGCAGCCCGCGCGAAAGTGTCGACCGGATTGGATCAGAGCGGACAAGCGCAGTCCAAGGAGCCATGCCCACAGCGCGTTGGGAAATCTTCCCGATCTTCGGCAAGCCTGCGCTCAGCAACAACCAGCAGCGTTGGGACGGTGATGGCCCTCACCAATCCGGGGCCAACCGCGAACCGCCGATACGGTTATACTCGGCAAAAAAATGGTCATTCGGCAAATAGCCGTCTCCATTGCGCGAATATTCCTTCGTCAAGCCATTGAGAAAGAACATTTCGTGCGCGCGTTCGTGCTTGGCTTCGATCGGACCGCGCGACTCGAGTTCGAATAGCCCATGGCCGTGTCCGGCCACAGTTTCCGAGACGTTGATCCGCCCCGCGACTCCGAACGCTCCCATGAACCACGCGGTGTTAACCGCATCGCCCCAGATATCGAAGGTGATCCTTCGGTTGCCGACGACACCGGAAATGACCGGCCCAGTATGGATACCGATGCGCAGGTGCGACCACCTCCGTTCATTTGGTAGGTGCTGCAGCTGCGACAAGTGGTGCTCCAGCAAGGGGCAAGGCCGGTTCCACCATCGCGCAACCTCAGCAGGCGCATCACATCCTTTGTGCGAGGAACGTTGCCGCGTCAGGCGGGTTCACTGCCACTTGACGACAACGCATCGCAACCCGATCGCGGAGGGAACTGCCATGAACAGCGATGCAAGCCGCGATTTTTCGCGATTGAGCCCGCTCTTTCGGGCGCCCGGCACCGGACCTACGCTCGACGTGCTCGGTGTGACGCACAGCTACAAGGCAATGGCGAGCGATACCGGTCAGCAATTCTCGGTATGGGAATCGATCGTGCCGCCGGGCCGCGGCGCGCCGGCGCACACGCATACCCGTGAGGACGAAGCATTCTATGTGCTGAGTGGCGAAGTGCTGGTCGAGGTCGAAGGCGCGACCGATCCGTTGCGTCTCGGCACCGGCGCATTTCTCTTTGCCCCGCGCCATCGGCGTCACGGCTATCGCAATGTGGGCACCGATACGGCGCGCCTCCTGGTGTTGGCGATGCCAGGCGGCGGTCTCGATCGGATGTTCGCCGCCTTCGACGAGCTGGGAAAACGGAGCGGACATAAGCCGGCAATCGAGACCATTGCTGCAATTGCCGAGCAGTACGGTGTCGTTATCCATCCGCCGGCTGATTGAGCGGACGAAAGGCGGCACGACCGCGCCGCTCGCAGATGCAGCCAAATCTCCCCCGTGAACGGTCGTATGTCAGCCGAACTTGCAGGGCAGCAGGCGTTCGCCAAAGGGTTCGCCTCGCCAGATCAATTGCAAGCCCGAGACGATCTCCGCCCCGTAGACGGCGTAGGGAATTTCGATCGACTTCAGCCAGGGCGCGACCCACTTGTTGAGTGGCGTGCCGTCGATGCTGACCAGTTCGCAATCGCCAGGGATTTTCAGGCCGCATTCGAGCGCGCGACGATTCACGCCATAGGCAATCTGGTCGCTCACACAGAGAATGGCGTCCGGCCTGTCGCGGCCGTCGAAAATTCGCGCGCCGGCATCGTAGCCGACCTGGAGGTGCGATCGTCCCTCCCCGTCGGCCCGGACGATCGCCTCGTCGGACCATCCGCGCTCCCGCAGCCTGGCGACGAAGCCCGATACACGGTCCCGCGATGCGGACGAGCTCAGCCGCGGAAAAACAACGGCGGGGACGCGCCGACCGAGATCGGCGAAATAGTCGGCGACGGCAGCACCCGCTGCCGCATCGTCGATACCGACGAACGGGCCGCTGCCGCTCGGATTTCGACGATTCACGAACACTGTCGGCGCGCCCGAGGTGGAAAGTTCGCTTAATCCGGGGCTAGGCACCGCCGCGACGAGGACATAGCCGCGCACCATCTGGGCCCGCATCGCAAAGAGATACTCGTCCTGAAGTTCGGCGCGGTCGTGCGTGTCGCAGAGGATCATCACGTAGCCGGCTTCGCGCAGCGCGGTTTCGGTCGAACTTGCGATGGTCGCCATCGCCGGATTGTCGAGATTGGCCGCGATCATCGCCACGAGCTGACTTTGGCCGCGCTGGAGCGCGCGTCCGACCGGATTTGGCCGGTAGCCGACCGCCTCGATCGCGTCGCGGACCCGCGCCACCGTGGCCGGGGAGGCGCGTCGCGTCTGGCCGTTGACGATCCGCGATACGGTCGAAACCGAAACGCCGGCGCGGGCCGCAACGGTGGCAAGTGAGACGTCTTCCCGCATCGGCCTCCCCAGGGTCTGATCCGACTGTCTTTTCATAGTCATCCGCAGTGTCCGCTGTCGAGGTTCCCCCCGGGCGTCCCCCGAAAGCAAGGAGGCCGTCAAAACGAAGATTGACAGATTGGCAAACGTTTGCCAAAGATGTTTTTGCTCTTGCGGAAGGGGATGTCGGTTTATCCACCTGCTGCCCAGTCTGTGGATAACGCGCCCCAATTCGTGAGTAAGGCATTCGCCTGAGCAGGTGCCGATATTGAAGGAAACGCCAGCGCTGAGGATCCGTCCGAGAACGGACCCATGCGCCAGATCTCGCGCGGACCCGCATCGGGTCAGCGAGCGGAGAGGAGATTCGACCATGCGTGCCGCCACGCCCGTCATCGCGTCCTTTGCACTGTCCCTGCTGGCCGCCACTGCGTTCGGCGGGCCGGCCGCGGCCGAGACCACCACGCTGCGCATGACCTGGTATTCGGATGGCAACGAGGGGGAGGTGATGGCCGACCTGCTCAAGCGGTTTCATGAGCAGAACAAGGACATCGAAATCGTCCTCGATCAGGTGCCCTTCAAGGCCATCAACGAGACCTTGCCGGTGCAGCTGGCCTCCGGCCAGGGCCCGGACATGGCGCGCGTCGTCGACATGGGCGGCCTGTCGCGCTTCGCCCTCGACATGCGCCCCTTTCTCAAGGACCCCGGCTACTGGGAAACGAACTTCGGCCCTTTCCTCGAATGGATGCGCCCGGCCGGCGATACCAAGGCAATCCCGGGCTTCATGACCCAGCTCACCGTCACCGGTCCGTTCGTCAACAAGACCCTGTTCGAGCAGGCCGGGGTCGCGATGCCGGGCGAGAAGTCGACCTGGGAGGACTGGGCGAAGGCGGCGAAGCAGGTGGCGGACAAGGTCCAGGCGCCGTTCCCGCTGGCGCTCGACCGCTCGGGCCATCGTTTCTATGCACTGGCGGTCTCGCAAGGCACGCAGGTGTTCGGGGCGAATGGCGAGCCCGATGTCGTCGACGTAGGCTTCAAGCGCGCGGCGCAGCTGGTCTACGACTGGCATAAGTCCGGCGTGATGTCGAAGGAGCTGTGGGGCTCGGTCTCCGGCACGGCCTATCGCGGCGCCAACGACGAATTCAAGAATGCGCAGGTCGTGATGTATCTGTCCGGATCGTGGCAGATTAGTCAGTTCGCCAAGACCGTCGGCGATGCCTTCGACTGGGTGGCAGTCCCCAACCCCTGCGGGCCGGGCGGGTGCAGCAGCATGCCGGGCGGCGCCGGTCTTGTGGCCTTCAAGACGACCCAGCATCCCAAAGAAGTCGCGCGGGTGATGGACTATCTCGCGAGCGAACCGGTGCTGGCGGAGTTCTACTCGCGCTCGCTGTTCGTGCCCGGCCACCTCGGGCTCGCGAAGAAGGGCCTCGACTATCCGACGGCCAGCCCGGAAGCCGCCGCCGCGCTGAAGGTCTTCACCGCAAGCGCGGCCCAGATTTCTCCGATCGCCTACCGGATCCAGGGCTATAGCAATAGCCGAATCGTCCTGAACGCCGTCATCAGCCGGCTCGGGCAGGCGGTCTCGGGCGAGACGACGCTCGAGGACGCCTACAAGCGCATCACCGCCGACGTCGCGCAGCAGATAGCCGAACGCAACAAGAAGTGACGGCAACGCCTTCATCGGGCCGGAGGATCAGTGTGATGTCGGGCATCTCGTCCACGATCCGACCTGAGCGCGGCATAGCAACCGGCGCGCTCGCCCGGCTCGGACAGGTCGCGGTCCTGCCGGTTGGCGTCGCGCTGCGGCTGCTCGATCCGCCGATGCGATGGATGCAGCGCATGATCGGTGCGCGGCGCATGGCGTACGTGTTCCTGCTTCCCAACTTCGTCTTCTTCGGCTTGTTCGTATTCCTGCCGATCGGCATCAACGTCGTGTTCTCGGTGACCGGCGGTACGGCGCTGTTTCCCTCGCAGCGTCCCTATGTCGGCGGCGACCAGTTCGCCTATCTGCTCGACTGCGGCTCCTATCTCGATCCATCGAGCTGCCGCGAGGACCACTTCTGGCGCGGCGTCGCCAATACCGCAAAGTTCGTCGTTTTTCAGGTGACGGCGATGGTGCTGTTTTCGCTCGTCACCGCGCTCGTCCTCAACATGAAGATCCGTGGAAGGGGCTTTTTCCGGGCGGTCTATTTCTTTCCCGTGCTGCTGTCGCCCGTGGTGGTCGCACTGATCTGGAAATGGATCTTGCAGCGCGACGGGCTCCTCAACGCCGCCATCACCACGCTCGGCGGTCAGAAGATCCTGTTCTTCGTCGATCCGGGCTGGGCGATGTTCTGGGCAGTATTCGTCTCGGTGTGGGCCCATATGGGCTTCTACACCCTGATCCTGCTCGCCGGCCTGCAAGCTATACCCGCCGATCTCTACGAGGCGGCGGAGATGGACGCGACGCCGCGCTGGCGCGTATTGTTACGCATCACGCTGCCGTTGCTGTGGCCGAACATGATCGTCGTCATCGTGCTCGCGCTCATCAAGGGCGCTCAGACCTTCGACGAGGTCTTCGTGCTGACCGGCGGCGGTCCCGGCACCGCGACGCTGATGGTGGTCCAGTACATCTACGAGACCGCGTTCTCCAGCCAGGTGCAGAATTTCGGCCTCGCTGCCGCGGCATCCGTCGTGCTCGGTGTCGTGCTTTTTGTCCTGACGCTCCTGCAATTCGCCGCCGCGCGGCGCAAAGAGGTTTGAGATGGCAACCATGCGCCTTTCAAGCATGCTCGGTCAGCGTCGCAACGGGCCCGGACGTCCGCTGCACTGGACCGACATCGCGGCCTACGTCTATCTCGCGCTCGGTGTCGTCCTGATGTTCGGACCGGTGCTATGGCTGGTGCTGTCATCGTTCAAGACCCAGAGCGCGCTGCTGGAATTTCCCCCGTCGCTGCTCCCGTTCGCACAGGTCGAAGTGACGGTATCAGGTCAGCCGCAGAAGCTGCCGCTGTTCCGCGCCAAGCTTCCCGACGGCACGGTCCGCGAATTGGCGCAGGTCCGACGCATCGGGCTCATTGCCCAGATGGTCGATCCCGCCGATCCCTCGCAACAGTTCCGCGTCGCGATCGACAAGCGCGAACCGGTGCGCCGCGTCGCGCTTGCGACCGAGAACTACAGCGAGCCGCTGCAGCGCTTCGCCTTCCTGCGCTTCCTGTACAATTCGGTATTCGTGACGGTGATCGCCACGCTGATCACGCTGCTGATCAATTCCATGGCCGCCTACGGGCTCGCCGTCTATCAGTTCCCCGGCAAGCAGGCGGCCACCCTGGCGGTGATCGGGACGCTGATGATCCCGGTGACCATCATCCTCGTGCCGGTCTATCTGGTGGTGACCGAGCTCGGCCTCACCAACTCGCTTTGGGCGGTGATCCTGCCGGGTGCCGCGACGCCGACGGGCGTGTTCCTGCTGCGGCAATACATGCTGACCTTGCCGAAGGATCTGATCGAGGCCGCGCGCATGGACAAGGCGTCCGAGTGGCAGATCTATTGGCGCATCGTCATGCCGTTGACCCTGCCGGCGCTGGCGGTCCTGGCAATTTTCTCGATCATGTGGCGCTGGAACGAATTCCTGTGGCCGCTCGCGGTGCTGACCAAGACCGAGGTCTACACGCTGCAGATCGCGCTCAATGCCTTCCAGGGCGAGCTCCAGACCCAGTGGCATTACCTGCTTGCGATGACGGTCGTGACGCTCATTCCCGTCGCGCTCGTCTTCGTGTTCCTCCAGCGCTTCATCACGACGGGCATCGGCTCGACCGGAATGAAATGACCGATCGGGGCTATCACCATGGCTGAACTGAAACTCACGGGCGCACGCAAATCCTTCGGCAGCATCGACGTGCTGCACGGCATCGATCTCGCCGTGAAGGATGGCGAATTCGTCGTCTTCGTCGGACCGTCCGGTTGCGGAAAGTCGACGCTGCTGCGCGTCATCGCCGGCCTCGAAAACGTAACCAGCGGCGAGGTCCATATCGACGGCGAGCGCGTCACCCATCTGCCGGCCTCCGAGCGCGGGCTTGCCATGGTGTTCCAGTCCTATGCGCTTTATCCGCACATGAGCGTGCGCAAGAACATGGCCTTTGCGCTCGAGAACATGAGGCTGAAGCCTGCGGAGATCGAGGAGCGGGTCGAGCGCGCCGCCGCCATGCTGCGGCTCACGGACTATCTCGACCGCAAACCCAAGGCGCTCTCCGGCGGACAGCGCCAGCGCGTCGCCATCGGCCGGGCCATCGTGCGCGATCCGAAGATCTTTCTGTTCGATGAGCCGTTGTCGAACCTCGACGCGGAGTTGCGCGTCGCGACGCGCAAGGAGCTTGCCGCGCTGCATGCCAAGCTGGGCGGCACCATGATCTATGTCACCCACGATCAGGTCGAAGCCATGACACTTGCCGACCGGATCGTGGTGCTGAAAGCTGGCCGGATCGAGCAGATCGGCACGCCCCTCGAGCTCTACAATCACCCCTCGAACGCCTTCGTTGCCGGCTTCATCGGTTCGCCCCGGATGAACTTCCTGCCGGCTGTGGTGGTTTCCGACGACGGCATGCTCCGCCTCACGGTCGGCGAACGTGACGTCGCGTTACCTCGCGCCCCTTCCGGCCTCGCCGCCGGCGCGACCGTGACGCTCGGCATCCGGCCCGAGCATATCGACGCCACGCCCGACACGGGCATGCTCACAGCAACAGTCGACCTCGTCGAACGGCTTGGCGGCGAGACCTTCATCTATGCCTCGGCCCCCGGCCTGCCGCAGATCACGCTGCGCGAGGATGGCCAGTCACAGTTCCACCGCGGCGATGCGGTCGCGATCCGCTTCGCCGCCGACCACCTGCACATCTTCGACGCAGCCGGCGCAACCCTCGCCCGGCCCTGATCGACCCGGAGCCTGATTTCATGAAAGCCCTGACCCACGGCCGCTTCCGCGGTCTCGACGGCCAAGCCGCGCTGTTCGACCTCGCGACCGGACCGGCGGCGGCTCCGCTCGCGACGCTGCGCGTCGCAATTCTGGAGAGCGACATCGGCCGCGTCACCCTGCGCCAGCAGGATGGCTATCGCCTCGACCGCGGCTGGGCGATCGCGCCTGGTCGCACCGAGCCGCCGTTCGAAGGACGGCTGCGCGACGATTTCTCCGGCTTTGCCAATCCGGCTTCGACGGTGTCGGAGGCCGGCGGCATCGTCACGCTCGCCGCCGCGGGTCTCAGCGCGCAAGTGCGACTTGATCCGTTCGGCATCGCCTGGTACCGCGACGGCGAGGATCGGCCATTGCTGCGGGACCGTCCGACCCAGGCCTACTTGCTGTCGCGCAAGACCAGTGCGTCGCTGCACGCGATGGAACGGCACGAGGACGAACGCCATTACGGCCTCGGAGATAAGGCCGGTCCGCTCGATCGCACAGGCCGACGCTTCGCGATCGACGCTGTCGACCCCTGCGGCTACGATGCCGAGCTTTCCGATCCGCTGTACAAGATGCTGCCGTTCTTCATCGTCGATGGCCCACGCGGCGCGCACGGCATCTTCTACGACAATCTCGCCCTCGGCTCGGTCGACCTCGGCTGCACGCTCGACAATTACCATGGGCTGTTCCGCAGCTATCGCGCCGAGGACGGCGACCTCGACTATTACGTGCTCGCCGGCCCGACCGTGCCGGAAGTCACGCGCCGGTTTTCCTGGCTGACCGGCGGACAGGCTTTTGCGCCCCGCTGGACGCTCGGATTCGCGATGACGACAATGACGATTGCCGACGCGCCGGATGCGGACGCGCGCATCACCGGCTTCATCGAGGATTGCAGACGCTACGGCATTCGTTGCGACAGCTTTCACTTCGGCTCGGGTTACACCTCGATCGGCGACCGTCGCTACGTCTTCAACTGGAACCGCGAGAAATTCCCGGATCCGTCGGCGACGATGGCGCGGCTCAAGGCGGCCGGCATGCAGCCGGTCACCAACATCAAGCCCTGCCTGCTCGACGATCATCCACGGCTCGCTGAAGCCAGGGCGAGCGGCATTCTGGTCGCTGACGGCGAGACCGGCGATCCGGCGGTCGCGCAATTCTGGGACGGCCTCGGCTTTCATGTCGACTTCACCAACCCGAAGGGCCGGCAGTGGTGGGCGGACGGCATCCGCGACGCGCTGCTCGCCTATGGGGTCACGGCGGTGTGGAGCGACAACAACGAATACGAGATCTGGGACGAGGATGCGGTCTGCGACGGCGACGGGCGGCCGTTTCCGCAAGGGCTCGCCCGTCCCGCGCAGGCGCTCCTGATGCACAAGCTCGCCTACGAGACCCAGGCCGCACAGGCACCGGACAAACGCCCCTATACCATCACGCGCGCCGGCAGCGCCGGCATCGCCCGCTACGGCCAGACCTGGAGCGGCGACAACGAAACCTCGTGGAAGACGCTGCGCTACAACCTGACCCAGGGGCTCAACATGAGCCTGTCGGGGCTTTACAACATCGGCCACGACGTCGGTGGCTTCCATGGCCCGTCGCCAGGCCCGGAGCTGCTCTGCCGGTTTGTCGAGTTCTGCGCACTGTGGCCGCGCATGGTGATGAATTCCTGGAAGACGAGCGGCATCGTCAACACGCCCTGGATGCATCCGGGCGTAGTTCCGCAGGTCCGATCCGCCATGAACCTGCGTCACAGCCTCATCCCTTATCTCTACACCCAGATGTGGCGTGCGGCGGCCGACGACGTGCCGGCGGTGCGCCCGCTGTTGTGGGATTTCGCGTCCGACGCGACCGCCGGAGCCGTCGAGGATGCTTTCATGCTTGGCCCCGATCTCCTCGTCGCTCCGGTGCTGGAAGAAGGCGCGACGACGCGCGAAGTCTACCTGCCCGCCCATCCCGGTGGCTGGTACGACTGGCATGACGGGACGCCATTCGAGGGCGGGCGAACCATTACTGTCGCAGCGCCTCTGGGCCGGCTACCGCTCTTCGCACGCGCGGGCGCGATCGTTCCGGTCGAAGACAAGGAGGGGCTGACGGCGATCGCGTTCGGAGCGCCCGATCATGGTGGCTTCGGCCTCCTCTATGTCGACGATGGCGAGACGGCAGATTGGCGCAAGACCGGCATGGCCATTGAATTGCGCCTGCGCCCCGACGATACCGGCTTCGTTCTCGATGTCAGCGGAGGAAAGTTGGCCGCACCAATCCGTGCCCGCGGCGTCGGCGTGCCGAATCTGCGTCTTGCCGGCACGGCAGAGTGAGCCGCGCGCGCGACCGAAGCCGGTCTCGATCGCACCCGCCGCTAACGGATTGAGCGCGATCCGGCGACTGTCTTCTCGACGCATTTGAGAGCGTACGGTTTCCGGCGCGAAAGGAGATCTCACTCCAGCATCCGCGCGGCATCGCGCAACGCGGTCTCCAGCGGTTCCGGCTCCATCCCGAAAGTCTCTCGGGCGATACGAGAGTCCATGATGAAGGGGTCGGTGAACTGATAGCGTGTCGCGCGGAGTTCGCGAACCATCGGGACGAAAATGCCGACAGTCCAGACCAAGCCCCAGGGTATGACCGTTATCTTCGGTTCCGGCAGACCGTTGGCTTTCGCGAACCGGGTGAGGAGCTCGCGTGCCGTCATCGGCTCATGGCTCGGCACGTGCCATGCTCTGCCCCAAGCGCGTTTGTCGGCTGCCACAGTCGACAGAAGGCGGGCCGCATCCCCGGTCGACGTCCAGGTTCGAGGCACGTCGACAGGTACCGGCGATTTCACGCGCTTGCCGGCGAGCATGGGTCTGAACATCGCCAGACTGACCAACGATTGGGGCTGGATATGATCGCTGGCGCGTATTTCAGTCGCGCGGATGCGGCCGGCCCGGTGCAGCGCGAGCGCCTCCTGCCACATCTCGCCGCGCATGCGTAGCTTGGGATGTGTGGCAGCGAGCGGCGTGGCTTCTGACATGACGCCGGAGCCCGGACCATAGGGGTATAGCGTGGCGTGTGTCGCGAGGACCGCGCCGCTGCGCTCCGCAGCCTTCAATATTGCCGCACTGATCGGCGGCCAGCCGATCAGCCAACGATCATAGGCCGGGCTGGCGCAATTGAAGAGAGCGGCTGCACCTTCGGCGATTGTGCTCAGCCGATCGGCATCGGCCGCGTTCGCCGCGATGCGCTCGATCAAAGGATGAGTTGGGCCGCCGCCTCTGCGTGTCACGAGCCGGACGTTCTCGCCGCGTTCAGCGAGCAGGGACGCGACAGCGCTTCCGACAGCACTGGCCCCTACGATGACATTCGTTTTCATTGGCTCGTTATTCCAACGACAAGCCGTGCTTGGCCGCAATGTCGCCCGTCAGGGCCCATAGCTTCCTGGCGGCATCGGAGTTCATTGCAAGTGGCTCCGGCTCGAAACGCTTGGGGTTGCGCAGGACGACTCCATCGAAGTCGGCCGGCGAGGCCTGGGTCAAAATGCGGACTGCGTTGACTGCGGAAACCTCGGGCGTTGTACCGAACAGCCCCAGCAATTTCATACTCAAGGGCATAAGCGGATCGGCCATGACCTTGGTCTTGGTGGAACCGACACAGGCCGCCGCGATGGTCACAGGACGGTCGCGCCACAACCGCGCAGCTTCCTGGACATGCAGATGACCAAGGAGGTGCGTACCCAGGATCGACTTGTAGAAGCTCCACTTGCGGCGCTCGAATTGCAGGTCATCCAGCTCGGGCATGAATGACAACGGGACATTGCCCGAGATGCTAACAATGCGTCCATCGCCCGAGGCGGCGAGCGGTTCGGCCAGCGCCCGATTGAGCGCCGCGCGCGCCATGTATTGCAGGGCGAAGGCGAACTCCAGACCGTCAGCCGTCAAGGTCTTGCCCTTGAACGCGGCCATGGCGGTGTGCATCACCCCGTGCAGGACCGGTCGCCAGGCGATGACCTCCTCGGCCGCCGCCTTGACGCCCCTGAGGGTCGATAGGTCGGCGCTCAGGAAGGCGGCCGCGCCGCCCGCTGCGCGAACGGCCTCGACTGCCGCCTCGCCGGCCTTTCGACCCCGACCGACGATCAGCACGTTCGCGCCGCGGCGCCCCAGCTCCACGGCCGCAGCACGACCAATGCCGGTGGAACCGCCGAAAAACACATAATTGCCGCCAGATACCCGTCGCTCATTCATGAGTGATCCTCTTTCGGTAAGAACAAATTGTTTATGACGATATGACGCGCCTCAGCTCGAACGAGCTCTGCGCCTATTGCGTCCGTTGCGGCTCCGGAGAAGTGCGGGTATTCCCGCGTCCCCGATTTTTTGGGCGAGCTCGCTGACGTTGCGAACCTGCCAGAATGCTCCGTCGTGCGTTCTTGTCTCGATTCGATGGTGTGCTCGATATTTTCCTGGTGCGTCAGAGCATCGCCGCTTGCACGTAGGGTGACGGGACTTCACGAGCGACGTTCTGCGTTGCGAAGGAAGCGGCCAGCAAGATCAGCCCAATGGCCGCCGGCAGAGCGCCCTTGAGGCTGCGCACGCCGATGTGCGCCATTCCAGACAGCAGGAGGTGATAGAAGACACCGGCATAGGCGAGATCGCTGAGCGCCACGTTGAAACGCGACACGATGGCGACTGGGCCTGCGATCTTCACCACGATCATGAACGGCACGAGGTAGGCTGGGTAACCGAGGTCGGCGAGTGCCTTCCGGACCCAGTCCCCTCTTGTTGCGTACATGTAGCCCGAGGTCAGATACAGCAGGCACAAAAGCGTGGTGCTGACCCAATATATGTAGACCGATGCCATGATCTCTTCCTGAGCGCGGTTGCGGCAGCAACAGCTCCTTCGACTTCGCGGCTGCTCGAAATGCGTGATTGTCTCTGCATCCGCAGCGCACATCGAAAATGTCGGCTAAGATCTGTATTCGCAAGTAGGATGAATAACCTGTTGCTAGTATGGAAAAGCAGACTATGGCCGATAAACAGATCAACATGCATGAAGAGATGCGGCGCGCGTTCGCGCTGCTCTCAGGCAAATGGAAGCTGGAGATCATGTGGCTGCTCAATCAGCGGGTCTACCGCTTCGGGGAGCTGCGAAAGGCGATCCCGGGCATCACCCAGCACATGCTGACGGCACAGCTCCGTGAGCTCGAAGCGGACGGTCTGGTGTCACGCACCGTATTCGCGGAAGTGCCGCCCCGCGTCGAATATGAGATCACGTCCAAGGCGCGGGGGCTCGGTCCCATGATGCAGGCACTGACCGCCTGGTGGAAGGAGCACGGAAAGAGCGTGCCCGTAAAGCCGAGCGGCCGCGGGCGGAAAGCCAAGGGCAGCTGAATGCGAACACATTGCCTTGCGTCGGTCTGGCGTGAGGGCGGCGATCCTGGGAGCTTCTGGACATCGAGAGGAGGAGCGAGTGGCGATTGTTTTTATTACGGGCAGCACGGACGGACTCGGGCAGGCGGCGGCGGAGTCGCTTCTCGACCACGGACACCGCGTGGTGCTGCATGCCCGATCGGCGGATCGCGTCGCGACCATCGGCAAGCTCTCCTCGCGGGCCGCAGGAATCGTCATCGGCGATCTCCGCAGCGCCGCTGAGACCAGAGGTATCGCGGATCAGGTCAACGCGATCGGGCGAATGGATGCGATCATCCACAACGCCGGCGTCTACACGGAGCGCAGTCGCGGCGCGACGCCCGAGGGCCATGCCTCCACGTTGGCGGTGAACACCTTGGCGCCGTACATCCTGACTGCGCTGATCGAGCGTCCCGGTCGGTTGGTCTACCTCAGCAGCGGCCTGCACCGCGGCGGAGAGGGTTCGCTGGGCGACGTTGACTGGACGAAGCGGAGCTGGGATCCGGCTAAGGCCTACGCCGAAAGCAAGCTGCAGGTCGTCGCGCTCGCTTTCGCCCTGGCGCGACGCTGGCCGCAGGTCTTGAGCAATGCCGTCGATCCCGGCTGGGCACGCACGAGAATGGGCGGCCCGGGTGCGCCGGTCGACCTCGATACCGGCCAAAGGACCCAGACCTGGCTTGCCATCAGCGACGAACCGGCTGCAATGGTCAGCGGACGCTACTGGCACCATCTCCGGCAGGAGCAGCCGGCCGGTGAGGCCCTCGATCTCCAATTCCAGGAGCAGCTCATCGCCAAATTGGAGGAGCTAACGGGCATCGCGCTTCCTCAGGCTTAGGACCGCGCCCGGTGTTTCCGCGTAGTCGCGAGCTTGTGACGTTGGAGCTGCGGCCAGGAAGCGCAGGTTTTGCACCTAGAGCGCTCTCGCGCCATCTGACAACGCATCGTATCAGATCCTCCGCGTTCGTACTCCCATCGTTGTCAGCGCAGCCATGAGAGTTTCCATATCAAACGGCTTTGCTACGATCTGCAGCAACGCATCTTGCGCAAACCGCTGGCGGACATTCTCCCTGGCATAGCCGGTTGCCAAGATGATCGGCAAATGTGGCTGCAAAGCCCTGATGTCGGCGACAAGTCCATCGCCGGGCTTGTCTGGAAGACCGAGGTCGATGATTGCCCCGACCAGTTTGTCGCCGATGTTTCGAATCTTCGCGAGAGCCTCATGGAAGCTGCCGGCTTCTTCAGCCTGCAGCCCTTCGCGCCCGAGAGTATCCACAACCAACATGCGAATCAGGACTTCGTCATCGACGACAAGAATGCGTCCGCCCTGACCTTCTTCGTCCCGATCGAGCAATTCCCGGATACGCATGGCCAGAGCGGTCAAAGTGAAAGGCTTGCTAAGTAGTTCGACGCCAGGAGCAAGCCTTCCCTCGCTGAGAAGGACACTGCCGGCGTATGCTGTCGTGATGAGTGTCCTCAAAGAGGGCCTGATGACGCGAACGCGGTCCGCAAGCGCCCTTCCGTCCATGGCGCCCGGAAGGCCGAGATCGGTAAAGAGCAGATGGATTCGTGCTTCGCGTTCTACGATCTCGAGCGCAGAGGTCCCATCGATGGCTTCAAACACGACATAGCCGAGTTCGCGCAGGCTGCTGACGGTGTAGTTGCGAACATCCTCGTCATCTTCGACCACAAGGATGACTTCGCCCTCGCGGGCAAGTGGAACATGGTCCAGCTTTTTGGGTCCATCGACTTTAGGGCTGCGCGGCGCTTCCGATGCTCTTGGGAAGTAAATCTTCGCAGTCGTTCCGATCCCGGGCTCGCTATATAGCTTCAGGTGGCCGCCGGTCTGCTTCACGAAGCCGTAGACCTGGCTGAGTCCGAGACCGGTCCCGCGGCCGTCGGGTTTGGTCGTAAAAAACGGCTCGAACACTTTCTTGAGGACATCGGCCGTCATTCCCGTGCCTGTATCGGAGACCGCGATCATCACATTCGGTCCGGTCGTCACATCGGCGTTGGCTGCGGCATAGGCGGCTTCAAGCTCGACATTCGAGGTTTCAATCACGAGTTCACCGCCATTCGGCATCGCATCACGCGCGTTGACGGCGAGATTCAGGATCGCTGCTTCCAGTTCGGTCGGATCGGTCTCGATGTTCCAGGCTTCGGGATCGAGCACGGTACGGACATTGATGCTCTCGCCCAGAGTGCGCTGAAGCAAATCGGACATACTCAACACGATTTCGTTGACATCGAGGAGGACCGGCTCCAGCGGCTTTTGACGCGCGAAGGCAAGCAGCCGTTCTGTCAGAACTGCGGCCCGGCGTGCGCCGCGCGTCGCGTTGTCAAGGGCCTGAGCCCGTTCGGTCGTCGCCACGGCGGACTGCCGCCGCGCGCTTTCCAGGTTTCCAAGCACGACCGTCAACAGGTTGTTGAAGTCATGCGCGATGCCGGCGGTCAGCCGGCCGACCGCCTCCATCTTGGCCGACTGCCTCATCCGCTCTTCCATCGCCTTTCGCGCCGATATATCGCGCAAGCTCGCCAGAAGCGCCGGGCGGCGGTCCCACGTCGTATCGACAACTCGGATCTCGGCGTCGATCGAACCGCCGCCCGGACGATGAATCGCTATCTCGGTCGTGTCGCCGCCGATCAGAGGTATCCCGATCGGCGAACCGGTCAGCGTCTCGCGCGCGCGGCCGAAAATCTGTTCCGCTGCCGGATTGGCGAACAACACGGTGCCGTTTTCGTCGACAACGATGATTCCGTCGGCATTCTTCTCGACCAGGAAGCGGATGTCCGCCTGATCGATACCACCGCTTCCTCGGGGACTTGCCGCATTCATCGTGATGTCTCGCATGGGGTATTATTCGACGGTCCGGACCTCAGCGTCTGTACTCGGGATCGCCGCCGGTGAACACGTTGGGTGCGTCCTCGAAACGATCACCGAGATGCATGCCGGTGTTGTCGATGGTGAAACGGCGAATCTCCTTGGCGTGCTCGCTGCCTCGCATCTTCAGGATCATCAGACCGCGATGCATCCTGTCCTGCTCCTGGATATAGCGCAGCAGAATGATCGAGTCGGTCAGCGTCGAAATGTGCTGTTCGCTGACGCTTTCGCCACCGACCAGCGACTTGCTGGTCGCCGTGCAAAGGCCGGCGATTTCACGCTTCTTGATAAAGGACGTGAGGCTGATCAGGAATTCGCGAAAGCCCGTGTCGGGGGCGATTCGCTCCAGCGCAGAGAGGCTGTCGATCGCAATCCGGCTCGGCTTGAACTCATCGACCAGGCCCTGGATGGTGAGGAGATGATCCGGCAAGCCCTGCGCTTCCGGATAGAGGCAGACGATCTTGAGCTTGCCCTCCGCCTCCATTTGCGCGAAGTCCACGCCCCAGCCGCTTGCGTTGCGAAACAACTGGCCTCTGCTCTCCTCGTATCCAAACAGGATGGACTTTTCGCCCGCGGCGACGCCGCCGGCGAGGAAGTTCGTCACCAAGAGCGTCTTGCCGGTCCCGGTGGCGCCGCTGACGAGCGTGACGCTGTCGCGGAAGAAGCCGCCGCCGCACATCTCGTCGATCGCGGGATTGCCGCTGGTCACCCGTACCATGCTCGACTGCTGTTCGAGGCGCAGCGACGACAGAGGCACGGCCACGACACCGCGATTCTCCAGTAAGGTGAACGGCGCCTCGCCTTCGGCGTGATGGCTGCCGCGCATCTTCAGCACTTCGATGGTACGGCGGCGCTTTTCGCGGTGAAGCACGTTGCGCAAAATCACGACATTGTCCGCAACGAACTCTTCGAGGCGATGACGCGTGATCTCACCATATTCGTTGTTGCGCTCTGCGGTCATCAGCACCGCGAGCTTCGATTTCTTCAGGGCACTGCTGATGCGGAACAACTCGCGGCGCAATATCTTCGGGTCGCCGATGAAGTGATCGAAGAGCTGCGTCAGCGAATCCAGCACCACGCGACGGGCGCGGACGGTTTTGACCGCATGATCGATGCGCGCCAGCAGGCCGGCCAGATCGTAATCGCCGACCACCATTTCGTCGCTCGCCGAAGGGCTCGCATCGACAAAGGCCAGACGCCCCTCCTTGCGCCAGGCGGGAAGATCCCAGCCGAAGCTGCGCATGTTGGCCTCGATATCGACGGGCGGCTCTTCGAACGTCACCAGAACCCCGTTTTCGCCGTAGTGAGTAATGCCATGAGCGAGAAATTGCGTCGCGAACACCGTCTTGCCGCTACCTGGCGTCCCGCCGACAACCGTCGTGCGCCCACGCGGCAGGCCGCCCATCACCAGTTCATCGAAGGCGTTCACACCGGTCTTCACCCGGTCCAGGACATCCGAGACCTCCATGTCCTCGTCTTGCGCGATCATGCGGACTTCCCTTTCAGTTCTATGCCGAGAAAATCCAGGACACGCCTGGTGTCGCCGAGATCGCCGACGATGCGCCGCGAGCGCTCAGGGCTTTCGTACGCGAGCGTTGGCGTCGCCAGGATGCCTGACTTTTCAGCGAGTTCCGGCCTCTCCTGAACGTCGATGATTTCGACCTTGCACGCCGGATGGATGCGCGCCTGAAGCTCGGCAAGCTGTTTCTCAGCCCGCCGGGCAGTTGCCGAGGTCCCGGCAACGTAGAGGCGTAGAATTGGGTCGATCACGGGGCGTGGCCCTGGTTGCACATCGCGGGGCGCCAGCGGGCGACGGCAGACCCGCTGCCACCCCTTTCAGTACGGATGATCGATTTCATCCGCACGCGCGATGGATCGCAAAGTAAGAGCGTTTCCTCGCCTCGTGCGCAAGAGAGAGAGAAATACCAACCTTCTAGTAAGCCTTATTCAACCGAGGGACTCGGGCGCGGCGATGTCCGCCGCCGTCCGGACAAGGCATCCTGAGGCGTGATGCCGCGCTCACGTGCCCAAATCATCGCGGCGCTGCGGCGGTTCACACCGATCTTCCGATACAGCGAGGCGATGTGGTTGCGGATCGTATTCTGTGAAAGATTGAGCATGGTCCCCATTTCGGTATCGCTGCGGCCCTCGCAGATCAGGCCCAAGACTTCGCGCTCGCGATCGGAGAGAATGTCAAGATCGGAGGTTCTTGGCGCCGGCTTGGCCTTGCGGAACGCCTTGAGCGCTTCGATGATCGAGCGCGTAAACCGGGATGGATCGGCCAACGCGGCCTCCAGTGCCGTGACCGCATCACGTCCATGCTCGTCCGGGAAAGGCTCGCGTTCCTGAATAAGGCATATCGTGACCGCATCTCCATTGATCACGATCTGTTGGGCAGAGAGACAACAATGAACGGCGGCGCCGGCATCGAGCGTGCGCAACGACGCGGCGAGCTCGTCAATGCCTCCGTTCAGGCGCTCGCGGGTGCGCTCATCGATCCACGCGATCTCGCGATTGGAATCGAGTAGCACCGCTCCTGTTCCGAGTGCAGTCACGACGCGCTCGAGCTGTTCTTGCGGGCGCGAACGATCATTCACCACGTCATCCATGGCGTTTCCCCTTTGCGATTGGTGATGGGGCTGACGAACTTTGAAATGTTCGCCCTGACAACGCCGTGCGAGAAGTGTGGTTCCTCCCGACTAAGCCGCTAGTAGAAAAGCACTATTTCGGATCAAAACGGCCAGCGCGCTCGGCCGCCCTCCCTGATCGATGACATCACCAGGCCGGCAGCCGTGGACAGCGCGCGGTTTTGGAGCGAAGTATTTGCCTCGCCCGGTGCCAGCCAGTGGAGGCCCGGGATCGCGAAGTTCGTCGATTCGGGTTACCAACGACAATCATCCGCCGGCGACGGAAATCGAGCTCGATTGCGAGCCGCATCGCGGGATCCGATAGGAAATCGCAGAGCATCGTACTTTTGGTGCGCCATTCAGAATAAAACTGCGAACTCTTACGAAATTGAAATAATTGTATAATTTCGCGTCGTCGCGAGTGCAGCGCGCTCCGAGACACAGCCCGGCCGCGAAAAATCACTCAACCAAACCGGTCAGGTCGGAATGCGAAAAGGTCCGGAACATCATTGCGCCTTTCGATCAGGCTTACAACAACGCGGCTGGTTACGCCGGCCAAGGTCATGCCGAGGTGTCCGTGTCCAAAGGCGTGGATCAGGTTCGGATAGCGTCGGCTCGGTCCAATGACGGGCAGCGAATCCGGAAGCGAGGGGCGAAAGCCGAGCCACTGCGATTGAACGGGTCCGAGATTCGGGAAAAGCTTGCGGACGCCTCGCTCCAGGAGAGCAATTTGCTTCTGATTGAGCGGTGCCGAGAGGCCACTAAGCTCGACCGTTCCCGCGACCCGCAAACGACCGGCCATGGGTGTGATATAGAAGCCCAGATCGACCGGGCTGACGGGCCTGTTGATCGGACAGACATCCATCGCGAATTCAATGTGGTAGCCGCGCTCCGTATCGAGGGGAATATTCTCTCCAATTGGCGCAGCCAGAGACTGCGACCAGGCGCCGGCGGCGAGCACGACCGTATGCGCTTCGATCGTGCGGTCGCGGCAGATCAAGCGGATGCGTCCGCTGTCCTGCGGCTCCAGCCGATCCACGCGGGCGCGTTCGAACGTAGCACCCTTGGCCTCGGCTGCGGCCGCCAGTCGGCGGGTCATCACGGCTGGATCGACGGTATGGGCCGCATCGGGGAAAAAAAAGCCGCCGGCCGCGGGAGGAAGCGCGGGCTCCAGCCTTGCGACCTCTGCCGACGTCAGCCATTCCTGTCGGACGCTGAGCTCGTTCCGCAGCCGGGCGCCCCACTCGCTATCTTTTTGCGGAAGCTTTCCCCGATAGTAATAGAGGCAGCCTTCATAGCGAAGCAGGTCCGCAAGTCGAGCCTCTTCGGCGAGCGCTCGCCAATCCGGCATCGCATCCTTGAGCAAGCCCGCAAGCGCGTGTCCGTTGCGGCGCGCTCGAGCCGGCGCGGATTGCCAAACGAACCGCGACAGCCAGGGAACGAGTGCGGGTAAGGCGGCTAGCCTGACGGTGAGAGGGCTGTCCGCCTTGAGAAGCAGGTTCGGCAGATTCCAGAGAACGTCGGGGTTGCCGACCGGCGCACAGGCGTAAGGAGCCAATGTCCCGGCATTGCCGTACGAGGCGCCCGAACCTGCCTCGTTCGGATCGACGACAACGACTTCACGGCCAGCTCCCGCCAGCCGAAATGCAATCGCAAGGCCGATGATTCCGGCTCCGACAATCGCGACGTCTGTTTTGATCAACTCCGCCACGGCGCCTCACACCGCGCCCGAGATTTCGAGATGACCGGCATTCAGCAGTTCAGCCATGATCGAAAGCGCCTGCCGCAATTCGCCGGCTGAAGGCGCCGCGCCCACATTGATGCGCACGGCGTGGGCGAGCGTTTCGCGTCCTACCGCAAATGCGTCCGCAGGAAGCACGCCTACGCCGCGCTGACGGCAGGCGCGCGCGAAAGCAGCGCCTCGCCACGGTTCGGGCAAATGCAGCCAGGCGTGAGGCGACGTCTCGTCCGTCTGAACATCGAATGCCGCGAGGGCGTCGCGCAAAATGGCCTGCCGCCGGCGCAGTTCCTCGCGCTGGAATTCGATGATCCGCTTCGCGGTCCCCTCTTCCAGCAAAACGGTGGCAACCAATGCCGTGAGCGGGCTGATGCTCCAGCAATCAATCCGCAGCGCCGCCGCGACATTGCCCAAGACTGCGCGTGGCGCGACCACAAATCCGTAGCGCAGGCCGGGTGCGATGCATTTCGATAGGCCGCTGATGTGGACGGTGAGTTCAGGTTCGAGGGCCGCGAAAGATGGAATGGCGCGATCGAGCAACGGACGGTAGACATCGTCCTCGATGATCAGCACGTTATGGCGCCGCGCAATCGCCCCGAGCGCGCGGCGGCGCTCTTCGCTCAATGTAACCGTTGTCGGATTGTGCAAGCTGGGTACGAGGAAAACCGCGCGAGGGCGCAAGGTCGCGCAAGCCGCCTCGAGAGCATCCGGCCGCATGCCCTCTCGGTCGATCGACACCCCACGCAGGTCGACACCTTGTGACCGGCAAAGCGCGCTGATGCCTTGATAGGTGATGGAATCAGCGAGGACGACATCGTCGGGCTGCGTCAGGGCCCGTAGCACGCAGGCAAGGCCATGCTGAGCGCCGTCGGTCAGGACAACGCGACCGGCATCGCCATCGCCCGCTACGCCATTGAGCCAATCCGCAGCCGCGGCGCGCGCCCATAGCGGACCTTCCGGGGGATGATAGTCTTGCAACGCGCCAAATCGGCGATCTTTGGCGATGTGCGGCAGAAGAAGCGCCAGCGCGTCGCGATAAGCCAACGTCGCCGGCCTGTTGACGGACAGATCGATCAGACCGGCCTCATCGCTGGGCGCGGATTTGAATCCACCTTCCTCCGTCTCCTTCGCGGCGACAAGTGTCCCGCGGCCGGGGCGCGCCTCAACGAGTCCGCGCTGTTGCAAGGCCGAGAAGGCGCGGGTGACGGTCGTGACATTGATGCCGAGCAGGCGCGCAATTTCTCGATGTGGCGGCAACCTGTCGCCCTCAGCCAGTTCGCCGCAAGCAATTCGTTCACCGATGGCATCCGCCAAACGCTGATAAATCGGTCGATCGTTGTCCGGCAGTTCCAGATTTTCGAGCATTTCGGCTGGGTGCCCCGAGCGTTCTTGTCTTGGCCAAGGCATTCTTAACATGGAGAAAAGAATCGGACAATCCGACTTGTATGCATTCCTTACGGCTTCAACTGCCTATTATATGACATGGTCGACGCCGTAAATTGCATCATTTGATAGCCTTGACGCTCAGATTTCCGCATTGTACGGTCACTCAATCGTCTATTGTGTGGTCACATAATTGTGGGCAACCTTGGGAGGTGGAGCGATGGTTTCGACCGGACAAAGTTCGTCGCTTCGTGGTCCCCTTGCGGCAGGCGCGCGACTCGCAACGGGCCAAGGCGACGCCAAATTTGTCGAATTCATTGACGTCGAGAAATCGTACGGCAATTTTCATGCGGTCCGCCGGTTGAATTTGAGCATCGGCCGGGGCGAGTTTTTGACGTTCCTCGGTCCCTCAGGTTCCGGCAAGACCACGACCTTGAACATGCTGGCGGGCTTCGAACGTCCGAGCGAGGGCGTCATTACGCTCGATGGCAAGTCGGTCGACCGCCTGCCGCCCTATGAACGCAACATCGGCATGGTGTTCCAGAACTACGCGCTGTTTCCGCATATGAGCGTAGCGGACAACGTCGCCTTCCCTTTGTCGGTGAGAAAGCTGCCGAGGGCGGAGATCGGGCCGCGCGTCGTGCGCGCCCTCGAAATGGTGCAGTTGGAGCGCTTCAAGGACCGCAAGCCGGCGCAGCTCTCGGGCGGTCAGCAGCAGCGTGTCGCGCTCGCCCGCGCGCTCGTCTTCCAGCCGACCCTCGTTCTGATGGACGAACCCCTCGGCGCTCTCGACAAGAAGCTGCGCGAGCACATGCAGATCGAATTGATGCAGATCCATCAGATGCTCGGCGTCACCATCGTATACGTGACGCACGACCAGAGCGAAGCACTGACGATGTCGGATCGCGTCGCCATCTTCGAAAGCGGCGCCATCGATCAGATCGGAACGCCGGACGAGCTTTACAATAAGCCGGCGACTGCGTTCGTCGCAGGCTTCATTGGCGAAAACAATGCGCTGGATGGTGTCGTCGAACGCGTCGTCGGCAATCAATGTCTGGTCGCGCTGCCAACAGGATTGAAGACGACCGCGATGGCGATCGGCGATATTCGTCCGGGCGCGCCGGTCCATCTGACGATCCGGCCCGAGCGGATCGGGCTGTCGGGCGCCGGCGCGGATTCGGACAACCGGTTTCAGGCGACGGTCGATGGCCGAATCTATCACGGCGACCATCAGCGCGTACTCGCGCGTTTGGCGAGCGGGCAGATCCTGACTGTAAAAGTCGGACCTGAAGCAACGATGGCGGCGGGCGAAGCGATCGACCTTTGCTGGCCTATATCCGATTGCCGGGCTTTTCCGGCAGGCGCCGTCCCGGACGGCAGCTCAGCGAACATAGGGAGCGTTTCATGAAGCGAGTATCCAGGACGACCTTGCTTGCCTTGGCGAGCGCCGCGATCGTTGGCCAGCTTCAACCCGCCAGCGCCGAAGAACTCACCGTCATGGCCACCGGCGGCGCGTGGCAGGCGGCGCTGCGGCAGGCCTGGTTCGAGCCGTTCGCCAAGAAGATGGGCATCAAGTTCAACGAGCAGGAATATACCGGCGAGCTCGGCAAGATCAAAGCGATGGTCGAGACCGGCAATGTGCCGATCGACCTCGTGACGGTCGAAACCTCGACGGTCCTGCAAGGCTGCGACGCCGGCGTTCTGATCCGCCTCGATTATTCGAAGGTCGCCGATCGTTCGCGATTCCTGCCAGGCACGGCGCTCGATTGCGGCGTCGGCATCGATGTCTATGGCGACGTGTTGGCCTATGACACGACCGTGCTGAAAGCGGCGCCGACTTCCGTGCTCGATATTTTCGACACCAAGAAATTCCCCGGCAAGCGCGCCATGCGCAAGGCGCCAGCGCAGAATCTGGAATGGGCTCTGATGGCCGATGGCGTGCCGATCGCCGACATCTACAAAGTGCTGGGAACCTCGGCCGGGGTCGACCGCGCCTTCAAGAAGCTCGACACCATCAAGAAGGATATCGTCTGGTGGGATGCCGGCGCACAGCCGCCGCAACTGCTTGCCTCCAAGGAGGTGGTCATGACGACCGCGTGGAACGGGCGCATTCAAAACGCGATCGACCAGGACAAGCGCCCCTTCGCGATCGTCTGGGACAACCAGATCGTCGAATATGACATGATCGCGATTCCGAAGGGCGCCAAGAACCTCGACCTCGCCTACAAATATCTCGCCTATGCGGCCGATCCTGAAGTCGGCGCGCGGCTCGGCCGCTTCATTCCCTATGGTCCGGTGCTGACGGATGCGACGCCGTTCGTTCCCAAGGAGGTCCTGCCGAAACTCCCCACCGCGCCCGATCACATGAAGAGCTACCTGGTCGGCGACGTCGAATTCTGGGGTGACCATGGCGAGGACTTGGTCAAGCGCTTCAACGCCTGGCTCGCCCAATAGAATAGGCCGCGACGAGAACGCCGATCGGGCACCACCCGGTCCTAACGCCACGCGAGGGGTGCCTCATGTCATCGATCGCCTTACCGAAAATCGGCACAACGGACCGATGGGACGGCCTGCGTCCGCTTGCGTTGGCGGCCCCGCTCCTGCTGCTTCTGTTGTTCAGTTTCGGCGCGCCGATCGTCGCGCTGCTGTCGCGGGCCGTCTACGAGCCGACAATTGCCAATGCGCTGCCTCACACCATCGCGGCGCTCCGGCAGGACAGCGGCGCCGGCGTGCCCGGCGAGCCCGTCTTCCTCGCCTTGGCGGCCGATTTGAAGCAGGCGCAGGCGGCAGGCGCCGTTTATGAATTCGCCAAGGCCCTCAACACCCGCCTGCCCGGCGCCCGCAGCCAGGTGCTCCGCGTAGCGCGCATCGCCACGCAGGATCAGGCGACGGGCAAGGAGGCGATGATCAAGGCGGCTCCGCTGCTCGGCGAAGAGCAAAGCTGGGCGGCTATTCGCACCGGCACAAACCGCTTCACCTCGTTCTATCTCCTCAGCGCCTTTGACCTGCGATGGACCGAGCGGGGGACCATCGGCGCGGTTCCGGCCGACCAGGCGGTCTTCCTCCGGGTCTTTGGCCGGACGTTTCTGATCGCAACGATCGTCACGCTCGCAACGCTGGCGCTCGCCTTTCCGCTCGCCTTCGTAATCACCAACCTGCGCCCCGCGGTTGCCGGCATGGTCCTCGTTCTGGTGCTGCTGCCGTTTTGGACGTCGATCCTTGTGCGTACCGCCGCCTGGACCGTGATCCTGCAGAAATTCGGCCTGCTCAACGACCTGTTGCTCTGGCTCGGCCTGACGTCGGATCGCCTCGAATTGATGTACAGCCGCACCGGGCTCATCATCGCGATGACGCATATCCAGCTGCCCTTTACGCTGCTGCCGATCTACAGCGTCATGCGCTCGGTCAAGCCTTCGCTGGTCAGAGCCGCCCAATCACTTGGAGCCCGGCCTTTCACCGCGTTCTGGCGGGTCTATCTGCCGCAAGTCATGCCCGGCGTTCTCGCCGGTTGCCTGCTCACCTTCATCCTGTGCCTCGGCTACTACATCACGCCGGTGCTAATCGGCGGGGCAAGCGACCAGTTGATCAGCAATTTCATCGCCAACTACGTCAACGTCGAGCTCAATTGGGAGATGGCGGCGGCGTTGAGCTTCGTGCTGCTCGCCTCTACCCTCGGCCTTTACGTCACCCTGACGCGGTACCTCGGTCTCGATCTCTTCAAGATGGGATGAACGCCATGTTGTCGCCATACCCAACGACCGCCGAATGGGTCCGCGTCACCGCGCTCTGGTTCTGGTGCGTGCTGGTGCTGATCTTCCTCGTCGTGCCGATTTTCGTGCCGGTGCCCTTGTCTTTCAACAGCGGTTCATTCTTCACCTTCCCGCTCGCCGGGCTTTCAACGCGGTGGTACGAAGTCGTGCTCGGGACGCCGCGCTGGCGCGCCGCCATCGGCAACAGCCTGCTGATCGGATTGGGATCGACCGTGCTGGCGACCGTGCTGGGAACGCTGACCGCGATCGGCCTGTCGGATCCGAAATTCCCGGCGCGGCGGTTCGTCGTGCCTTTGCTGATTTCGCCCCTGATCGTCCCGGTCGTCGTGACGGCGGTCGGAACCTATCTGTTTTATGCCCGCGTCGGGCTCGCCAATACCTATTTCGGCATCATCCTCGCGCATACCGTTCTGGCGAGCCCCTTTGTCGTGGTGACCGTCGGCGCAAGCCTCACGGGGTTCGACCGCAACCTGATGCGAGCGACGTCCATTCTCGGGGCGAGACCGCTGACCGGATTCATTCGGGTCATGCTGCCGCTGATCCTGCCAGGCGTATTGTCAGGCGCCGCTTTCGCCTTTGTGACGTCGTTCGACGAAGTGGTCGTGGTGCAATTCCTCGCCAACGCCGAGCAGCGCACCCTGCCACTCGAAATGTTCACGGGCCTGCGAGAGCAATTGAGTCCGGCGATCACGGCGGCCGCCACCTTGATGATGGGCCTGTCGATCCTGTTGTTGATCGTAGCCAATCTGCTCGCCCGTCGATCGCGGCAAAGCGCCAGCGCCCTGGCCGAGTGAGGCATTGTTGCATGTGCTATCACACGACAATCAACGGTACACGCTGGACCTTTCACGATCTCAAGACGCTGCTTGCCAAAGCATCGCCAGCCCGCTCGGGTGATGTTTTAGCCGGCGTCGCGGCGCAGAGCGCCATCGAGCGTGTTGCTGCCCAGATGGCGCTGGCCGATCTTCCTCTCAAGACCTTCCTGAATATCGATCTCGTGCCGTATGAGGAGGACGAGGTTTCTCGTCTGATCCATGATAGCCATGATCTGACGGCATTCGAACCGGTGTCCCATCTGACCGTCGGCGGATTTCGCGAATGGCTGCTCGACACGCGGACAACGACCAGCCATCTGGCCGCGCTGGTCCCCGGCCTGACCCCGGAAATGGCCGCCGCCGTGTCCAAGATCATGCGCGTGCAAGACCTCATCGTGGCCGCGGCCAAATGCAACGTCGTTACAGCTTTCCGCAATACGATCGGGCTTGCCGGCCGGCTCTCCACGCGCCTGCAACCAAACCATCCGACCGACGATTCCCGTGGAATTGCCGCCAGCCTTCTTGACGGACTCTTGTTCGGCGTCGGCGACGCGGTGATCGGCGTCAATCCCGCGACCGATAGTTTGCAAGACTATGTGCGCATCGTCAGCCTGCTCGACAATGTCCGGGAGCGCCTCGAAGTTCCGACCCAGACCTGCTGTCTGGGACATGTCACCACCGCGATCCAGGCCATCAATCTCGGCGCCCCGGTCGATCTCGTCTTTCAATCCATAGCTGGCTCTGAAAAAGCCAATCGAGGGTTCGGGATCAACCTATCCGTCCTGGCGGAGGCCAATGACGCCGCGCTCTCGCTGGCTCGCGGCACGGTCGGCCGGAACGTCATGTATTTTGAAACCGGGCAAGGCAGCGCACTGTCCGCCGACGCGCATTTTGGAATCGATCAGCAGACGATGGAAGCGCGCGCCTACGCGATCGCGCGGCGCTTCAAGCCGCTGCTCGTCAACACGGTCGTCGGCTTTATAGGTCCCGAATATCTCTACAACGGCAAGGAAATCACGCGGGCCGGGCTTGAGGACCATTTCTGCGGCAAGCTGCTCGGCGTGCCGATGGGATGCGACATCTGCTACACCAATCATGCCGAAGCCGATCAGGACGACATGGATGCGCTGCTGACGCTGCTGACCGCCGCAGGCGTCACCTTCGTCATTGCGGTTCCCGGCGCCGATGACGTCATGCTGAACTATCAGAGTCTGGCGTTTCACGACATCCTCTACGTCCGTCAGACTCTCGGTCGGCGATGCGCTCCGGAGTTCGAGGATTGGCTGCAGCGGACGGGCCTCGCCGACGTGGACGGCCGTTTGCTTGAGAAAGCGGCGTCTGGAGCGATCGGTCCGGCCATTGCGCTGATCGAGACGATGGAAGCCTGATGATGCCGGACGAGCCGCCAGATCGGAACAACCAGCTCGCAGTGACCGACAAACTCGCGCGCCTGCGACGCTTCACGCCGGCGCGCATCGCGCTCGGGCGCGCCGGATCCGGGCAACTGACGGCCACGGGCCTTCGGTTCATGCTCGATCATGCGCGCGCGCGTGACGCCGTTCACGCCGCGCTTGATTTCGACACCATCGGGCAATCGCTTCGCGAGCGAGACTGGCGCGTCGTCCATGTCCAGAGCACCGCGGCCGATCGCGCCGAATATCTGCGCCGCCCGGATCTGGGACGCCGCCTATCGCCCGCAGGGCGTCTGGCCATCGTTGGCCAGCAACGCGGCAGCGATGTCGCGATCGTCGCCGCCGACGGCCTCTCCGCATCGGCTATCGAGATCAACCTTCTGCCGTTGGTCGATCAGCTGCGCCGGCTCTTGTTGGCTCAAGGCCTCACGATGGGACCACTTGTTCTTGTCGGGCAGGGACGCGTCGCGGTCGGTGACGAGATCGGTGAATTGCTAGGCGCAAAGCTAGCCGTCGTCCTGATTGGCGAACGTCCGGGTCTGTCGGCAGCCGACTCGCTCGGCGCCTATATCACGTGGCGGCCGCGGGTCGGCATGATGGATTCGAGCCGGAACTGTATATCCAATATCCGTCCCGCTGGACTGTCGCCGGAAGACGCGGCTGCGCAGATCGTCGGTGTGGTGGAGCTGGCGTTCAAGCATGCCACGACGGGCGTCCGACTCAACGATTTGCGGGGAACAGAAGCAATCAGCGCGGTCGGGCCGCGAGAATAGGCGCGAACGAAGATGTCCTATCTAGTCATTGGCAAATGACCGAGCAACCGAGACCGGCACTCCAGCCATTGCGAGGTTTCGTAAATCTGTTCAGGAATGGTGCCCAGGGGCGGAATCGAACCACCGACACTGCGATTTTCAGTCGCATGCTCTACCAACTGAGCTACCTGGGCGTGCTCCAAAGAGGGGCCAAAGCCCATCGAGCGGGCGGTTTATAGTGGGCTGGAAGCGGCCTGTCCACCCGGCTTCGCCAACAGGCTTCGCCAGACGCGGCCCGGCTGTGTACAAGGTCGGGCGCCGTTGCCGCGGCTGGCGCGCGATGCATCGAACTTCCATATAAGCTACTGATATTATTTATTATTCTTCGCCATCGGTCTCGTCGTCGCGGCCGGGGATGACATAGGACCCTTTCAGCCATCGGTTCAGGTCGACGTCGCGGCAGCGCGAGGAGCAGAACGGACGGGTGGCCTCCGCCTGCGGCTTGCCGCAGATCGGGCAGGTTTTGAGGGGCGCTGCGGGCTTTTTGATGTGGTCGTCCATGATGGCGGCAACTTACACGAGGTGAAAGGGTTCAAGAGCCTCTCGGCAAACGGGTTCCTGCGGCGGAGGCGCAGGCGCGCCGCCTGCCGATTCTACTGTGCATGGGGTTGTTTTCGAGATTTTTGTCGGGCCGCGGTCAGATGGCCGTGGCGTTGAGCCAGCCGAAGCGGATCGGAAAGCCTTCGCCGCCGAGCAGCGTCGTGGTCTCGTAGAGCGGCAGGCCGACCACGTTGCTGTAGGAGCCCACCATCTTCACCACGAAGGAGCCGGCGATGCCCTGCACGGCATAGCCGCCGGCTTTGCCGCGCCATTCGCCGGAGCCGATATAGGCCTGGATGTCGTCTTCCGACAGCCGCTTGAAGCGGACGCGGGTCTCGACCAGACGCTGGCGGAAGGCCTCGCGCGGTGTCACGAGCGTAATCGCAGTGTAGACGCGGTGGTTGCGGCCCGACAGCAGCCGCAGGCACTGCGCGGCCTCGTCGACGAGATTGGCCTTGGGCAGGATGCGGCGGCCAACCGCCACCACCGTGTCGGCGGACAGGATGAAGGCGCCGCGCAGCTCGTCATCGAGCTGCACCGATTTCAGCGCCGCATCGGCCTTGGCCCTCGCAAGGCGATTGGCGCAGGCACGCGGCAGCTCGCCCCGCTTCGGCGTCTCGTCGACATCGGCCGGCCGGAGCGCGTCCGGCTCGATGCCGGCCTGGTTGAGCAGCGACAGGCGCCGCGGCGAACCGGAGGCAAGAACGAATTTGGGGCGGCCGAGCATCAGGTGATTTTTGGGAGACGAGGCAGGGGGTGAATTGCGCGCGGAACCTATCGGAAGGGGGCTGATTTCACAACCCGGGAACCCTGACTTTGGCGATTCGAGGTGTCCGATATGCCTGTGCCCTTGGTCTGTGACGCGGGTGTTACGGGCGCCAAATTCTACCCGCTCGCCGCGCCGACCTTGGCGAAACGCCGGCGGATCCGCATCAGGAGCTGGTCGCAGACCTCGCGATAGGCGGCGAGCTTCTGGTCGCGGCTGCCCTCGATGGTGGTGGGATCCTGCGTCGGCCAGTATTCGACGTCGGCGGCAAGCGTGCGGGTCAGCTCCAGCGCCTTGTGGTGTGCCTCGGGCGAGAGCGTGATGATGAGGTCGAAATTCAGCCCCTCCCAGTCCTCCAGTTCCTCAAACGTCTGCGGCCTGTGGGTGGAGATGTCCTGGCCGAGCTCGGCCATCACGGCGATCGCGAACGGATCGAGCTCGCCCTTCCTCGCACCGGCCGATTTCACGTAGAGACCCTGCGCGAACATGTGCCGCAGCAGGCTCTCGGCCATCGGCGAGCGCACGCTGTTCATCGCGCAAGCGAACAGCACCGATTGCGGATCGCGTGCGCGTGGGGGCGCAGCCATCCCCTTTTAACCCTTCCAATGAAGGACAGTAATGAGCGTGAACAGCCGGCGCGAGGTCTCGAAATCGACCCGCACCTTGCCCTTCAGCCGCTCCTGCAGCGTGCGCGATCCCTCGTCATGGATGCCGCGGCGGCCCATGTCGATCGCCTCGATCTTGTCCGGGGTCGCGGTGCGGATCGCCTGGTAATAGCTGTCGCAGATCATGAAATAGTCCTTCACGATCCGCCGGAACGGTCCGAGCGACAACAGATGCGCGACCACGGGCGTGCCGTCCTCGCGGCGGATGTCGAACATCAGCCTGCTGCCGGTGATGCCGATATGCAGCGTGAACGGGCCCTTGCCGTCGGCGCCCTCGGGAGCGAACAAATTCTGCTCGATCAGATCGTAGATCGCGATCGCGCGCTCATGCTCGATGTCGGGCCCGGAACGGCCGATCGAGTCCTCGTCGAGCGTGACCGCGACGATGCGATTGGTCGAGGCGTCCTGTTCGGGCGGCTGGGTCATGACAGATTGAGGCGCAATCCAATCGAGCGCGAATGGGCATCCAGCCCCTCCGCTTGTCCGAGCGTCATCGCAGCCGGCCCCAGCGCACGCAGCTGGTCCGGGCCGCATTTCAGGATCGAGGTCCGCTTCATGAAATCGGCGACCCCGAGGCCCGAGGAGAATCGCGCCGAGCGCGCCGTCGGCAGCACGTGATTGGAGCCGCCGACATAATCGCCGATCGCCTCCGGCGTATGCGCCCCGAGGAAGATGGCGCCGGCGTTGCGAATCTTAGCGGCGAGCGCGTCGGGATCACCGGTCATGATCTCGAGATGCTCGGCAGCGATCGCGTCCGCGAGCGGAATGGCGTCGGCGAGAGAGCTCACCATGATGATGGCGCCGAAATCGGCCCAGGACTTGCCGGCAATTGCGGCGCGCGGCAGCGTCTTCAACTGCGCCTCGACCGCCGTCTCGACATCGGCGGCGAGCCGCGCCGAGTCAGTGATCAGAATCGATTGCGCGCTGGCGTCGTGCTCGGCCTGCGCCAGCAGATCAGCGGCGATCCAGTCGGCATTGCCGGTGTCGTCGGCGATCACCAGCACCTCGGAGGGGCCCGCGATCATGTCGATGCCGACCTTACCGAACACCAGCCGTTTTGCGGCGGCGACATAGGCATTGCCGGGACCGACGATCTTTGCGACCGGCGCAATCGTCGCGGTACCATGAGCGAGCGCGGCCACAGCCTGCGCGCCGCCGACGCGGTAGATCTCGGTGACGCCGCCGAGATGCGCTGCCGCCAACACCAGCGGATTGAGCTTGCCGTCGGGCGAAGGCACCACCATCACCAGGCGCGAGACACCGGCGACTTTCGCCGGCACCGCATTCATCAGCACCGACGACGGATAAGCCGCAGTGCCGCCGGGCACGTAAAGGCCGGCGGATTCGATTGCGGTGTAACGCCAGCCGAGCTCGACACCGAGCGGATCGGTGAAGCGCTCGTCCTTCGGCAGCTGGCGATGATGGTAGGTCTCGATGCGATCCCGCGCGAGCTTGAGCGCATCCAGCGTCGTGGCATCGCAGGCCTTTTTCGCGGCTTCGATCTCGTCGGCCGAGACGCGAAGGCCGGAAGCATCCAGCGTCAGCCGGTCGAACTTTGCCGTGGCCTCGAGCAGGGCGGCATCGCCGCGCCTGGCCACGTCATCGACGATGGTGCGCGCGGCGGCCTCGACATCGGCCGAGATCTCGCGCTTGGCGGCGAGGAAGGCCGCGAATCGCTGGTCAAAATCGGCGCTGCTGCGGTCGAGACGAACGGGCATTTTGGGCTTGGCTTCTGCTGGTCAATGGGGCGCCGTCTGGCTCACCGGCCCCCTGCTCAATGGCGCGGCGGGGAAGCTGCGTCAACCCTTGGCAGCCCCCTTTGGAAGCTACCGTTCCGGCGAGGGCCTGAGCCGGTTCGGTAGGTATACAGGCAACCTCACCCCTCCCCCTCGATCCCCAGCCCCGTTCCCAATTCGTCCGCGCCCAGATCGGTCAGCTCGCATTCCAGACATTCGACGTCGAGCCGGATGGCGCCGCCCTGGGCGAACAGCAAGAGCGCGCTGCCGCTGGGCTCCTCATCGCGGCCGTCCCGGGGATGAAACTCGATGCCGACGAGGTCCAGGACCGCCTCGGGTGTCGCGAGATCGATGTTGCGCGACTTGCAGGCGAGCACGCGGTCGAAGCGGAGCGCTGAGACCAGCCGGCGCGGCCCGGTCTCGCCCGCCAGCGTCTGCTCCCAGTCTAGCCGGCTCATGCCGACCACGAGGCGCTTCTCGCCCTGCCGCCAGATGATGTCGGAAGGCTGCACGCGGGCATCCTGCACATGGGTCGAGATCACCGCGAGATCGTCGGCATCGAGCGCGATCAGTTTGAGCTGGGGAGACATCACCGACTCTTCTCCTCGAGGGCTGATATGGCTCAACGCGCCGGGCTGCCGAAATTTCCGCGCAAGCTAGCGATCACGCGGACTAGAGGCTATTGATATCCTTCATCTCCAGCAGCTTCTTGGGATAGCCGACCCGGGCGACATGGATCATGGCGCGGCCCATCTGCTCGGTCGAGGTGACGAGCCCAGGCGAGATCCGGCGCAGCACCGACCACAGCGGCCAGGTCACATCATAGACCGCTTGCACCCAGGGCGTCTTCGAGCGGATCCCGTGCAGAGGCTGGATCGCGCCTGGCCGGAACATATAGGCGGCCTTGAACGGCAGCTTGAGCAGATCGTTCTCGGTCTTGCCCTTGACGCGCGCCCACATCCGCGAGCCCTGCTCGGTGGAATCTGTGCCGGCGCCGGTGACATAGGTGAAGGTCATCTGCGGATTGAGCCGCGCCAGCGTCGTCGCCGCGGCGAGCGTGATGTCGTAGGTGAGATGGCGGTAGCGCTCTTCACTCATGCCGATCGAGGAGACGCCGAGACAGAAGAAGCAGGCGTCGAAGCCTGAGAGCTGCGCCTCGATCGCCGAATAATCGGTGAAATCGTCGTGGATGATCTCGGTCAGCTTGCCGTTGCGCACGCCGGTCGGGTTGCGCCCGACCACCAGCACGCGCTCGACGCCGGCATCGACCAGGCACTCGCGCAACACACCCTGCCCGACCATGCCGGTCGCGCCGAAAATGATGACATGCATCGGGACGTCCCCACCGGAGTCACGGCTCATGCGGCGGCCGCGATCTCGTCGAAGGATACACCGGTCAGCGTCGCCGAGACATCCCACAGCATGGTCGCCGAAGCGAAATCCTTCGCCTGCGGCATGATCCGCGCCGGCACGGGCGGCCCCTTCAATTCGTAGAACCAGTTCGGGCCGTAATAGCCAGCGGGCTCAGCGGCCGCCGACGTCGCCGCAAATAGCGTGGGCAGCGCGCCTTCCGCAGCGGACTGGCTGATCAACGGCTGGAGCAACCGACCAACTCGCCATTGCAGGGTGTTGGTGCCAGGTCCGTTCGGAATGAGATCGGTGCGCGCGTAGCCGGGATGCGCAGCAACGCTTCGCAAGCCCCAGCCCGCCGCATCGCTACGCCGTTGCAATTCGAGCGAGAACATCAGCATCGCGAGCTTGGACTGGCAGTACGCACGCCAGGGACGATAGGACCGCTGGCTCTGCAGATCGTCGAAATTGATCGCGCCGGAGCGATGCGCGAGGCTGGAGAGATTAACAACGCGCGCAGCTTTCGCACGGCGAAGCTGTGGCAACAGGCGGGCGGTCAGGGCGTAGTGGCCGAGATAATTGGTGCCGAGCTGCAGCTCGAAACCATCCTCGGTCTGCCGCCGCTTCGGCAGCGCCATCACGCCGGCATTGTTGACGAGGAGATCGAGCTGCTCGTTGCTGGCGGCAAAGCGCCGGGTGAAATCGGCCACGGAGGCAAGGCTTGCGAGGTCGAGATGTTCATAGGCAATCAGGGCGTTGGGAAACCGGGCGCAAATGCCCTCGATCGCCCGCAGACCCTTTGCGTCGTTGCGCCCGGTGAGTATGACGATGGCTCCGGCGCCCGCCAGTGCCAGCGCCGTCTCGTAGCCAAGGCCGCCGGTGGCCCCGGTGACGACGGCGGTCTTGCCGCTGAGCGAGGGGATGTCTGCCGTGGTCCAGTCGGTCATGCCATATCTCCGTTCAGGGCTGGAATGAGGCCAGCGACGGGTCTAAATGTGCACTGAGTGCAAGTTTGCAAGAGGTGAAATGATTTGAAGGCTTCGAAGCCCGCCGCGACATCGGCCAGCAAAGCCGCCAAGCCATTGCCGGCACGAGCAAAATCCGCTGCCAGCCCCGGCCTGCGCCAGCGCAAGCAGCAGGAAACCCGCGAGCGGCTGAAGCGCGCGGCAATGGGCTTGTTCCTGCAGCGCGGCTTCGAGGCCACGACCATCGATGACATCGCTGCCGCTGCCGACGTCTCGCGCCGGAGCTTCTTCCATTATTTCGCGTCGAAGGAGGACGTCGTCGCCGCCTGGCAGGAGGATGCGGCCGCCGCGCTGGTCGCCGGGATCCTCGCGCGGCCTGCGGATGAGTCCATGCTCACGGCGGCGGAAAACGCGATCGCAGCCGCGGTCAAGCGGATCGACCCGACCGAGGCAGCGGCGATGTCGCGGCTCAAGCGCGACAATCCCGCGCTTCAGGCCCGCGACCAGCTCAAATACGAAAAGCTCGAGCGCGCGCTCGCGGACGGACTTGCGCAACGCTCGGGGCACAAGTCGGACCGGCTGAACGCCCGCCTCGTCGCCATGATCGCCACCGGCGCGATGCGCGTCGGCGGCGAGAGCTGGCTCAGCGAAGGCACGCGCGACAAGCCGGAGGCCTTCGTCAAGCGGACCTTCGACGCGATCAGGGCGATCCTGGCGTGAGCGATCCGCTCAGCCCTTGAAGAACGCCAGCAGATCCGCGTTGATGGTTTCGGCGTGCGTGGTCGGCATGCCGTGCGGAAAGCCGTTGTAGGTCTTCAGCGTGCCGTTCTTGAGCAGCTTGGCCGACAGCGGCGCGGAATCGGCGTAAGGCACGATCTGGTCGTCGTCGCCGTGCATCACCAGCACCGGCACGTTGATCTTCTTTAAATCCTCGGTGAAGTCGGTTTGCGAGAACGCGACGATGCCGTCGTAATGCGCCTTGGCGCCGCCCATCATGCCCTGGCGCCACCAGTTCTGGATCACCGCTTCCGACGGTTTTGCGCCGGGACGGTTGTAACCGTAGAACGGGCCAGCGGCGACGTCGCGGTAGAACGCCGAGCGGCCGGCCGCGAGCGCCGTCTGAAAGCCGTCGAACACGCTCTTCGGCAGACCGCCGGGATTGGCCTCGGTCTTCACCATCAGCGGCGGCACCGCGGAGAGGATTGCGGCCTTCGCCACCCGGCTCTCACCATGGCGCGCGATGTAGTGCACGACCTCGCCGCCGCCGGTGGAATGGCCGACATGGATGGCGTTCTTGAGGTCGAGATGCGCGCTCACCGCCGCGAGGTCGTCGGCATAGTGATCCATGTCGTGACCGTCGGCGACCTGCGCCGAGCGGCCGTGGCCGCGGCGATCATGGGCGACGACGCGATAGCCGCGGGTGACGAAGAACATCATCTGCGCGTCCCAGTCGTCGGACGACAGCGGCCAGCCATGGCTGAACACGATCGGCTGGCCCGAACCCCAATCCTTGTAAAAGATCTCGACGCCGTCTTTGGTGGTGATGATGGGCATTGGGGGGGACTCCTTTAGTCAGAAACGATCAGGCGAACGCCATCGGCTTGTAGCGGCGCCAGGCGCCGATGGTCACCAGCACGAAGAACACCAGCACGATGCCCTGCACCACGGCGAACACAGGGCCCGACGGCGGCGCGGGCGGCACGGCCGGCGCGAGCGCGGCCAGCGCCGGCACCTTCAGGAACGACTGGATCACCAGCACGAAGACGTTGAAATAGAGCGAGATCATCGCGGTCACGATATAGACAGGGCGCCACGCGCCCGCGAGCTTCATGCCGTACAGCGCGATGCAGGCGATCGCGAGCAGCACCAGCGAGATGCCAGCGATGATGTACGAGGGCAGCAGCTCCTTGAACGGAAACAGGAAGCCCGTCGCATTGGTCAGGATGGTGAAGAGGAGGAAGATCGCGGTGAGGCCGGGCATCGGCTTCGAGCCGAGCAAGCCGAACATCACGATCAGGCCGGCGGCGATGGCGATCAGGCTGATGATGACATGGACCAGTGTGAAGGCTTGCAGGCTCATCCCGAGAACCATGGCATCTCTCCTACTCTCTGCATTGAGATCAGAGTATTGTTATTACGCTCCTCATCGGATTGCCACCTGCGCTGACGTCACATATGCGGGCGCAGCCATGCGTCATCGTGCGAATCGACAAACGCATGGCTGATTTTTTTGCAGCGCTGTCACAAACGATGGCAGCTTTCGACGAAAGTTGAATCGATCGTCGCGATCACACTTCTTTGGTGTCGAAAATCAAGAGGTCGGCGCCGCCGCTGGCGAATTTCGGCACGTCGCCGGCGGCAGCCTTGCCCGCTTCGCTGCCGAAGGCCTTCTGGATGTCGCCCACGCTGTCGAAGGAGAGAATGGCAACGAGGTGGACGCCTGAAGGTCCGGCCGGCGAGCCGACAGCGCCCGTACTGACGGCGTATTTCTTCAGGCCGGGCAATTTCTTGGCGAGCGGAATGTGGGTCTCGGCATAATGCTTGTCGAAGGCGGCAACGTCTTTGGGCGTCTTGTAGAGCACGACGAGTTCGGCCATTTAGTCCTCCCTTGTGAATCTTTTCTTCCACGCGCGATTGGTCGCGACGAGGCGATAGTCCGTGGGACACGGCTGGATGGCAAGTCACAATCGGCTTGCCATTCGCTTGTCTTGTCCTTGACTTATCGTTTGAGCACGATCTTTTCGGAAAACCGCTTCACACTTTTCCGGATCGTGCTTTAAAGCGCCGGTTTTGCGGCGTCGCCGAGATAGCCGTGCAGGGAGGCCACGACCTGCGCGCCTTCACCGATGGCGCCACCGACGCGCTTGACCGAGCCGGAGCGGACGTCGCCGACGGCGTAGACGCCGGGCACGGAGGTCTCCAGCGGCGCCACCAGCTTGCCCTGGTTCAGCTCGGACTGCGCGCCTGTCACGACGAAGCCGCCGCGATCGAGCGTCACGCCGCAGCCATCGAGCCAGCCGGTGGCGGGATCGGCGCCGACGAACAAGAAGAGATTCTTGATGTCGGCGGAATCCTCGTCATCGGACAGCCGGCTCTTCCAGCGGATCCGCCGCAGCAGCGTGGCCTCGTCGCCTTCGAGCGCGGTGATCTCGGTGTTGAAGAGAAGCTCGATGTTCGGCGTCGCCTCGATGCGCTCAATGAGATAGCGCGACATGCTGGCGCCCAGGCCGCCGCCGCGGATAATCATCAGCACGCGTCTGGCGTGTCCCGACAGGAACACGGCCGCCTGCCCCGCCGAATTGCCGGCGCCGACCAGCGCCACTTCCTCGCCGGCGCACAGCTTCGCCTCGACCGGGGAGGCCCAGTACCAGACGCCGCGGCCCTCGAACTTGTCGAGGTTCTCGATGTCAGGCCGGCGATAGCGCGCGCCGCTCGCGACCACGATCGAGCGCGAGCGCAGGGGATCGCTGCCGTCGAGCGCGACGGAAAACGCACCGTCCTTGCGTGTGCAGTCGAGCGACTTCACCGTCACGGGGATCATGATGTCGGCGCCGAACTTTTGCGCCTGGTTGAAGGCGCGCGCCGTCAGCGCCAGACCGGAAATGCCGGTCGGGAAACCCAGATAGTTTTCGATGCGCGCGCTGGCGCCGGCCTGGCCGCCGAAAGCGCGGGTGTCGAGCACGGCAACCGAGAGGCCTTCGGAGGCCGCATACACGGCGGTCGCGAGCCCGGCCGGTCCGCAGCCGACGATCGCGACATCGTAGATGCGGTCGTTGCGCGGGCCGCCGATCATGCCGATGGCGCGCGCAAGCTCGGTCTCGCCGGGATTGCGCAACACCGCGCCGTCGGACGTGACCACCAGCGGCCAATCCTCAGGTTTCGGCGAATAGCGCGCGATCAGCTCGGCGGCATCCCGGTCACGCTCGGGATCGAGCAAATGATGCGGCTGGCCGTTGCGGGTGAGAAAGCCCTGCAAGCGGACCACGCCGGCCGAATGCGACGGACCGATCAGCACAAGGCCGCCGACGCCGGCCTGCAGCAGATTGACCCGGCGCAGGATCAGCGCGCGCATGATGCGCTCGCCAAGCTCGGCCTCGGCAACCAGCAACGCGCGCAGCCGCTCCGGCGGCAACAGCAGCGTCTCGACATCGCCTTTGGCGCGACCATCGACCAGCGCCGGACGGCCCGAGAGCTGGCTGAGCTCGGCCAGAAATTGCCCCGGTCCCTGGTCGATTAACGGGGTGATATTGCCGAGCCCGTCGCGCTGGGTGATGGCGACATGGCCCTTCAGCACGACGAACATGCCCGGCCCCGGCTTGCCGGTCTCGAACAGCAGCTCGCCGTCTGTGTAGGTGCAGAGCTCGCCGAAATGTCTCATGCGCTCGATTTCGGCGGATGTCAGCGCGGGAAATGTCTGCTCGGGGCGGGTGAAGCGCGACATCATCGCATCGCGTTCGGTTTGGTGTGAGTTGTCCTGCCCCATGGTCACTGCATGCACTCCAAAAATTCTGGCCGCTCGATTTTAGCGGCCGGTCCTGTCTATTGGTCCAGTCTTGCCGACGGTCCCCTCATCTAGGGAACCATCGTCGACTTGCGAGGGGTCGGCGCTTGCGGCGCGTTCGCGCGCCTGCAGCTTCCGCCGCTTCAGATTCTCTCGCAGCGCCGATTTCAGGCGGTCGTCCCGCGATCCCTTCGCCTGTCTCGCGCTTCTGTCGTTCTCGTCAGCCATCACGGGTCCATACAGCGGTTGGCGATAACATGCCCGGAGAATGCGGCAGCTCAAGAGGGCCGTGCGGTCCCGATCGTGGAAACTCAAAATGGGTCGAATCCGCCGCACCGGCCAACTGGCCAGTTGGCCGGGGGAGTAGGAACCAAAATCGACGGAAAGTCGGTCGTTTCGGGCCAAAGCAGCCGTGATACCCCCGATATCGCCCCGATTTTCTCGCTTTGGCGGGTCCTGCAAGCTTGCACAGCGGGGAGGCCTGTGGCAGATATCGGCCCGCTTGGTAGGCCCCTCGGGCGGCCGATTCTTATCCCAGCACATGCTGCCGTAGCTCAGTGGTAGAGCACTCCATTGGTAATGGAGAGGTCGACAGTTCAATCCTGTCTGGCAGCACCATTTCATCTCTCGAAGTACGCATGAATCAGCATTCTCGCGGCACGAAACGCCCGAGTTTTGCTGTTTTCCGTCGCCCTCCTCCGTGAAGAGGGCGCAGGGAAGACCGGGTGCCGACGGGCACCCGCGGTCCGCTGCGCGAAAGTGTAGCGCAAGGAGACCGCACAGCAGCATACAGGTGACGCCGAACACTCGGCCTTCCCTGCGCGATGGGTTGACGGCGTATGCCGCGCTCTCCCGGGAGCCGAGTTCCTTCTGGCCTCCCTCGCTTTCAGCGAATTGACGATGTGGTTGACCCGGTTGGGCGCTCCACACCTCCGCGAAAGCTTGGCTGTAGCGACGACAGCCAGGACCACACGATTTAGCCGTACGCAGCGATCCCGCTTCGCCCAAGGGCTTCGCGGGATACAGGCGCCGTTCGTTCGACACGGCTTGCAGAGAGCTCACGGGGTTCGGCTCAATCCTCTCCCCGCCCTGCTCCTACATCCGCGCCGGCGCTGCCGCGTCCACCGCCCCCCAACCCACGTTCGTGACGACGTACGATCGCCCCTCTCCAGGGGTCAGGATGGTGGGAGTGTGCCGCAAATCCGAATTTCGGTAAAGTGGAATATTTTTATGAAGGAGGGTTGACGGGATTTTGGTGGGAGCCGGGTGTTTTGCCCGACGGGTTAGATCGGCGCAAGTAAGGTTAATTCTTCCTTTCGATTGTCGGTAAAATTTTATCTATTATCGTCCTTGTCATTCGTGACGAACCAAAGGCTTCAATAGTGTTTGCGTTTTGCCTGATCGTAACTGGGACTGCGCTGCTTCTCTCCGGCTTGGTTGCCTTCGGGCTTCATAGAAATTCGCTGCACTCATTGGCGTTGCTGTAGCTCGTAGGATGGGTAGAGCGGAAGCGAAACCCATCAAGGCCTTCCCTCCCCGGTGACGAAACATGATGGGTTTCGCAAGTGCTCTACCCATCCTACGGGCTACGGGCTACGAACTCGCGGCATCGCCGGGACGCACCATTCAATTCGCAGAGTTTCCCTCTTCATCCATTCGATGCCTAGTGAGGCGATCGTCGGAACGGCGCAGGCGCCGGCACAGCTCGCGATTGATGTTCTGCAGGACGATCACATAGGCGTGGATATCGGCCTTGTAGCAGGCGTAGAGCTTTTGCGCGGTCAGCTCGTACAGCACGGTCGGAGCCTCCGCGACCACCGTGGCGGAGCGGTTCTGCATTTCGATCAGCGTCATCTCTCCGAAGAAATCGCCGGGCCTAAGGGTGGAAATCGGGATGGCGTCCCCCGAATTCGCCCGTTTGCTCACCGCGAGACGACCGGATTTGACGATGAACATCGAGCGTCCCGGCTCGCTTTCCGCCACGACGGTCGCGCCGACGTCGAAGCTGCGTTCGACCAGCATCGATAGCAGGAGGTCGAGACTTGGGTCCGTGAGACCGCCGAAGAACGGCGTCGCGAGCAGGAATGCTTTCAGATCGGGAGAACTTTCAGTCATCGCGCCAACCCGCAAATCGCAATCAATTCTGCCCGGTTCACTACCTCGCAATGCTCTCGCCGCGCAACGCCCGCTTTCGCCGGAGATCAATCATCGCCTTGGCGGTTGCAGCGAGGACAAATGCACAGAGCGTCGCTTTCGAGATTGTCTCCATCGTCCCCTCGATTAGCAGGCAATGGACCACGCCGCTGGCGACGATGACGATCGCGAGCGGAAGATGGACGATGCGCCAGGTTCGCAGTCGCAGGCCCAGCCGCCGGCGTAGCAGCGCCAGAAGCGCGACAGCGAAGATGGCCCACATCGCGATCACGCCAAAGGGGGAGAACGGCGTCGGCGACGCGAAGGTCAGGGCGTCGATCATATCAGGCGGACTGGTGATCCAGAGGCCGGCGACATGGATCACCACCGCGAAGGCCAGCGCGCCGCCGATCCAATGGTGTGCACGCCGCCCGCGATAGGCCGACAGGCCCGGCAAATATCCGCCGATCAGCAAAGGCTGAACCAGCACGAGACCGAGGGCGACGATGCCTGCGAATCCAGCGAGGATGTAGACAGGACCGCGCCATGCGAGCTGCTCGCTTGCCGCAGCGAGCGCGATCGGCACGCCGATGGCCAAAGCAAGGGCGGCCCAGATCAAGGGCACCCGGGCCGATCTCCACGCCTTCACTTGCAACGCGGTCAAGCCGGCTGAAGCACGAAGTGCGCCTCGAGGCTGGTTTCCTTCGCGCTCCGCATGATCGGCCGCAGAAAGACGGTTTTGAACTCACCGCTGTCATAGGCGAGGTGGCCGTGCGGCTGGCCGAAGATCGGAATGATCTGCGGCATCTCGAGCCGGAACGCGCCATCCTTGTCGGTGAGCGTGGCGCCGTGGCTCTGCGGCTCGTGCTCCTGGCCTTCGACCGTGTGCGCCCAGATCTGGATGCGCTGCCCGGCAAGCGGCGCCCCGTCGCCGGCGCGGCGGACGGTGCCACTCATCCAGAAGCCGCCCTTGCCGATCCGCTCCACGACCGCCGCGCCCTTGCGGTAGTTGTTCGCCCCGCCCGTCATCGACTCAGTCGGCGCGAGGCCCTCCGCACGGGCCGGCAGCAGGAGTCTGGAAGCCCCGACTGTCAAAACTCCGGTTGCGAGGACGGTGCCGCCGGCGGCGAGGAGATTGCGGCGGCTGAGTACGACGATGGTCATGTCGATTCCTCCTGCGACGGTGCGGTGGACCCGCGGAGGGTACAACAACAGGCGCGAAAGGCCCAGTTGAGACGAAGGGCGCCATGGGTCGCAATAACAGGGTTGTGAACGGGAGTGCAGGCCGCTCGAGCAGCTTCGTAGGATGGGTAGAGCGGGAGCGAAACCCATCGAGCTTTGCGCGATGACGAAGCACGATGGGTTTCGCAAGTGCTCTACCCATCCTACGCGCTGACACTACATGTGATGTTCCAGATGCGCAGATCCTTCATTCCGGTCCCCCCCACATGATCCCCTTCTCAGTCCTCGACCTCGCGCCTATCAGGCAGGGCGCTGACGCCGCGCAGGCGTTTCGCAACTCGCTTGATCTCGCCCAGCATGCGGAAGCCTGGGGCTTCAAGCGCTTCTGGCTGGCCGAGCACCACAACATGACGGGCATTGCGAGTGCTGCGACATCCGTGGTGATCGGGCATGTCGCGGGCGGGACCAGGACGATCCGCGTCGGCTCGGGCGGCGTCATGCTGCCGAACCATTCGCCGCTGGTGATCGCCGAGCAGTTCGGCACGCTGGAGTCGCTCTATCCCGGGCGGATCGATCTCGGGCTCGGCCGCGCGCCGGGCACCGACCAGCTCACGGCGCGGGCTATGCGGCGCGATCTGGCGACGGCTGCCGAGAATTTTCCGCATGACGTGCTGGAGCTGCAAGCCCTGCTCGGCGATTTGCAGCCGAACCAGGCGATCCGTGCCGTGCCCGGCATGGGGACGAAAGTGCCGCTCTGGATCCTCGGCTCGAGCATGTTCGGCGCGCAGCTCGCGGCCATGCTGGGGCTGCCCTTCGCATTCGCCTCGCACTTCGCGCCGCAGATGATGATGCCGGCGCTGCGCGAATACCGCGCGCGGTTCGAGCCATCGGCGCAGCTCGACAAGCCCTATGCGATGGTCGGCGTCAATGTGTTCGCCGCCGACAGCGACGGCGAGGCACAGCGCATGTTGACCTCGCTGCAGCAGCAGTTCATCAATTTGCGCCGCGGCACGCCCGGCCAGCTGCCGCCGCCGGTCGACGACATGGACGCGCTGTGGTCGCCGGCCGAGAAGGCAGGCGTCGCGCAATCGCTGGCCTGCTCCGCAGTCGGCTCGCCCGCGGTCGTCGAAGAGAAGCTGAAGGCGCTGATTGCCGACACCGCAGCCGACGAGCTGATGACCACGGGCCAGATCTACGATCACGCCGCCCGGCTGCGCTCGTTCGAGATCGCAGCCGAGGTGCGGGATCGGCTGGCTAAGCAGCCGGTGCTGTGATCAGGCCCGATTGTTGCGACGATGAAGGTGCGCTCCCTCCCCCGCTCGCGGGGGAGGGCTGGGGAGAGGGTGTATCCGCGATGGGACAATCTCCAAGAGGAGAGAGCCCTCACCCCGCCCCTCTCCCGCAGGCGGGAGAGGGAGAGGAATGCATTGGTGGCAGGCCTCGAGCGCTCTAATCCGTATATCCGAACAGCTTCGCCGGATTGTGCACCAGGATCTTCTCCAGCTCCGCCTGGTCGGGCGCGTAACGGAACATCAATTCGAGCAGATCGGCGTCGTTCGGCGGCTGCTTCACCGAGACCGGATGCGGCCAGTCGCTGGCCCAGACGCAGCGGTCGATCGCGGCCTCGATATAGCTGCGCGCGATCGGAATGACATCGTCATAGGGCGGGCCCGCTTGCGAGGTCTTCTCGCCGAGCGAGAGCATGACCCAGAAATTGCCCTTCTTGAGCAGCTCCAGCATCTTGCGCAGGTTCGGATCGTCCTTGCCGCGCGAGGGGTCGGGGCGCGCCATATGGTCGATCAACACGGGCACGTCGAGATTTTCGTATTTGGCGACGCTGGAGACGATGCCGTCCTTTTCCGGCTGGATCTTGACGTACCAACCGAGCTCGCGGATTCGTGCAATCGCCCGGGCGAAATCGGCATCGGACAGCACGGCACCCAGCTCCTGTCGAAAACTGAAGCGCGCGCCGCGCACGCCGGCGTCGTGCAGTTTGGCAAGATAAGCATCGTTCGCTTCAGCAAACACCAAGGCATTGGCACAGCCGCGATAGTTCGGGCCCATCGCGGCGAGACCGTCGAGCACGACGGAATGATCGGCGCCGTAGGTCGTTGTCTGCACGATGATGCCGCGCTCGATACCGAGCGTCTTGTGCATGCGCAATGCCGCTTCCCAGGTGGCCGTGGGCATCCGATAGGCCGCGCCCGGACGTTCCGGATATTTGTCGACGGGGCCGAGCACGTGAAACTGGCTGTCGACGGTTTTCGGCGGCGGCGCCTTGACCGGACGGCGCGGGTTCGGATCGAACGGCAGATAGGTCGGCATGTGCAAAAACTCCCTCAGTCGATCACGGCGGTGAAATCGCATTGCACCAGTGCGCCGCCGTCCATGTTGTCCATCGGCAGCGCGTGACGCGCCGGGCGCGAATGCTCGTCCGGAAACATTTTCAGCCATTCGACATTGACCGGGCCGCGCTGCGTGCGGTCCTTCAACCACACCGTCATCTTGATGATGTCGTCCGTCGTGCCGCCCGCAGCCTCCACGGTCGCCTTCATATGCGCGAACATGTTGGCGCATTGGGCGTCCAGGCTCTCCGGCATCGTGCCAGCCCCGTCGCGACCGAGGATGACGCCCGACATCACAAGATTGCCGATGCGGCAGGCGTTCGGGATCGGATTGGCGTGCTTGAAGCCGCCGATATGGATGCTCTTGCGCCGCGTTGGGCCTGTCATGTGCGCTTCCTCCTTTTTTATTGGTTCAGACGAACTGGCACGACACGGAGCCGAAGGCGCCATAGTCGGCATGAAAGGTATCACCGCGGCGGATATCGACCGGACGCGTGAACGATCCCGCCAGCACCACCTCGCCGGCGGCGAGATGCTCGTCATGCGGTGCCAGGCGATTGGCGAGCCAGGCGATGCCGTTGGCGGGATGGTTGAGCACGCCGGCGGCAAGGCCGGTCTCCTCGACCTCGCCGTTGCGGAACAAGAGTGCGCCGATCCAGCGCAAATCCGCGTCTAGCGGGCGGAACGGCCGGCCGCCGAGCACCAGCGCGGCATTGGCGGCGTTGTCCGAGATGGTGTCGACGACCTTGCGCGCCTTGCCGGTCTCGGGATCGACGCGATGCATGCGCGTCTCCAGGATTTCGAGCGCGGGCGTGACGTAATCGGTAGCGTTGAGCACGTCGAAGATGGTGCAATCCGGACCGCGCAGCGGCGCCTTCAGCACGAAGGCGAGCTCGACCTCGATCCGTGGCGCGTGAAAGCGATCGAACGGAATCGGCGTGGCATCAGCATAGAACATGTCGGCAAACAGCACGCCGTAATCGGGCTCGGAGATGCCGACCGCGTTCTGCATCGCCTTCGAGGTCAGGCCGATCTTGTGGCCCTTGATGACGCGGCCGCGACCGAGCTGAAGTTTTGTCCAGGCGCGCTGGACGGCGTAGGCATCCTCGATGCTGAAGCCGGGATAGTCCTTTGAGAACATTGGAATCAGCGCCTTGGTGCGCTCGGCCTCATCGAGGCGCCCAGCAAGGCGCTCGATCGTGACGGTATCAAGCATCACTTACTGCTCCGCGGCCACGGTGTTTCTGAGCACGCCGATGCGGCTGGACTCGACCTCGACGACGTCGCCAATCTTCAGCCAACGCGGCGGATCGAAGCGGGCACCCGCGCCCGTCGGCGTGCCCGTCACGATCATGTCGCCGGGCTTCAGGGTCGCAAAGGTCGAGAGATAGGAGATCAGGACATCGAACGGGAACATCAGCCGCGCGGTCGTGTCCTGCTGCCGCACCTCACCGTTGACGCGCGTGACGATGTCATGCGGCCCTCGCGGATCGAGCTCGTCCGCGGTGACGATCCACGGGCCGATGCTGCCGGAGCGGTCAAAGTTCTTGCCCTGCGTGACGTTGAACTTGCCGTGGCGCAGCCAGTCGCGGATCGTGCCTTCGTTGCACAGCGTCATGCCGAAGATGTGCGCGAAGGCCTTTTCGCGCTGGATATGACGGCCGCCCTGGCCGATCACGATGACGAGCTCGCCTTCGTAATCGAGCTGATCCGAGACGTGCGGCTTCTCCAGCGGCTGGCCGGAGCCCGTCATCGACGACATGCTGCGCACGAACAGGCTCGGATATTTGGGCAGGTCCGAATTGTCTTTATATTCGGCATTGCGTTCGGCGTAATTGACGCCGATGCACCAGAGCTTTTCGGGCGACAGCACCGGCGGCAGCAGCGTGATCTTCTCCAGCATATAGTCGGGCTTCTGGCCGGCCACCGCCTCTTGCGCCTCGGCCAGCGCGTTGGCCGCGATCAGCGCCTTCAGGTCGGAGAAATCGCGGCCGATCCGCGTGGTCAGATCGACCACGCCGCCATCAGTCGCCGCGCCGTAGCGCGGCTCTCCGTCCACCAGATAGCTCAGCAGTCGCATCGTCGTTCTCCAATGGTCTTCAGGCGGCGTACGCCAGGCGTCCGTACGTTCAGTCCTTCGATTTGGGCGTCTGGAACACGGTGTTCAGCGTCACGATCTCGCCGAGGCGGGCATAACGGGGCCCGCCGATGCGGGCGATCGGATCGAGTGCCGCAGTCTCGACCTTGCCGTTGGTGACGAGGCCGTCGCGGATGTGGAACATCACGACCTCACCGACGATCAGCCGGCTGCGCGCCTCGCCGAATTCGAGGCACTGGCGAAAGCGGCATTCCATCGCAACCGGCGCAGCGGCGAGCCTTCGTACCTTGATGCGCTCACAGTCAAGCGTCTCCAGCCCGAGCTGCTCGACCTCGCTGATTTCAGGCGGATGCTCGATGGAGCTGTCGTGCACCGCATTCATCAGCGGCGTGTCGGCGATGTGGATGACATATTCCTCGGTGTCGAGGATGTTGTGCGCGGTGTCCTTGTAATCAGCGCCCTTGCGGCCGACGCTGATGGCGAGCATCGGCGGCTTCTGCGAGACGAAGGTGAAGGCGCTGAACGGCGCGAGATTGAGCACGCCGGCGCGCGACAGGCTCGTCACCCAGGCAATCGGGCGCGGCACCACGATGCCGGTCATCAGCCGGTAGATGCGCTCCGCGCCGAGCTCGGTGGGGTCGATCCGCATCGCTCAGTCAGCCTTGATGTTGGCCTTGCGCACGACCGGAATCCATTTGGCGTCCTCGCGCTCGAGATATGCCCTGAACTCGTCGGGCGTCATCGCGACGGCTTCGCCGCCGAGATTGTCGAACTTATCGACTACGCCCGGATCTTTCAGGATCGCAACCAGCGTCTCGTGCAGCTTGTCCACGATCGGCGCCGGCGTGCCTGCGGGCGCGAACAGGCCCGTAAACGTCTGGCCATCAAAGTCCTTGTAGCCGAGCTCGGCGAAGGTCGGCACGTCGGGCAGCGACTTCAGGCGATGCGGGCTGGTGACGGCCAGCGCGCGGAACAGGCCGGCCTTGATGTGCTGGAGGCTGACCGTGAGCTGGTCGAAGGCGAACTGCACCTGGCCACCAAGCAAATCGTTGATGGCCGGCGCGTTGCCGCGGTAATGCGCGGTGACCCATTGCAGCTCGAGGCTCGACTGCATCAGCTCGCTGAGCAGGTGGTTGGTGGTGCCAGGACCGGGCGAGGCCATGGTCAGCTTGCCGGGCTCGCGCTTGGCCAGCTCGATGAATTCCTTGAAGGTTGTGGCCTGCACCGACGGATGGACCTCGAGCACCAGCGGCGTCATCGAGATGGTCGAGATCGGCAGGAAGTCCTTCTTCCAATGATAGGCGTCGCGCTTGTTGATCTCAGTCGCGAACAGCACCGGGCCATTGGCGCCAACGAACAGCGTGTAGCCGTCGGGCGCCGATTTCGCGAAGGCCTCGCCCGCGATCATGCCGCCGGCACCGGCCTTGTTCTCGATGATGAAGGGCTGGCCGAGCTTTTCCTGGAGCTTGTCGGCGATGATGCGCGCGGCGCTGTCGACATTGCCGCCGGCGGGATACGGCACGATCAGCTTGACGCTGCGCGCCGGCCATTGCTGGGCCGACGCGGGCCCCGCCAGCATCGCCGTGACGACGACCATGGCAATCGCGATTAATTTCATGTTAACCTCCCGGCGGCGCTTCCAAACTCAATTCGAACGCTTCGCCGTTGTGCACGGCGCTTGATCGCCGCGCAATCTCCAGATGAGCGCTTTACCTGTCGAGTGAATTGTGGCGTTCTTGTCCATAATATGGACAAGGCCCATTCCTCAAGATCCGCGCGCAGCGCGCTGGAACCACGACAGGGTGCGCAAGCGATCCGTCGCGCATTGTCGGTGCTGCGTATTCTTGCCGCAGGCCGCGAAGACGGTGTGCCATTGGCCGAGGTCGTGCAGGCCACCGGCCTCACACGCCCGACCGTGCACCGCATTGTTCACGTGCTGATCGAGGAAGGCATCGTCGAGCGGCACGACAGAACCGGCCGCTACGCGATCGGCAACCAGGTGCCGGAGCTGGCGCTCGCGCGCCCCCGGCCCTCGCCCCTGCTGGTGGCCGCAGGTCCTTCGCTGCGACGCGCCTCCGCCGAAATCGGCGACACGCTGTTCCTGACGGTGCGCACCGGCAACGACACGCTGTGCGTCGATCGCAGGATCGGCGCCTATCCGATCCAGGTGCTGTCGATCGAGGTCGGCGCGCGCCGCCCGCTCGGCGTCTCCAGCGCCGGCGTCGCCATTCTCGCCGCGCTGCCGGCGCAGGATGCGCGAAAAATCGTCACAGCGAACGAGAAGCGGTTCGATGCCTATCGGACCGACGCCGCAACCGTGCTCGGCCAGGTCACCGCGGCGCGGCGGCGCGGATATGGCATGCGGGAGATCGGTCTCGTGCAGGGCACGACATCGATCTCGACCTGGATCAAGACCCCGGACGGGCGCCCTGCGGCGGCGATGACCGTGTCCGCCGTTCGGACGAGGCTCGGCCCCCGCCGCGAGCAGGAGGTTGCGGAGATTTTGTTGCGCGAGGCGCGGAGCATCGAGCAGGCCATCCGCGCGAGTGCATAGCGCTGCGCGAGCCCGCGCGAGACTGTCAATGGGCTGACGTGGCGCGCGTTTTTGTGGCACAAGGGCCGCCATCGCCGATCGACCAACGAGGCCACGCATGCCCGCGCCAAAACCGCCTGCCTTCGAGACCCTGAGCCTGCACGCGGGCCAGCATCCGGATCCCGCGACCGGCGCCCGCGCAGTGCCGATCTACCAGACCACGTCCTACGTGTTCCAGGATTCCGACCACGCGGCGGCGCTGTTCAATCTGGAGCGCGCCGGCCACATCTATACGCGCATCTCCAACCCCACCACCGGCGTGCTGGAGGAGCGGCTCGCGGCGCTGGAGGGCGGCGTCGGTGCGATCTGCACCGCGAGCGGCATGGCCGCGCTGCATCTCGCCATCGCGACGCTTCTGAATGCCGGCGACCACATCGTGGCGTCGAGCTCGCTCTATGGCGGCACCATCAATCTGCTGGCGCACACGCTGCCGCGCTTCGGCATCACCACGACTTTCGTGAAGCCGCGCGATCATGACGCGTTCCGCACGGCGATCAAGCCGAACACGAAGCTCGTGATCGGCGAGACCATCGGCAATCCCGGACTTGAGGTGCTGGACATCCCGAAGGTCGCCGCGATTGCGCATGAGGCAAAGATTCCGCTGCTGATCGACAACACCTTCGCGACGCCCTATCTCAGCCGGCCGATCGAGCTCGGCGCCGACATCGTGATGCAGTCGGCGACCAAATGGATCGGCGGCCACGGCATCGCCATCGGCGGCGCCATCGTCGATGGCGGCCGCTTCGACTGGCGCGCGTCGGGCAAGTTCGGCGTGCTGACCGAGCCCTATGGCGGCTATCACGGCATCGTTTTCGACGAGCAGTTCGGCACGGCGGCCTTCATCATGCGGGCGCGCACCGAAGGCTTGCGCGATTTCGGCGCCTGCCTGTCGCCGACTAACGCGTTCCAGCTTTTACAAGGCGTCGAGACGCTGGGCGTGCGCATGGATCGCCACATCCAGAACACGCATCTCGTGCTGGAGGCGCTGAAGTCCAACAAGGCCGTGGACTGGGTGCTGCATCCCTCGCTGGAGGACCATCCCGACTACCAGCTCGCGAAGACGCTGCTGCCGCGCGGGGCGGGCTCGATCGTCTCCTTCGGCATCAAGGGCGGCCGGCCTGCGGGCCGCAAGTTCATCGAACAGCTGCGCATGATCAGCCATCTCGCCAATGTCGGCGACGCCAAGACGCTGGTGATCCACCCGGCCTCGACCACGCATCAGCAGATGGACGCCGAGCAGCTTAGGGCTGCCGGCATCGGCGAGGAGCTGGTGCGGCTGTCGGTCGGCATTGAGGCCGCCAGCGACATCATCGACGATCTCGCGCAGGCGCTGCGCATCTCGCAGAAGGTTTGACACGATGAAGCTCTCCGTCAACGGCGCCGAGGTGTTTGCCGCAACCGGCGGCCGCGAATTCGACAAGGCGCTGCCCACGGTCGCCTTCATCCACGGCGCCGGCTTCGATCATTCGACCTGGGCGCTGCACACGCGCTGGTTCGCCCATCACGGGTTTGGCGTTCTCGCTCCGGACTTGCCCGGCCACGGCCGCTCGGCCGGGCCGTCACTCACAAGTATCGCTGACATGGCCGACTGGACGGCGGCGTTGCTCGATGCGGCGGGCGCAGCGAAGGCGCACCTGATCGGCCATTCCATGGGATCGTTGATCTCGCTGGAGACCGCCGCGCGTCACCCCGACAAGGTCTCGGCGCTGAGCCTGATCGGCACGGCCGCGACCATGACGGTCGGCCCGGATCTGCTCAAGGCCGCCGAAGCCAACGAGCAGGACGCGCTCGACATGGTCTCGATCTGGGGCCTCGGCTTCAACGCCGAGCTCGGCGGCAGTCTCGCGCCCGGCCTGTGGATGCATGGCGGCGCGCAGGCGGTGCTTCAAGCTTGCGAGCCGGGCGTGCTGTTCAAGGATTTGTCGGCTTGCAATGCCTACGCGAATGCGCTTGCTGCGGCAGCGAGCGTGAAGGTGCCTACTACCCTCATCCTCGGCGAGCGGGACATGATGACGCCGGCGAAGGCGGGCAAGGCGCTCGCCGCCGCAATCCCGCATGCGAAAACAATCGTGGTGCCGGGCGCGGGCCACATGATCATGGCCGAGCGGCCCGATGAATTGCTCGCGGCATTGAGGGGCTGATAGGATCAATCTTCCGCGTTGCGCGTTGCGGTTGGACACCTTTGCGATTGCAAGAGGGAACTCGACCCATGCCAAGACAGGAAGTCATTCGTAAAGCCAAGCGGGACAAGCGCGCCGGCAAATCCGCCAGCACGCAGGCCGGTGAATTCGTCAAGGACGAGATCGACAAGATCAGGAAAGGCAAGCATGGCGCCCGCTCGGCGCGCCAGGCCATCGCCATCGGCCTGTCCGAGGCGCGCCGCGCCGGCGTCGATCTGCCGCCGCCGCGCAAAGGACGCGTCAAGAAGGCGACGCGCCGCAGCGCCAAATACGCCTATGAGGCCGGTCAGGGCAAACGCACCCCGAAGCGCCGTCCGCGCGTCTCGCGGGCCGTCGAAGGCGTCCTGAAGAAGGAGCCGCGCTCGACCGCATCGCGGAGTGCGCTGTCGAAGCAGGGCAAGCGCGCCGCGAGCCGGCGAACCGCTGCGTCACGCTCGGCCGCTGCACGGAAGGCGAGCCACACCAAGGGCGCCAAGGTCCGCTCCACGGCCGCAAAGAAGGCGGCACGCACCAGGGCCCACCGCCGGAGTTGATCTAGCTCGCGCGCCGGCTCCGCTCCGAGAACACGGCACGCGCGGCGCGCTCGGCCTCGCGTGCCGAGCGGAACTGACGGCCTTCGAGACTGTCGAACAGGCGCTCGGAGGAGAAGAAGCGGAAGCCGCGCTCATCTCTTGTGATGATGCCAGCGGCGCGATCGTGGATTTCGATGATGTAGGCGTTGGACCGGGCCTGAAACTGGGCTTGAAACTGGGCTTGGGACATGACTGCTCGCTCGCCGAAATCTCGGCGTTCCGGACTTGAAATTTGCCTTGGGATTTGCGGTGTGTGGCGTTGCCAGGAGAAGGTCAGCAACAACAACAGGCGCCGGTAGCCGCGGAGAAACAGCGCCGCGTCATGCACGCGTGCATGTCGTCAGGATTACGCTGGTGATCGGTTCTCATATCGCGGCATCAAGCTCGAGGAGCAGTTTCAATGCTTCGAATATCGAGCGATTGGCGCGATTGGTCAATGAAATGGCTATCCATATTTGGCAGCGGCGCACCGGGGTGCTTCTCCCGCCGCAAGCACTGACAGGCGGATTCATCTCGCAATGAGTTCAACGCGCCCGCACGGCCGGCGTGGTAAACTTCGGCTAACGCAAAAATGGGGAGATCCTGATATGGCGCACGATCTGAGGAGGCGCGTAGCGCTCGTCACCGGCGGCTCGCGCGGGATCGGCGCTGCCGTCTGCCGCGCGCTGGCCGAGGCCGGCGCAGCCGTGGCAATCAATTGCCGCGAGCAGATCGGACAGGCCGAGCAGCTCGCAGGCGAGATCGGCCAACATGGCGGCCGTGCCATCGTCGTTGCCGCCGACGTCTCGCAGCGCGAGGCCGTTGCCAGCATGGTCGCGCGCGCCGGAGCCGGGCTCGGGCCGATCGATATTCTCGTCAACAATGCCGGCATCGCCATCACGCGCGGCGTCGACGATCTCACCGAGGACGATTTCGATCGCACCATCCTGGTCAACCTGAAATCGGTCTTCCTGTGCACACAGGCCGTGCTGCCGTCGATGCGCGCGCGAAAGTGGGGCCGCATCGTCAACGTCTCCTCGGGTGCCGCGCGCGGCGCTGGCTCGATCGGCCCGCACTACAACGCCTCCAAGGCCGGCATGGAGGGCCTCACGCGCGGTTACGCGGCGCGGCTGGTGAAGGAGGGCATCACCGTGAATGCGGTAGCGCCGTCGCTGATCGAGACCGACATGATGAGCGGCCAGCCGCAACTCATCAGCCGCATCCCGCTCGGCCGCTTCGGCACGGCGGATGAGGTGGCGAAGGCCGTGATGCTGCTGGTCGACAACGCCTACATGACCGGGCAGACGATCGCGCTGAGTGGCGGGATGGCGTTTAATTGAAACTCGGTGATTGCGGCCCTTCCCTTCTCCCCTTGTGGGAGAAGGTGGCGCGAAGCGCCGGATGAGGGGTTCTATCGGCGCGCACCAACTGCGGAATGAGTTCGCGGAGAGAGACCCCTCACCCGTCTCGCCGCTATCGCGGCGAGCCACCCTCTCCCACAGGGGGAGAGGGGAAGAAAGCACTCACCACATCGTGGCCGCAGCCCGCTCCGGCCAGATGCGATCGTACTCCGCACCGCCGACCTTGTTCTGGCTCATCTCGGCGAGGATCTGGCCGGGCGTCGGCAGCGTCTTCGGATCGATGCGCTTGTCGGGATTCCAGAGGTCGGAGCGAACGATGGCACGGGCGCACTGGAAGTAGATCTCTTCCACATTCATCACCATGACGCTGCGCGGCGCCTTGCCCTCGACCTTGAACGAAACGAGCAAGTCCGGATCGATCGAGAGATGGGCGCGGCCGTTGGCGCGGACCGCGTTGCCGGAGCCGGGGATCAGGAACATCAGCGACACCCGGGGATCGCGCACGATGTTGCGCAGGGAATCGACCCGGTTGTTGCCGCGCCGATCCGGCAGCATCAGCGTCCTGGGATCGTGGATGCGGACGAAGCCCGGAAGGTCACCGCGCGGCGAGCAGTCGATGCCCTCGGGCCCGATGGTGGCGAGCGCGGCGAACGGCGCCTTCTCGATGAAGATGCGATAAAGCGGCGTGACGTGGTCGGCGACTTTCACGGTCGAGGCATCATTGGTGGCGCCGTAGATGGCTTCGAGTTCCTCGACCGTCCTGATCACCGTCATTCCACTCTCTCCTGTTCAGCCGACGATTACTCGCGCCAGCACTCATTCCTGATGACGCGCACGAGCTGGCGGCCGTGATAGTCGGCGCTGCCGGCGTTGAGAATAGTGACATCGGCATTGGCGGAGGCGTCGTCGACGCCGCGCGCAAGCCGCTCGGCGAGATTGCCGTCGCTGTGCCGTGCCCGGGCGGCAAGGCGCTGCGCCAGCACGTCCGGCGGCGCCGTGATCGCGACCACGACGACGTTGGCATAGACCTGGCGCAGCGTGCCAATGACCGTGCGCGAGACGTTGGCGACGACGGCGCGCCCCGAGCGGATGTCGTCGTTGATCTCCAGCGGCAGGGCGTAGGAATGCCCATGCGCGTCCCAATGCACGGCGAAATCGCCGTGCTCGCGGGCACCGCGAAATTCGTCGGGACTCATCGCCATGTTATCCTCGTCGGCGGAGGACTCGCGTGTCACGATGCGGCGCGGGAAGACGATGTCGTGATCATCGACACACGCTGCCTGCGCCAGCCGCAGCAGCGTGTCCTTGCCGGCGCCGCTCGGGCCGACCACGAGCACCAGCCGCCCCGGTCCAATCGCGCCCGCCGCGTCCTTCGCCGTCGTGCCGGTCTCGCTCATGCGACACGGCCGCCTTCGCGCCAGACGCTGCGAACCACGGGAACGCTGCCCGCGACATGGACGCGGATCAGATCGGCGCGCTTGCCGATTGCGATCTCGCCGCGATCGGTGAGGCCGACGGCGTCGGCGGGCGCCTTGGTCACGGTGCGAATGGCCGCCGGCAGGCCGATCGACGGCGCATGCTCGGGCAGTTGCAACGCGCCCATCAGAAGGCTCGAGGGAATGTAGTCCGACGACAGGATGTCGAGCAGCCCTTCGCGGGCGAGATCCACCGCGGCGATGTTGCCCGAATGCGAGCCGCCGCGCACGACGTTGGGCGCCCCCATCAGGATGTCGATGCCGGCCTCATGCAGGCCGCGCGCGGCCTCGATCGTGGTCGGAAATTCCGCCACCGCGACGCCATCGCGCACGGCGTCGGCGACGTTCTCCTCGGTGGTGTCGTCATGGCTCGCCAACGGAATCTTGTACGCGTGCGCCAGCGCTACGATCTCGCGCATGTTGGTCGCGGCATAGGTCTTCTGATACTCGAAGCGCTTTGCGAACAGCTCGTCGAGCTCGGCATCGGTCTTGCCGCCGCCCTTGCCGCGATAATAGTCGCGCAGCTTGACCTCGTCGCGGAACTGGCGTTGGCCGGGTGTGTGGTCCATCAGCGACATCAGCTTGACGTCGGGACGGTCGATCAGCTCCCTGGCTTCCTCGACCACGCTCGGCATCGGGATTTCGCAGCGCAGATGCAGGAAGTGGTCGGCGCGCAACAGATTCGAGTCGCGTGCGGTCGCGATCGCAGCGGCGAGCACACCGGCCCGGCCATCGACCTCCTCGGCACCGTCCTCGCGCCAGACGCGGAGCGAATCGAACACCGTGGTGATGCCTGACGTCGCGAGCTGGCCGTCATAGGAGATGACGGCCGCGACCGGATTCCAGAACACTTTTGGGCGCGGCACGTAATGCGCTTCGAGATGGTCGGTGTGGAGCTCGATCAGGCCGGGCATGATCAGATCGCCGCCGGCATCCTCCGCACCGGCAGGGGCCCTGCCCTCGCCGATCTCGGCAATGCGTCCGTCCGAAACAGCAAGCCAGCCCTGTTCGATCACCCGGTCCGCCAGCACGATCCTGGCGTTGGCGATCACGATATCCTTCGGCTTGGCGTTCATGTCCCTCTTCCTTCAGGCCGCGGCGGCAAAGCTGGTGACGTCGACGATGCGGTCGGCAATCAGATGGCGGATTTCGTCGTCATGCACAATCGCGACCATGGCGACGCCCAGGCGCTTCTTCTCGGCGACCAGCGCGACCACGACGGCGCGGTTGGCGGCATCGAGCGAGGCGGTCGGCTCGTCCAGCAGCAGGATCGGCAGCTCCGAGATGAAGCCGCGTGCGATGTTGACGCGCTGCTGTTCGCCACCGGAGAAGGTCGCGGGCGGAAGCTGCCAGAGCCTTTCAGGGATGTTGAGACGATGCAGCAGCTCGCCGGCGCGCGCTTGCGCATCAGCGCGCGTCATGCCGTTGACGATCAAGGGCTCGGCGACCACGTCGATGGTGGCGACCCGCGGCACCGCACGCAGGAACTGGCTGACATAGCCGATGGTCGCGCGGCGGACGTTGAGGACCTGCCGCGGCTCGGCGGTGGCGAGATCAATCACCTCGCCGCGATGGCGGATGCCGATGCGGCCGGAATCGCAACGGTAATTGCCGAAGATCATCTTCAGGATGGAGGATTTGCCGGCACCGGACGGACCGGACAGCACGACGCACTCACCGGGATCGACGTGGAAGGTCACGCCGCGCACGACAGGCAGTTCGATGCCGCCCTGTAGGTGCATCGTGAAGGTCTTGTTGGCGTCGGCGATGTCGATCATGGCGGTCATCGGAAGACCCTTGTTGGAAGGCTTATGGCGGCAAAATCGAGGAGACGAGGAGCTGGGTGTAGGGCTCACGCGGATCGTCTAGCACCTGATCGGTGAGGCCGGTCTCGATGACGCGGCCGCCCTTCATCACCATCACGCGATGCGACAGAAGGCGTGCGACCGCGAGATCGTGGGTGACGATGACGACGGCGAGATGCAGTTCGGCGACGAGATTGCGCAGGAGATCGAGCAGGCGGGCCTGGACTGAAACATCAAGCCCACCGGTCGGCTCGTCCATGAACACCAGCCGCGGACCGGTGACGAGGTTACGCGCGATCTGGAGGCGCTGGCGCATACCGCCCGAATAGGTGCGCGGCGCATCATCGATACGCGCGACGTCGATCTCGACCCGCGTCAGCCAGTCGGAGGCGGACTCGCGAATGCGGCCGTAATGGTTCCAGCCCACCGCCATCAGCCGCTCACCGACATTGGCACCGGCGGAGACCGCCATGCGCAGGCCCTGCGCCGGATCCTGATGCACAAAGCCCCAATCGGTGCGGAACAGCAGGCGCCGCTCGGCCTCGCCAAGCGCGGCGAGATCGCGGGTGACGCCGTCGCGCATCCGGTACGACACCTGCCCGCCGCTCGCCGCGAGCTGGCCCGACAGCAGTTGCAACAGCGTCGACTTGCCGGAGCCGGATTCGCCGACGATCGCCAGCACCTCGCCGGGATAGAGCGAGAACGATACGTCACGGCACGCGGCGATGCGGCCGTAGGATTTGCTGAGGCTCTCCGCAACCAGCAGCGGCTGATCGGTTTCGAGCAGATCCTGCTCAGCCATTGGAGGCCTCCTGCGCCTTGTCCTTGTAGGGCGCAGCACTTAGGGCACCGTGATGGCCGGCGGCCTGACGTCCCTCGCAATAGTCGGTGTCGGAGCAGACAAACATGCGGCTGCCCTTGTCGTCGGTGACGATCTCGTCGAGATAGGAATTCTCGGCCGCGCACAGCGCGCAGGGCGCGTTGAAACGATACGGCTCGAACGGATGATCCTCGAAGTCGAGCGACACCACCTGGGTATAAGGCGGGATCGCATAGATGCGCTTCTCGCGGCCGGCACCGAACAGTTGCAGCGCCGGGCAATTGTCCATCTTGGGATTGTCGAATTTCGGCGTCGGCGACGGATCCATCACATAGCGCGCATTCACCTTGACCGGATAGGCGTAGGCCGTCGCGATATGGCCGAAACGGGCGATGTCCTCGTAGAGTTTCACATGCATCAGGCCGTATTCGGCGAGCGCGTGCATGCGCCGCGTCTCGGTCTCGCGCGGCTCGAGGAAGCGCAGCGGCTCCGGGATCGGCACCTGATAGACCAGCACCTGGTTCGCGTGCAACGACGTCTCCGGGATGCGGTGACGGGTCTGGATCACGGTCGCCTCGTCCGTCGAGGTCGTCGTGGCGACGCCGGCAGTCTTGGCGAAGAATTTGCGGATCGAGATCGCGTTGGTGGTGTCGTCGGAGCCCTGGTCGATCACCTTCAGCACGTCCTGCGGTCCCAGGATCGCGGCGGTCACCTGCACGCCGCCGGTGCCCCAGCCATAAGGCATCGGCATCTCGCGGCTGGCGAACGGCACCTGATAGCCGGGGATCGCGATCGCCTTGAGGATCGCGCGGCGGATCATCCGCTTGGTCTGCTCGTCGAGATAGGCGAAATTGTAGGCGGGCGCGTTCATTCCGCGGCCTCCTTCATGGCATCGGGCGCATCGGCCTCGGCAGAGGCTTCGGCAAACTCCTTGCGCAGCTTGCGCAGCAGGCCGAGCTCGGACTGGAAGTCGACATAATGCGGCAGCTTCAGATGCTCGACGAAGCCGGTCGCCTGGACGTTGTCGGAATGCGACAGCACGAATTCTTCATCTTGCGCGGGGGCTCCGACCTCTTCACCGAGCTCGCGGGCACGCAGCGCGCGGTCGACCAGCGCCATCGACATGGTCTTGCGCTCGCTTTGGCCGAAGGCGAGGCCGTAGCCGCGGGTGAAGCACGGCGCTTCCGTTGCCGAGCCCTTGAACTGGTTGACCATCTGGCACTCGGTCAGCTCGATCGAGCCCAGCGGCACGGCAAAGCCGACGTCTTCGGCAACGAACTCCGCCTCGACCTCGCCGAAGCGGATCTCGCCGGCGAAGGGATGGTTGCGGCCGTAGCCACGCTGGGTGGAGTAGCCCATCGCCAGCAGAAAGCCTTCGTCGCCGCGTGCGAGATTCTGCAGGCGCAAGTCACGGTCCGCGGGAAAGTTCAGCGGCTCGCGGGTGAGGTCGCCGACGCTGGCGCCATCTTCGGCCTGCGGCGAGGTCTCGATCAGTCCGTCGCGACCCAGAATGTCAGTCACGCGCGGCGTCGGCGCGGTCGAGGCTTCGCCAACAGCCGGCGCTTCCGGCACAAAGCCTTGGGCCAGCGACGGATCGAGCAGGCGATGGGTGTAGTCGAAGGTGGGCCCGAGGATCTGGCCGCCCGGAATGTCCTTGAAGGTCGAGGATACCCGCCGCTGCACCCGCATGGCGCCGGTGTCGACCGGCTCGCTCGCACCGAAGCGTGGCAAGGTGGCGCGGAAGGCGCGAACCAGGAAAATCGCCTCGATCAGATCGCCGCGGGCCTGCTTGATCGCCAGCGCTGCGAGCTCGCGGTCATAGAGCGAACCTTCGCTCATGACGCGGTCGACGGCCAACCCAAGCTGTTCCGAGATCTGGTCAAGCGAGACTTCCGCGACGCCTTGGTCGCCGCGCCGCGCATTGGCGAGCAGGCGATGGGCGTTCTCGATGGCGCGTTCGCCGCCTTTGACTGCGACATACATGCGTCAGCCTCCTTTGCTCATGACACGCGTGCTGCGCGGGATCGCCACCACGGCATCATCGGCGACCAGAACCACGTCGATGCCGCGCGGAAACAGCGTCTCGTTGAAACGCAGGCGTTCAAACAGGTCGAACGGCTTGATCGAAGCCTGGAGCGTTGCGACACCGTCGATGCCGGGGCCGCGCAGCTCGAAGCTGCGGCCTGCGTCCAGGCTGTCGACCTGAATAATCACCGTGGTCGAACGATCCGGATATTCGTTGGTGCCGAGCGCAAAACGCTCGAGCGAGGGCAGCGCACCGCCGTCACCGATCAGCGCAAAGGCCGCGATCGAGGAGTCCGGCACCACCGGCGCGCCGGTGTGGAACTTGAGCCATTTCAGGACGTCGGAGCTTTCCGACATCCGCGCATCAAGCCAGAGCGGCGTGTCGTGGTCAAACAGCGTCAGCGCAATCGCGGCGGTGCCGCGCATCATCGTATCAGGCGCTCCCGCCATCGGCACGATGCGCTGGACCGAACCCGGCCGCGCCATCGCATCCATGACCGAACGAAAGGTCGATTGCGCCGACAACACCTTGTCGACGAAACCGGGCGGCAGTTCCGCAATCGTGGTCATGGCCTCACCCCTCACCGCGCACCATGGTGTAGAAATCAACCTTCGTCGCAGCGGTCTCTTCCGCCGCCTGCTTGCGCCTGACCATAAGCTGCTCGCGCAACGGCGCGATAACGTCGCGCTCGACGGCTGCAGCAAAATCCCGGGACTGCACCAGCGCATCGCACAGAGCGATCAGCCGCGCCTTCTCACCGTCCCGCCCGAGCGTGTAGCCGAAGCCGACCTCACCGCCCGCAAGCCGCACCGCGGCGCGCGACACCGTCGCCTCGCCGAGGTTGAACGGCGCGCCGTCGCCGCCGACCCGGCCGCGCAACATCACCAGGCCGTTTTCGGGCGCGCGCAAATCCTGATGGCCAGGCAAGGGGATCGTGCGGAGACGGGCGGCGATCTCGCCCGCCTCCGCGTGCGCCAGCACGGCCATGGCGGCCTGGCGCTGGGCTTGCTGGGTGTTGTGCTGGGTCACCGAGTCCACCGATCTCTTCTACAGAACTTGCCGAATCCAAGTTGTCTATGATACTAGACAACTTGATACGAGAGCGCCATGACTGTTTCGTGACAAACGTGTGATTTTCGGGCTAGGCTGGCCGCCGACATGAGCATGCAGGACACCGCCTCTTCGGGCGTCGCGCTATGGCGCCTCGTTGCCGACGGCATCGAGCGCGGCATCGCCGAAGGCCGTTTTGCGGCCGGCGACAGATTGCCGGGCGAGATGGAGATCGCCGAAACCTACCGCGTCAATCGCCACACCGTGCGGCGCGCGCTGGCAGCGCTTGCAGAGCGCGGCATCGTGCGCGCCGAGCGCGGCAGCGGAACCTATGTCGAAGCGCAGAAGCTCGCTTATCCGCTGCGCTCGCGCACGCGCTTCTCCGAGATCGTCGGCGCCGGCGGCCGCGAGCCGCATGGCCGGATGATCGAGACGTCGGAAGATGTCGCAACCCGCGAGCTGGCGCGGGAGCTGGGATTGAAGACCGGCGCACCGCTGGTCCGAATCGAGGCCATCCGCCTCGCCGATCGCGCGCCGATCTGCGTCTCCACCACCTGGCTGTCTGCGGAACACTTTCCGGGCGCGGGCACGGTGTTTGCCGCGACGCGCTCGATGACGAAGATGCTCGAGCACTACGGGATCCGCGATTATCGCCGCGGCGCGACCCGGATCACCGCCGGCATCGTCGACGCCACCGACGCCGCGCGGCTCGATCTGCCGCTGGGGCGGCCGATCCTGGTGGTCGATGCCACCGACCTCGACCTCGAGGGCAAGCCGCTGGTGACCAAGCATTCGCGGTTCGCGGCGGAGCGGGTGGAGTTCTTGGTCGAGCCGTAACTCTTCTCCCTCGCCTGAGATCCGAACTCGTAGGGTAGGCAAAGGCGCACTTGCGCCGTGCCCACCATCTGTCCAAGATTTCGACAGAAGTGGTGGGCACGCTTCGCTTTGCCCACCCTACGGCACGTTTGATCAGGCCACAGCCCTTCGCCCAATGATCGCAAACCGCAGCTTGCTGGAAACGAAATCGATCGCGGCGACTGCGACCAGAATCATCAGGATCAGGAACGACACCTTCTGCCATTCCAGCACACGGATCTGCTCGGCGAGCTGGAGGCCGATGCCGCCGGCGCCGACGATGCCGATGATGGTGGCCGAGCGGGTGTTGGACTCGATGAAATAAAGCACCTGGCCCGCGATCACAGGCAGTACCTGCGGCAACAGGCCGAAACGGATCTCGTGCAGCGCGCTGCCGCCGGAGGCGCGGATGCCCTCGACCTGCTTCTGATCAGCCCCTTCGATCGCCTCTGAGAACAGTTTGCCGAACGCACCGAAATCCGACACCGCGATCGCCAGCACGCCGGCGAACGGGCCGAGCCCGACCACGTTGATCCATACCAGCGCCCAGATCAGCGTGTCGACGCCTCGGATCGAATCGAGGAAGCGGCGCACGGGAAAGCGCAGGATGATCGACGGCACGACATTGCGTGCAGCAAATAAGCTGACCGGAAGCGCGAGCAGCGCGGCCAGTGTGGTGCCGAGTAGCGCGATCGACAACGTCTCGCCCATCGCCTTCAGATAGATCGGCAGCGACGAGCCGGGATCGGGCGGGATCATCATCATGCTGATCCAGCCGAGCTGGCTGAGGCCGCTGAAGAGCCGTGACGGCGAGAAATCGAGATCGACCAGGCCATAGATAAAAATGGCGAGCGCCGCGACGATCATGGCCGGCGTCGCAAGCCGTGCCGCGGCCGGACGCTCGAACACATCAGGGTAGCGCGCGCGGATCTGCGCGGTGTCGACCTCCTGCGGCCCTGTCACGTCCGCGCCTCCTTGCCGAAGAGGTGGCCGCGCAACCAGCCGGTCGAGATGTCGATGATGAAGACCGTGACGATGATGAGCAGCAGGATCGCGCTGACGTCCGAATAATAGAACTTGCGGATGGCGACGACGAGCTCCTGCCCGATACCGCCGGCGCCGACAAAGCCCATGACGGACGCTTCGCGGACGTTGACCTCGAAACGCAGCAGCGCGTAGCTGGCATAGCCAGCGGTCACCTGCGGTAGGATCGCAAACCGTATGCAGGAGAGCCAGCTCGCACCTGTCGAGCGGATACCCTCGACCGGCTTCATGTCAGCATTTTCGACGATTTCCGAGAACAGTTTTCCCAAAGCGCCGGTGGAGTGGATCGCGATCGCGAGCACGCCCGCCATCGGCCCGAGGCCGAAGGCGATGACGAAGATCAGCGCGAACACGATGCCCGGGACGGTGCGGGCGAACTCGAGCAGGCGCCGCACCACGAAGCGAAGCCATGGCCGGGGCGAGGTGTTTTCGGCCGCAAAGAAGTTCAGGGCAAAAGCGAAGATGGCGCCGATCAATGTGCCGACATAGCTGATCAGCAGCGTCTCACCCAGCATCTTCAGCCATTTGCGCCAGCCCCACAGCCATTCGCCGACATCGGTCCAGACCCGCTGGCCGCTATCGAGCGTGAGGATGCGATCGAAATAGCTGAGGAAGTTGCCGAAGTAAGTGAACAGGGTCCGCAGATTCACTTCTGCGCCGATCGCAGCGAGAAGCAGCGCCGCGGCAAAAATCGCGGCTCCCAACAGGAGACGGAGCCGCTTGCGCAAGACCGCCTTGTTATAGGCTGCGTTCAGCGCAGCAAGCTGCTGCTCGGGGAGGATCGAAACGGCGACGGTCATCGGATAGAGACTGGTCCGTCAAAAGAGAATGAGCCGGGTCCATCGACCCGGCTCCAGTGCATCGCCCCGAAACTCAGGACGCCTTCTTCTTACGCAGTGCATCGACGAACTTGATCAGCTCGATCGTGCCATCCCAGTCCTTGGTGGTGGCGGGATGAAAACCCTTCTTCTGGCCGTCCTGGAGACGATCGAAGGCTGCCTTGTCCTTGACCGGCGCGTCGAAGAACGCCTTGGCGATCGCCGCCTTGGCCTCTTCCGGCAGGTCGGAGTTATAAGCATAGGGGCCGTTGATGATCGGCGCAGATTTGTGGATGATGCGGAAATCGTCCTTCTTCATCGGCGAACCGTCGGCATTCTTCAGCATGCCCTTGGTCAGCATCTGCGCCAGCGTCGAATCGTCGTCGCTGGTCCACTGGTTGGCGGCGACATCCACCGTGCCCTGCGCCAGCGCCAGGATTGCGTTCTCATGGCTGCCGGTGAAGACGACCTTGCTGAAATAAGTGTCGGCGTCGGGGATGCCCATCTTGTCGAGCTCGAAGCGCGGCACGTTGTTGCCGGAGGTCGAGTTCGGGTCGACGAGGCCCAGGTTCTTGCCCTTGAGGTCGTCAACCTTCTTGTAGGGGCTGGTCGTCTTGACGAAGAACACCGAGTAATAGCCGGTCGAGCCGTCGGAGTTGATGTCGTTGGCGAAGGCGTCGGTCTTGACGCCGGTCAGGCGGGCGCGTGCGAACGAGGCGGAGCCGTAGCTCGCGATGTGGATGTTGCCGGCGCGCTGGCCTTCGATAACGGCGGCATAGTCGTTGGCGATGCGCAGCGTGACCTTCACGCCCAGTTCCTTGGAGAGATAGCTCATGAACGGCGCCCAGCGCCCCGTCACGCCCGAGGCGTTCTCCGCCGGAATGACCGCGAAGGTCAGTTCGGGATATTTGGCCTTCCAGTCCTCGGCGGAGGCTGAAGTCGTGAACGCAAGCGCGGCGGCGCCGGCAAGAACGAGTCTGCGAGTGATCATGATACCCTCTTCATCGGTTGGGTTCGGTTGACGCAAAAATTGGCAATGACGGATGCGCCGCCGCTCAGGCGGCGGCCGCCGTTCCGAGTGCCGGGACGCCCTCGGGCGCCGGCGCAGGTGTGCCGCCCATGACATCGGCGGCCTCGAGATCGTAGAGTTCGCGGGCAACGTGATGGGTCAACTCAGCCGGCGCGCCGTCGAACACCACGCGCCCCTGAGCCATGCCGATCAGGCGGTCGCAATAGCTGCGCGCCAGATCGAGCGAATGCAGGTTGCAGAGCACCGTGATGCCGAAATGCTTGTTGATGCGCAGCAACGCATCCATGACGATCTTGGTGTTGCGCGGATCGAGCGAGGCGATCGGCTCGTCGGCGAGGATGATGTCGGGCTGCTGCACCAGTGCACGGGCAATCGCCACGCGCTGCTGCTGGCCGCCGGAGAGCTGGTCGGCGCGCTGCGCGGCGAGCGAAGCGATGTCGAACTGCTCCAGCGCCGACATCGCCAGCGCCTTGTCCTGCTCCGGCCAGGTCTGCGACAACGAGCGCCAGGCGGGCATCTTTGCGAGACGGCCCATCAGGACATTGGTCAGCACGTCGAGCCGGCCGACCAGGTTGAACTGCTGAAAGATCATCGCCGAGCGCGCCCGCCACTGCCGCAGCTCCTTGCCGCGCAGCGCGGTGACGTCGAGGCTGTCGAACACGATACGCCCCTGCGTCGGCGTCGCGAGCCGATTGATGGTCCGCAGCAAGGTCGACTTGCCGGCGCCGGAGCGCCCGATCACACCGACGAAGCCGCCGGGCGAGATTTGAAACGAGGCGTCGTCCACCGCGGCTTTTGCGCCGAAGCGGCACGTCAGACCTTCAACCACCAGCATGCAGGGCTCCAGAGTAGCTGGGACCCACCGCTATCGCCGACGCTTGACACTTGTGTGACACGTGCGGTGCGGTGCGGCGTTGCTACACACCTCATCCCCTGTCATCGCATCGTCATTGTCTTGTCATCAAGCCGCTTGATGACGAGCGCCCGCCCTCGAATTCTCGGATGCAGCATGGCCAAGGTGCTTTCGGTCCAACCGACTATCGATCCTTCGGCGCAGCTGCATGAGACCCGGCTCGGCGCCTATACCGAGGTGGGGGCGCGCACGATCCTGCATGAAGTGGCGATGGGCGACTATTCCTACGTCGTCAACGACGCGCAGATCACCTACGCAACCATCGGAAAATTCTGCTCGATCGCGGCGATGACGCGGATCAATCCGGGCAATCATCCGATGCATCGCGCCACGCAGGCGCACTTCACCTACCGCTCCAGCGCCTACTTCCCGGGCGAGAGCGACGACACCGAATTCTTCGACTGGCGGCGCCAGCATCACGTCCATATCGGCCATGACGTCTGGATCGGCCATGGCGCGGTCGTGCTGCCCGGCCGCAATATCGGCACCGGCGCGGTGATCGCGGCCGGCGCCATCGTCACCAAGGACGTGCCGGCCTATACCATCGTCGCCGGCAATCCAGCACGCATCGTGCGGCGGCGGTTCTCCGAAGAGGTTGCCGGACGGCTTGCAAAACTGGCATGGTGGGACTGGGATCACGACAAATTGCGTGAAGCGCTGCCCGATTTCCGCAAGCTCGCGATTGAAGATTTCCTGACGACATACGAAGCAGGGGCAAGTTCCTCTTCCAGCAAACGAAGCGCGGTCGCGTGACAGACATTTTCATCGAGGGTGGCCGGACCCTGATCGGCTCCGAGCTCACTGAGACCTCCCTTGCAGTATCGGGATCCGACATCGCGCAAATCGATGCATCTCGCGGCCGCGCGCGGCTGGCGATCGATGCGCGCAAGCTGCTGGTGCTGCCCGGCATCGTCGATCTGCACGGCGACGCTTTCGAGCGGCAGATGATGCCGCGCGCCGGCGTCGATTTCCCGATCGACGTCGCGCTGGCCGACACCGATCGCCAGGCCATCAGCAACGGCATCACCACCGTGTTCCACGCCACCACCTGGTCGTGGGAGCCGGGCCTGCGCAGCGGCGACAATGCAAGACGTCTGCTCGAGGCGATCGAGCGACAGCGCCCGCAGTTCGCTGCCGACACCCGCTTCCACCTGCGGCACGAGACCTACAATCTCGATGCCGAGGCCGAGATCGGCCAGTGGCTCGCCGAGGGTCGCGTCGACCTGTTCGCCTTCAACGACCACATGGACGGGGTCGTCGCCGACATCTCCAATCCGCGCAAGCGCAACCGCATGGTAGAGCGCACCGGCCTGTCGAGCGAGGCGTTCGACAAGCTCGTTGCGCATATTGTCTCGCGCGCTGCCGATGTTCCGGCGTCGATCACCCGGCTCGCTGCGGCGGCACGCAGCGCCGAGGTGCGGATGCTCTCGCACGACGATGCGACCCCGGCGATGCGCAGGGACTTTCGCAGCCTCGGCGTGACGCTCGCCGAATTTCCGATCAACGAGGAGACGGCGCGCGAGGCCGCAGATCATGGCGACGCCATCGTCTACGGCGCGCCGAACGTCGTGCGCGGCGGCAGCCACACCGGCTGGACCAAGGCTTCGGACATGATCGCGAAGGGGCTCTGCTCGGTGCTGGCATCCGACTATTACTATCCGGCGCCGCTGCTTGCCGCATTCCGGCTGGCTTCAGACGGCGTGCTGCCGCTGACGGAGGCCTGGAAGCTGATCTCGTCGGCACCGGCGCAAGCCACGGGCCTGACCGATCGCGGCACGCTCGCCGCGGGCCATCGCGCCGACATCCTGCTGGTCGACGATAGCGCGCTGCTGCGGCCGCGGCTGGTCGCGGTGATCGCCGCAGGCCGGCTCGTTCATCTCACCGATGCGACGCGGCTGCTCGGCCCGGTGGTGACGCCGCGCGAGACTGTCGTCGCGGCATAAATTGGTTATGCTCCGGCAATGACAGGTTTTTCCCGCTACGCGATCTATTTTTCCGCCGGCGCCGACAATGCGCTCTCTCGATTCGGCGCCGAGTTGCTTGGCTATGATGCCTATACGAGCGACGAGCTTTCGTTTCCGCAAGGCACCCTGCATGCCGTGCCGGACTGGCACGACATTACCGCCGATCCCCGCAAATACGGCTTTCACGGCACGCTGAAGGCGCCGATGGCGCTGGTATCAGGCAAGACAGAGGCCGAGCTCAAGGCTGCCTGCGCGACATTCGCCGCGAAGGCGCGGCCGATGCCGGTGATCCAGCCGGTGGTCGATACCATCAGCGGCTTCATCGCCGTCATTCCGGCTGAGCCGGTCGACGCGCTCCTGCAACTCGCGGCCGACTGCGTTCGCGATTTCGATTCATTTCGTCGGCCCCTGACGGCGGAAGACCGCGCGCGGCGAAAACCCGAAAAGCTGAGCGCGCGCCAGCGCGAGTATCTCGACCGCTGGGGCTATCCCTACGTGATGGAAGAATTCCGCTTCCACATGACGCTGACGGGGCGGCTGGACGCGGAGCGGCGCGGGCCGATTCTGGAGATGCTGCGGGCGAGATTTGCGGAGCTTGGTCTCGGTACACTCGAGATCGACCGCATTGCGCTGTTCAAGCAGGACGATGCGAAGGCGCGCTTCCGGATCATCGGCGAGTGGGCTTTGACGCGGTAGGCTTCAGCGCCAGCTCGCAAGATTGAAGGCGAGCGCCACGACGCCAACCAGAACGAGGCTGCTCGCCCAGATTGCATCCAGATTGAACCAGCTTCGCGAGACGAACCTCAATCCCAGATAGCGGTAGACCAGCCACGCCAGACATCCGCCGGCGCTGATCATGGCGGCAACGTGCACCAGGGACACCAGCACCGCCATCCCGAGACTTGCCTTCATCAGCGCGCCGGCGGCCTCATGGCCTGCATCGAGCTCGAAGGCCCGGCAGAGCCCGAGATAGATCGGTACGAGCATCAAGGCGGCGCCGTGAGCAATGGCAACGGCAAATGACCAGAGCGCCAATTGGGTTGGCGGGATTCGTGCCAGCGCGCGCGGATGGCGCCGCTCGATCAGCCGATAGGCGCCGAAGCCGATGACGAGAAGGCTCACGCCGAGTTGGATCGAACGCTGCCACTCGGCCAGCACGAGCAGGAACGCGAACGGCAGCAGCACGAGAAGTGTCGCCAGGAGATGTCCGGCCGCCAGGGCCCACAACGCACGGAAGAGCGCGCGCGGGGTCTTGTCCATGAGTCCGGTCGACACGGCGAGCGGCCATCCCATTCCCGGATTGACCCCGTGATAGAGACCGCTCGCGACAAGAGCGAGCCAAAGCCAGCCGAGCGCCGGGCTCGCGTGCCCCCAATCTAGGCCGACGGATAGCAAAAGGAGTCCGTCGAACAATCGCCGCCCTCCAGCCTGATCTGGTGCGCACGATACCCGTCGGGGAAGCTGACGAAGTAGTCCTTGTCAAGCTCGAGGCCGCCGTTGCGACCGACATTGGCCATGACCTCCACACCCGGAACGCCGTCCGGATAGAACTGGTCATCCCAGGTGGAATAGAGCGAATTGGTCCAGTACACGCGCCGGCCGTCGCGGCTGATCTCAACCATCTGCGGGCCGGCCGCAAATGCCTTGCCGTTCGGATGCGGGGTGCGGCGCGCGATGCCACCGACGTGAACCGAGCCCGCAAGCTTCGGCTTTCGCGGATCACTCACATCGTACTGGCGCATTTCACCCGTGCCCCAGCACGAGACATATAGAAAACGATCATCCATCGACAGGTCAATGTCGGTCACCAGCGGCGGCACGGCGCCAAAGCCCTGGAGCAGCGGCGGGAGCTGCTCCTTTGGCGCGGGCTCGGGCGGGATCGTCGCCGTCTTCTCCGCATGGAATTTTCCGCCTTCGCGCCACCAGGTCCAGATCGATGCTTCGAGATTCGTGGTGTCGACCACAACGCCTACGAAGCCGTATTCGCGAACCGGATCGTGCGCGGGCCGCACCTCCAGCGCCATCTGATGATTGGCGCCGAGGTCGATGGTCTGCACGTTGCGACGGGCGCGGAGATCCCAGAAGTGGAGACGATGACCATATTTGTTCGCCAGCAGATCTTCCGGGACGATCCCGCTCTCGAACTGCGGCGGCAAGGCCCATTCGCTCGTCACCATGTAGTCGCGCGGCAGGTTCCACCAGAAATCATAATGCAGCGTCTGCGGACCGCGGTCGATCTCCCATCGCCCAAGGACCTCGAACGTCTCGCAATCCATGATGAAGACGCCTGGAGGCCCGTTGGTGCCGTCTTTGCCGCCGCCGCCCAGCGTGCTCACATAGACGCCGTCCGGCCCGCAATGGATGGTATGCGGCCGCGAATAGCCGGTCTTTTTGAAGACTTCCTCGGGCTCGATGATCTTGTGGATTTTGGCTTTGGTCGGATCGGGCTTGGTATCGATGATATAGATTCGCGACGAACGCAGCCCTGGGATGATGAGATAGCGCCGCTCGATGAAGGCGTGTCCGGCTAGCGGCGACAATGCGGAGGAGCAGGCATTCCAGCCGAAGTGATGAAATTCATCGCCCTTGTTGGGCATCGTCACGGTGTGGACGATGCGGCTGTAGGTCGGCGATCCCGGCTTGACGTCGATGACCGCGAGAGCGTCCGGTTTTGAGAAATCTGGACTGAGCAGCAACGTGTAGGCGAAGTTCTCCGCAGGTGCTTCCATCGCAAGCTTGGGCGATGCGTGAAAGGTGGGGTCCGGCCTCATCGTCATGGCACTACCTCCCTGTTTCGTTGGCTCGCTCCAACCTGGCTCGGGATAGCGGCATAATGAAGAGCTGTTACGCGATGTCTTGAGATGCTCCGCGGGCCTGGTTGGCGAGCGTACAATAGGTCATCGCCGGGCCGCGGGAAACCGCCCGAACCGCGCCAATTCGACGCCTTCAGCCAGATGATAACTCCGAGTCTTCGCCAAAGTTCTCCCTGTTGTTATGGGTCCCGGATCTGCGCGCGCTTGGGGCGCGCTTGTCCGGGACGACGGCGGAGGCTACTTCCCCCACCGCAATGCCAGCGCGTCGCGCTCCTTGGCCAATTCCAGCAATCCCGCCCGCGTCGCCGGATGCAGCGGCTGGAGGGGATGCCGCACCGCGTCCGACTTGATCACGCCGCCGGCCTGCATCATCGCCTTGCAGGCGATCAGGCCGCATTGGCGGTTCTCGTAGTTGATCAGCGGCAGCCAGCGTTCATAGGCGGCCTTCGCCTTCTCTCGATCGCCTGCGAAATAGGGATCGATGATCTGGCGGATGCCGTCGGGATAGCCGCCGCCGGTCATGGCGCCGGTTGCGCCCGCATCGAGGTCGGCGAGCAGCGTGATCGCCTCCTCACCGTCCCAGGGACCCTCGATGTCCTTGCCGCCCGCTTCGATCAGGCTGCGGAGCTTTGACGCCGCGCCTGCGACCTCGATCTTGAAATAGCGAATGTTGGCGAAGTCGCGCGCCAGCCGCGCCAGCAGTTCGACCGCCAGCGGCGTGCCCGCCACCGGCGCGTCCTGGATCATGATCGGGATGTTGATCGCACCCGAAAGCACCCTGAAGAATTCCACGACGCCTTTCTCCGGGACGCGAAAGGTCGCGCCGTGATAGGGCGGCATCACCATCACCATCGCGGCACCGGCGGCCTCGGCCTGCTGGCTGCGCGCCGCGCAGACGGCCGAGCTGAAATGGGTGGTGGTGACGATCACGGGCACCCGGCCCGCGACATGCTCCAGCACCGCATGCATCACGGTGTCGCGCTCGGCGTCGGTCAACACGAATTGCTCGGAGAAATTGGCGAGAATGCAGATGCCGTGCGAGCCGGCATCGATCATGAAATCGATGCAGCGGCGCTGACCGTCCAGGTCGAGCTCGCCGCGCTCGTCGAAGATGGTGGGCGCAACCGGGAACACGCCGCGATAGGGGCGCTGGGCTTTGTGCTGTGGCGTAACCGGCATCTAACTCTCCATCCCCAAAATTCTCTTACAGCTACTCTCTTACAGCCATTCTCTTACAGCTGTCGTCGCGCTCGTGCGGCGCGACAGATGTACCCGGCGAGCGGATCGGCTGCAATGCCGATCCGCGCCGTTGGAACAGGGAATGAAATCTTAAGCGGTCTTTACCGCGCCAAGGAAGCCCTCGACCGCGACGCGGAGACGGTCGGCGTCGGCCGACATCTTGGTCACGGACTGGAACAGCACCGTGCCGGCGTTGCCGGTCTCCTGGTTGAGCTTGGCGACGCTGCCGATGGTATCGGTGACCTCACGGGTGCCTTGGGCGGCATGCTGGAAGTTGCGCGAGATTTCGGTGGTGGCCGCACGCTGCTGTTCGACGGCGGCGGCAATCGCGGTCATCTTCTCGTCGATGCCGCTGATGGCACCGCCGATCGAGCGGATGGCGGCGACCGCCTGCCCGGTCGCGCCCTGGATCTCCTCGACCTGACGCGAGATTTCCTCGGTCGCGGTCGCGGTTTGCGCCGCGAGGCTCTTGACCTCGCCGGCGACCACCGCAAAGCCGCGGCCGGCTTCGCCGGCGCGGGCCGCCTCGATGGTGGCGTTCAAGGCGAGCAGATTGGTCTGGCCGGCGATGGCGTGGATCATCTTCACGACTTCGCTGATCCGGCCCGCGGTCTGGTCGAGGATCTCGACGGTGGCATTGGTCTGCTCCACCTGCGACACCGCTTCGCGCGCATCGCGTGCGCTGGACTGGACCTGCGCGGAGATTTCGCCGACGGAAGCCGAGAGCTCCTCGGTCGCGGCCGCAATGCTTTCGAGATTGTTGGTGGCCTGCTCAGCGGCGGAGGAGACTGCAGCCGTCTGGCTGCTCGATTCCGACACCAGCGTGCGCACATCGGTCGCGGTGGCATCGAGTTCCTTGGCCGACGCGGCGACGCTGTGGATCACTGCCTGCACGGTGGCGTCGAAACTGCGGCACGCGTCGTCCACGGTACCGGAACGGGCGAGCTGCAACGCCTGCTGCGATTCGCGTTCCTGGCCCAGACGTTCCGCGGTCGCCGCGCTCTCGCGCAGGCTTTCGAGCGCGGCCGCCATCGTGCCGAACTCGTCGGGATAACGCGATTGCGGGACGGGCGTCGCGTAGTCGCGGGCGCTGATCCGGGCGATGGCGCCGAGAATGGCGCGGACCGGACGCATCAGGCGATTGCGCACGACGTAAACGCCGGCGAGCGTCACGGCGAGCGCGACCAGGAACGCGAGCGACTGGATCACGAGATTGGTCAGCGCCTTCGCCTGCACCGTCTCGGCACGCGCGATCGACTGGTCGAGCGCCGTGGTCGCGACCGCAACGATCAGCGGGAACGGCGATTGGCAGAGCGTATTCCATTCCGAAGCGGGCATCGCCGGCTTGCCGCTGCCATCGAAGTTCTTGGTGAGATCGCCGATCTGCTTGAGGACACCGTCTGTCTTGACCTTCGCGTCCGTAGCTGCCGTCACCAGTTCTGCCGTCACATCGGGCGCGGCCAGCAACTCGGCCATGCCGGACCAGCCGGAGGCGATAGTACCGTCCCATTGCGCCAGCGACCGCTTCTGGGCGTCGTCGAGCGGCTTGCTGCTGTTGACGTTGGAGCGAAGTGACGAACAGTGGATTCCATAGCGGTCGCGCACCTGCCAGGCGAGGCGGCGGACTTGGATCATGCGGGCAATGAAGGGATCGTTCATCCAGGCGCGGTTCGACACGGCGGTGGAGGCGAGGTTCGCGGTGTCGATGACCTTGGTGACGGCGTCGTACCACGAGTTGGTGCGCTCGATCTTGCGCTCGGCGCGCGGGCGCTTGGCCTCGTCGTAGAACAGCTGGAATTGCGGTGCGGCCTCACCCCAGCGCTGCTTCAGCGTGCTGGCGAGCTCGTCGCGGCGCGCGAAATCGATCGTCGCGAGCGCCGCGCCGATACCGTCATAGCCGCCCTGCTCCGCTTTCTCGGCCTCGGCAAGCTTTGCGCGTGGGTCGTCGTCGCCGAGCAGCGCGCTCTGGGCGTCGCCGCGATTATTGCGCAGGGACAATACGCCGTGGAAGATCGCCTTGTCGGCGGCGGCAAGCCGCGCGGTCTCGAGACTATCGCTGTAGCGGCCGAAGGCCCCGACCATCTGGATCGCCGTGCTGGCGAGCGCACCGGCTGCCAACAAGGCCATCAGCACCAGGAGAAGCGAACTTACCGATTTCTTAAACATTGCCATGAGTCGCGAAGCCACCACTTTAGGAGTGGCCACCTTGCCCCGCGACATGCCAATGTTCCGTTAAGGTTGTAGTCAAATGCCGGAAGCTCCCGATTTGCCAAACCTTTAAGCAGGCCCGGCGTCACGAAACCTTCGTGAAATCCGGCGGGCGGCGCTCGGCAAACGCGGCGAACGCCTCGCGCGCCTCGGCCGTGCGCAGACGCTGCGCGAACTGCTCGCCCTCCGCCTGCATCTGCGCAACCAGCATCTCGCCATTCCGCATCAGCTTCTTGGTCGCGGTGAGTGCTCCGGCCGGCTGTCGGGCAAGACGCTGGGCAAGCGCAAGCGCCTCGGCGTCGAGCCTGTCGAGCGGCACCACGCGATTGGCGAGGCCCCATTCCAGCGCGGCCTTGGCCGGCACGGTCTCGCCGAGCGCAAACATCTCATAGGCGCGGGCATAACCGATACGCGCCGGCATCAGCAGGCTCGAGGCGGCCTCCGGGACCAGCGCGAGGCTGACGAAGGGCGTCGACAATTGGGTGTTTTCGGCGAGCACGACGAGGTCGCAATGCAGGAGCATTGTGGTACCGACGCCGACGGCGCGGCCCTGCACGGCTGCGACCAGCGGACGGGTGCAGCGCGCCAGCGACTGGATGAAGCGGCCGACATTGCGGCTGCCTTCGGACCTGCCTGACGCGACGGCCGCAAACTCGCCGACATCATTTCCGGCGGTAAACATGTCACCCTCGCCGCGGATCAGCAGCACGCGCACGGACGGATCGAACTCGGCGGATTCGATGGTGTCGGCGAGCTTGCCGTACATCGCATCCGTCAGCGCGTTCTTCTTGTCGGGGCGCGCCAGGGTGAGCGTGAGAATTCCGCTGTTGTTCTCAACTCGCACATGCTCGGTCATTTGTCTCTTCTCCTAGTCCTCTGGATCTCTTGTGGGGTCTCTTGTCGGATCCCTTGTCGGGTCCCTCGGAAACTTGTCCTGAATGCTCGTCAGCCAGCGCGCGACGATGTCGATCTCCGCGCTCGTAAATCCTTCCGTCAGCCTCGCATTGATCTCCGCGGTCGACGCTTTTGCTTGCGCCAGCGTGGTCCGCCCCTTCGGCGTCAGCCAGACCCGCCAAGCCCGCCCGTCTTCGCGATCGGCGCGACGCTCGACCAACCTCGCCGTCGCAGCGCGATCGACAAGGCCGGAAATGCCGGCCGGACCGAGATCAAGCGCAGCACCTGCCTCGCCCATCAGAACACCGTCCTGCTTGCCGAGAATGAACAACAGCCCCGCCTGCGCCGGCGTCACTTCGCTCGCGGGCTGCGCCGCCATCCGTCGCTGCAGGCGACGTTGTGCGACGCTGAGGAGGTAGATCAGCCGATGGTGTTTCGCCGCGGCTAATTTATTTCGCATACGAAATATATAACCGGTCGGGATTGGATTGTCAAAAGGAAGCCGCTAGGTCGCTTTTACGCGACTACCGTCGAGGAAAAAGGCCGCGCAGGTTCGCACGCGCCGCTCGATATCCTTGCGCGCCGGCAAGGGCAGGCCGCCATAGATCGCCGCGCGCTGCGGCGCCGAGGCGACCATGCCGATCAGCATTCCGGCGGCCTCGTCGACGTCGTCGATCGCGATGAGCTTTTTCTTGACCTGGACACGAAGCCAGCGTGCGAGCGCGATGGCGGTCCGGGCAATACCGTTCTTGTAGAAGTTCGCGGCAAGATCGGGGAACGCGGCGGATTCCTGCAGCACCATGCGCTGCAACGCCACGACCTCCGGATCGAGCGCGAGATCGGCGCAGGCAAGGAGCGCGGCACGCAGGCCCGTGTCGATATCGACGTCTCCGTTTGCCTGGAGATCGACAGCGGACAGCAGCCGCTCCAGCCGGTCCGCGCACATCGCCTCGAACAGCGCGGCCTTGCCCGGAAATAGGCGATAGAGCGTTTTGGTGGAGATCCCCGCACTCCGCGCCAGCTCTTCGGTACTGGTCGCGGCATAGCCGTCGACGGCAAAGGCGTGCCGTGCGGCTTCGAAGACGATCCGCTTCGTCTCCTCGTCGCTACGCACTGGCGGTCGTCCGCGCGGACGGCTCTCACTTTTCGATTTCGCCTGAGCCATGTTTTTAAATGATGCCTGTCATTCCATTGACTATCCCAACGTTAGTTCTATTTTGGAAATCGTCAAGTTTCCTAATTCAGGGAGCCGGCCATGACCGTGCACGCCACCCCGTCCAAGTCCGAATCCACCGTTGTTCCAACCCTTCCGCCGGAGAGCATCCTGCCTGCCGTACCGCCCCCGGTCCGCCGCCAAAAGCTCAGCGTTCGCAAGCTCTTGCTCGCGGGTGTGGCGGTCGCCGCCCTCGCGGGCGCCAGCCAGTACGGCTACGACTACTGGACCGTCGGGCGCTTCCTCGTCTCCACCGATGACGCCTATGTGAAGGCCGACAACACCACGATCGCGCCGAAAGTCAGCGGCTATCTCGATCGCGTTCTGGCGGGCGATAACGAGCATGTGAAGGCAGGCCAGGTGCTGGCCCGGATTGACGACCGCGACTTCCGCGTCGCGCTCGACCAGGCCAAGGCCGATGTCGCCGCCGCGAATGCAACGGTGACCAGCAAGCAGGCGCAGCTCGAGGTTCAGGATGCGGTGATCGCCGCAGCCAAGGCGACCATCGATGTCGATACTGCTGCAAAGACCTTCGCGCAGCAGGAGAACAAGCGCTACACGGATCTCGCCGCGACAGGCTACGGCAGCGTGCAAAACGCGCAGCAGGCGCAGTCGCGCAACGCCGGCGCCGACGCAGCGATCCAGCGCGACACTGCCAATCTCGCTTCCGCCCTCAAGCAGGTCGAGCTCCTGAAGGCCGAGATCGCGCAAGCCAACGCGGCCGCAGCCCGCGCCGCCGCGCTTCAGCATCAGGCCGAGCTCAATCTCGGTTACACCACGATCGTCTCGCCGATCGACGGCGTCATCGGCAACCGAACGCTCCGCGTCGGCCAGTTCGTGCAGGCCGGCACCCAGCTGATGTCGATCGTGCCTGCCGAAGGCGCCTATGTGGTTGCCAATTTCAAGGAGACCCAGCTTACCCATGTCCGTGCCGGACAGCAGGTCGAGATCGAGGTCGACACCTTCCCCGGCCAGGTGGTGCACGGTCACGTCGATTCCATCGCGCCGGCCAGCGGCCAGGAGTTCGCCCTGCTGCCGCCTGACAACGCCACCGGCAACTTCACCAAGATCGTGCAGCGCATCCCGGTGAAGATCGCACTGGATGCCGAAACGCAGCCTGCCATCGAGCTGCGGCCCGGCATGTCCGTGATTCCGACGATCGCAACCCGTTCAGCGCCGGCCGCGCAAGCGGCAACGACGCCCCAAGCAACATCTAAAGCGAAGCTTGTTTCCGGAGGGTCGTGCCATGTCAAACAGCCTCTCAATCTCGACGCCCGCAACATCGCCCGCGACGCCTGACCGCGTCGCCGCCGATCCCAACCGCGCCAGCGCTACGGTCTGGATCGCCGTCTTCGCGGCGATGATCGGCGCCTTCATGGCGATCCTGAACATCCAGATCACCAACGCCTCGCTGCTCAACATCGAGGGCGGCATCGGCACCGGTGTCGACAACGGATCCTGGATCTCGACGTCGTACCTGATCGGCGAGATCATCGTGATCCCGCTGACCGACTATCTGTCGCGGGTGTTTTCGTTCCGGAACGTCATGCTGGGCTTCGCGACGCTGTTTGCGGCCTTCTCGGTCGCATGTGCGTTTGCCGACGACCTGACCTCTATGATCGCGATGCGCGGTTTTCAGGGTTTCTTCGGCGGCGTGCTGATCCCCATGGCCTTCACGCTGGTCTTCACCAAGCTGCCGAAGGGCCAGCAGCCGATCGGCCTCGCGATGTTCTCGCTCGCGGTGACCTTTGCGCCCGCGATCGGCCCGACCATCGGCGGCTATCTCACAGAAAATTACGGCTGGCAGACCATCTTCTTCGTCAACGTGCTGCCCACTGCGGTCATGGTGGCGATCCTGTTCGCGACCCTGGAGCGCCAGCCCATGAATCTCGCCCTGCTGCGCGAGGGCGACTGGTTCGGCATCGCGACCGTGGCGGTCGGCCTGGCCTCGCTCCAGGCCGTGCTCGAGGAAGGCAACAAGAACGACTGGTTCGGCTCGCCCTTCATCGTGCGGCTCGCCGTCATCTCCGCCGTCAGCCTGTCGCTGTTTATCTATATCGAGCTCGTGGTCGAGAAGCCGCTGCTCCGCCTGCGTCTGTTGACACAGTGGAATTTTGGCGTCGGCACCATCGCCGCGGTGTTCCTCGGCTTCGCGCTGTTCGGCTCGGTCTATCTGCTGCCGGCCTATCTCGGCCAGGTGCAGGGCTACAATGCCGAGCAGATCGGCAACGTGCTGGCCTGGACCGGCCTGCCGCAGCTGCTGCTGATTCCACTGGTGCCGAAGCTGATGCAGCGGTTCGACACCCGCTACATCGCAGCGGTCGGCCTGCTGCTGTTCGCCGCCAGCTCCTTCATGAACATCACGATGTCGCTCGATTACTCAGGCGATCAGTTCTTCATCCCGAACGTCGTGCGCGCAGTGGGGCAGGCCCTCACCTTGGCGCCGCTGTCTGCGCTCAGCCTCGGCAGCGTCGCGCCGCAGGATGCGCCCGCCGCCTCCGGCATCTCCAACATGATGCGCAATCTCGGCGGCGCCATCGGCACAGCCGTGCTGGCGACCATCGTCACCAAGCGCGAGCAGTTCCACTCCAACATCATCGGCCATTCCGTCACGCTCGGCCGTGAGGAGGTCCGCGCCCGCATCGCCCAGACGACCGATTACTTCATGGCGCACGGCGTGCCCGACCCCAACGCCGCACGCGAGCAGGCCATCATCGCGCTCGGCAAGACCGTGAAACGCCAGGCGCTGGTGATGGGCTTCTCCGACACCTTTGCGGTGATCGGCGTGGTGCTGGTGCTGGCCGCGATCGCAGTGCTGCTGACGCGGCGGGTGAAGGCGGCCGGCGGGGGCGGTGCCCATTAAGGGTTCGCCCGTCGATTGCAATTTGCCGCGGCCGTCACGCTTGACGGCCGCTTCTTTTTGTGTTCCCTATTCGTTCCGTTCAATCATAGATTGTTCCGGAGGCCTTTGGTGATGAATAGTATGCGTGGCGAAACCCAGCCGACCCAACTCGTCATTCATAGTGACGAGGACACGCCGGACCAATTCGTGATGGATCTGCTCCGTCAGGTTTTCGGCAAATCGGAGCGTGAAGCGGCTGCGCTAGGAGCGTTAGCCGATCAGGTTGCAAGTACCCTGCGGCCACGAAGTAGTTTGTGGATTCTGCGGGCGTGTAGGTGTCGACGATGCGACCAATAGCGT